>DASZPP010000219.1:0-6956 GCA_035549975.1 Opitutus sp.
CTCATCCGCAACGACCTCGGCCGCGTCGCCGCCTTCGGCAGCGTTCGCGTGGGCGAGTTCATGGCGCTCGAGCGCTACTCGCACGTCATGCACATCGTCTCGGAGGTCGAGGGCCGGCTCGCCGCGGGCCGGACGTGGGCCGACGTGTTTCGCGCGATGTTTCCCGGCGGCACGATCACCGGCTGCCCGAAAATCCGCACGATGGAGATCATCGAGGAACTCGAGCCCGTCGGCCGTGGTTTCTACACCGGCGCGCTCGGCTGGATCAGCTACGGCGGCGCGATGGAAATGAACATCGTCATCCGCTCCATGCTCCTGCAGTCCGGCATCGCCCACGTCCAGGCCGGCGCCGGCATCGTCGCCGATTCGCTGCCCGCGCGCGAACTCGACGAATCCCTCCGCAAGGCCCGGGCGCTCTGGGACGCCCTCGCCGCCGCCGAAACCACCGTGCGCGCCCGCGCCGGCTCGCAGGCGTCGCCTGACAACGCTCCCGCTCCGCTCCACCATGCCTGAGTCCGTCCCGCTCGTTTATTTCAACGGTGAACTCGTTTCCGCCGCCGCGGCGCGCTTGCCGATCGACGATCGCGGCGTGCTTTTCGGGCTGGGTTTTTTCGAGACCTTCCGCACCAGCGGCGGACGGCCGCATCATTGGAACTACCACCGGCGGCGGCTGACGCAGGCCTGCGCGACCGCGGGCCTCGCGATCCCACCGCATTTTCTGGCGGCGGATTCGGCGCGGCTGGGCGCGACCGTGGCGCAGCTCCTCGCCAGTGCTTCGTCGAGCGATGCGGTTTTTCGCTACACGATCACCGCGGGAACGCGCGCGGCGCCGTCGGAATTTCTCGTGCTTCGCCCGCTTCCGCCCGCGGCGCCGCCCGAGGGAATCAGCCTCCGCGTGCTCGCCCTCGCCCGCGACAACGGCGAATTCATCCCGCGCCCCAAAAGCCTGAATTACGCCAACGCGCTGCTTGGCGCCGGCGAGCTGGCGCGCCGCACCGGCGGGCCGGCCGACGAAGGCCTGTTCCTCTCGCGCGAGGGCCGCTGCGTCGTCGAGACGCCGTGCCAGAACATCGCGTGGCTCGCGGGCGGCGAGTTGCGTTATCCCGACCCCTCGCTCGGCGCGATCGCCGGCACCTGCCTCGAATGGCTGCGCGAAAATTGCGGCCTGCCCGCGATGCCGCGCCGCGCTCCGCTCGACGAGCTTCTCGCCGCCGACGCGATTCTCGTGGGCAACGCCGTCCGCGGCATCACGCCCGTCCGTGAAATCTGGTCCGCCGACGACCGCACGCTCCTCCGCTCGCTCGATTCCGCGGCGCACCCGCGCATTCGCGCCTTCCATGCGGCCTGGGACGATGCGCTGCGGGCCACTGCGGCGAAAAAATGAAAACCTACGCCGACACCCAGGCGTATCTCTACGCCCTCAAGTCGCGCGGCTACGCGCCCGGCCTCGACCGCATGCGCCGGGTTGCCGCTGCGCTCGGCGATCCACACCAGGCGGTCCCGTCGATTCACATCGCCGGCACCAACGGCAAGGGTTCCGTGTCCGCGATGCTCGAGGCGATCCTGCGCGCCGCCGGCTGGCGCGTCGGGCTCTACACCTCGCCGCATCTCGTCCGGCTCGGCGAGCGAATCCAGGTGGATCGGCGTCTTCTCTCCGAGGGCGAGATCGTCGCGTATGCCCGCGAGCTGCGACCCCTCGCCGACGCCGAAAACCTGACTTATTTTGAAACGATGACGGCGATGGCCTTCGCCCACTTCGCGCAGGCTCGCTGCGACGTCGCCGTCCTCGAGGTCGGGCTCGGCGGCCGGCTCGACGCGACCAATATCGTGACGCCCGAGGTCAGCGTGATTACCTCCATCGGACTCGATCATGCCGACGTCCTCGGCAGCACGCTTGCCGCGATCGCGGCCGAGAAGGCCGGCATCATCAAGCCCCACCGGCCGCTCGTGCTCGGGCGCCTGCCGGACGAGGCCGAAGCCGTCATTCGCCGGATCGCCGGCGAACGTGCCGCGCCGATCATCTCGGTCCGGCACGAATTCGGCGGCGACCTTGCCCGCTATCCGCGCACCAACCTCGCGGGCGATTATCAGCGTTGGAACGCCGCGACCGCCACGCTCGCGGCGCGCGCGCTGCCGTCGCGCTGGAGGATCGCGGATGACTTGGTCACGAGTGCGCTCCGCACCGTCGACTGGCCGGCGCGCTGGCAGCGGATCGATTTGGCTGACCGCACGCTGATTCTCGACTCATCGCACAACGCCGAGGGCGCGACCGTGCTCGACGCGAACCTCGCGCAGCTCGCCGCCGCAACCGGCCGCGCGCCGGTCGTGATCTGTGGTGTGCTCGGGCTCGATCGTGCGCGCCCGATCGTCGCGGCGATCTGCCGGCACGCGCGCGAAATCCATTTCGTCGTTCCGTCGCAGGCGCGCGCGAGCAGTCATGCCCAGCTCGAATCGGTCGTTCCGCCGGAGTTTCGGGGCCGCGTGGCCGCCGACACGCTCGAGCGGCTTTTTCCGGCGCCGGGCGTCTGTGTAGCGGGCGGGCCGGGTGACGTTATTGTCGTAGCTGGCTCGATTTATCTCGCCGGCGAGGTGCTGGGGCTTCTCGAGTCCGCGCGCGGGCGAGGCGAAGGGGGATTGCAGGATTTTTGAACCGGTTCCAGGTTTACCCTTTACAGGCGTGCGGGGCTTCTCTGTTTTGGACCGCTCTGTCATGCAAAAGACCAAGAAGTCCATCGCCAAGCGCTTCAAGCTGACCGCCCGCGGGAAGCTTGTGCGCCGCACGCCCGGCTTCCGTCACCTGCTGTCCGCCAAGAGCACGAAGTCCAAGCGTCGTGCCACCAAGGACAAGCTCGTGGCCGAAGGCCATGCGGCACCGCTCAAACGCGCCCTGCCGTTCGGCCTCTGATCGCCGCGCAACAACCTCATCTCGCCCGGCGGGTGAAAACCAAAGCCGACCCGCCGGCGATCAACCACCAAAGGAAAATCCAACATGGCTCGTGCAACCAACTCCCCCGCGTCGCGCAAGCGCCGCAAGAAAGTGCTGAAATACGCCAAGGGCTATTTCGGCAACAAATCGAAGCTCTTTCGCTATGCGAAGGAAGCCGTCCAGCATGCGTGGCAGTATTCCTACGCCGCCCGCCGGAAGAAGAAGGGCGACTTCCGTGCGCTCTGGATCGTCCGGCTCAACGCCGCCTGCCGCAACGCCGGCATCAGCTACAGCCGCTTCATCGAGGGGCTGAAGGCCGCGAACATCACGCTCGATCGCAAGGTCCTCAGCGACCTCGCGATTCGCGACGAGGTGGCGTTTAACGCGCTGGTCAAACAAGCCCAGGACGCGTTGAAAACCAAGGCCAGCGCCGCCAAGTAGCGCAGGCGTCCCCGCCTGCTCCTTCGACCGATGCAGGCGAGACGCCTGCGCTACGGTTTCAACGCGAGCCGGGCCAAGGCTCGCCTCCACATCGGACTCTTTCGGAGGACGGGCCTCGACCGGGGCTCGTCCTTCTTTTTTGCCACGGATCACACGAATGAACACGGATTTTGAATTGGAGTATTATCCGTGCCCATCTGTGAAATCCGTGGCTGATTCTTAATTCCATGCAGGACCAACTCACCGCTCTCGTCGCCAAGGCGCAGGCCGAACTGCCCGCGCTGAAAACGCGCCCCGAGTTCGAGGCCGCCAAGGCCCGTTACGTCGGCCCGCACGGCGAGCTCACCGCGCTGATGAAACAGATGGGCGCGCTGCCGAAGGAGCAGAAGCCCGTCGTCGGCAAGCTCGTCAACGAGGCGAAAACCCGCCTGCAGGCGCTCCTCGACGAAGCGTTGCGCGCGATCGAAACGCACGAGCTCCAGGCGCAGCTCGGCCCGGCCGTCGATCCCACGCTGCCGTCGCCCGATCCCGGCCCGGGCACCTGCCATCCGCTCACGCTCGTGCGCGAGGAGATGTGCCGGATCCTGCGCAAGGCCGGCTTCAGCGTCGCCGACGGACCCGAGGTCGAGACGGAGTATTACTGCTTCGACGCCCTCAACACCTCCATCGATCACCCTGCGCGCGATCCGCAGGACACGTTCTATTTTCCCGCGGCCGCGGAGTTCGCCAACGTCTCGAAAAAAGTCCCCGGTGAAAAATACCTCCTGCGCACGCACACGTCCTCCGTGCAGATCCGCACGATGCTGCAGACGCCGCCGCCGATCCGCATCGTCTCGCCGGGCCGCGCCTTCCGCCGCGACACGACCGACGCGACGCACTCCGCGAATTTTCACCAGATCGAGTGCCTTTACGTCGACCGGCACGTCACCGTGCGCGACCTGAAGGCGCTGCTCGACTACATCTTCGCCTCGCTCCTCGGCCAGGACGCGAAGACGCGTTTCCGTCCGCACTACTTCAGCTACACCGAGCCGAGCTTCGAGGTCGACTTGAGTGCGAAGCACCTGCCGAAGGTGAAGAAGGAATGGATCGAGATCGGCGGCTGCGGCATGGTCGATCCGGCGGTGTTCAGCGCAGTCGGCTACGATCCCGACGTCTGGTCCGGCTACGCCTTCGGCATGGGCCTCGAGCGCCTCGCGATGCTCCTCTATGGCATCGATGACATCCGCTATTTCTACCAGAACGATCTCCGCTTCCTGAAACAATTCGCCTGATGAATTGAAACGCGAAGATCGCGGAGGACGCGAAGAAATCCTCCGCATTCTCCGCGTCCTCCGCGTTTCAAAATCTTTCCGTGAAAATCTCTCTTAATTGGTTGAAGGACTACGTGGCGCTCGACGCTTCCGCCGAGGAGATCATGCGCGCGATCACGTTTCTCGGTCTCGAGGTCGAGTCCGTCCACTCGACCGGCGCGCCGAAGCTTTCGAACGTCGTCGTCGGCGAAATCCTCACGCGCGCGAAACACCCGAATGCCGACAAGCTTTCCGTCTGCACCGTCGACGTCGGCCCGGCCGGCGGCGTGAAGACGATCGTCTGCGGCGCGAGCAACTGCGATGCCGGCCACCGCGTGCCCGTCGCGCTGCCCGGCGCGATCCTGCCGGGCAATTTTGAAATCAAGCAGGCGAAGATCCGCGGCCAGCTCTCCGACGGCATGATGTGCGCGCCCGACGAACTCGGCCTCGGCACGGAGCACGGGGGCTTGCTGCTGCTCGACGGCCGGCCCGCGCTCGGCACGCCGATCAACGACGTGCTCCCGCCCGGCGACACCGTCTTCGACATCGAGGTCACGCCGAACCGCCCCGACTGCCTTTCGCACCTCGGCGTCGCGCGCGAGCTCGCCGCGTGGTTCAAGCTGCCGCTCCGTTATCCCGACCAGAAATTCACGGGCGGTTTTCACGGCGAGGTGCCGCAACGCGCCGACCTGCTCAAGGGCGTCCGCGTCGATTCCCCCGAGGACTGCCTGCTCTACACCGCGCACATTGTCACCGGCATCAAGATCGGCCCGAGCCCCGCGTGGATGCAGCAGCGACTCGCCGCCGTCGGCCTGCGCCCGATCAACAACGTCGTCGACGTCGGCAACTACGTGATGCTCGAAACCGGCCAGCCGCTCCATGCGTTCGACGCGAGGAAACTCGGCGGCGCCGAGATCATCGTCCGCCGCGCGCGGGACGGGGAGAAAATCAAAACGCTCGACGACAAGGACCGCACGCTGACGAGCCAGATGCTCGTCATCGCCGACGCGACCAAACCCGTCGTGATCGCCGGCATCATGGGCGGCGAAAATTCCGGCGTGAGCGACGACACGACCGACCTCGTGCTCGAATGCGCGATCTTCAACCGTCGCTCGACGCGCGCGACCTCTCGCAAGCTCGGCCTCGCGTCGGACTCGTCCTATCGTTACGAGCGCGGCGTCGACCCGCACGCGTCGCTCGATGCCGCGTGGCGTGCGATCGATCTCATCATCGCAACCGCTGGCGGCAAAGTCGCCGGCCCGGTTTACAGGATCGGCGGCGACGTGCCGTGGCAGCGCGAAATCACCGTCACGCACCGCTACATTTGCGATCGCATCGGCTTCGAGATTCCGGCGGACGAGATGAAGGCGGCGCTCGAATCGCTCGAGCTCACGGTCGCGCGCGAGGAGCCGGCCGGGGACCGCGGTCCCGCGTGGACCGTTTCCATCCCGAGCTGGCGCGACGATCTCGACCGTCCGATCGACCTCGTCGAGGAAGTGCTGCGGCTTTACGGCACGGAAAAAATCCCGGCCTCGCCGGTCATCACGCCGGCGCTGATCGCCGACGATCATCCGGTCGTTCTCTTCAACCGTCGCGTGACGGACTATCTCGTCGGCCACGATTTCCACGAGTGCGTGAACTACACGCTGCGCCCGGAAAAAGAAGTGGCGGCCTGGATCGCACCCGCGCCGGGAGCGGTGCTCGCGCTGTCCAATCCCTTTACCGAGGACCAGTCCCATCTGCGCCCGAATCTGCTGACGGGGCTGCTCGATGCGCTCCGGCTCAACCAGTCCCGCGGCGTGCCGGTTTCGCGGCTCTGTGAAACCGGCCGCATCTTCGTCGAATGGAAGGGCCGGGTGTTCGAATGCGCCGCCGTCGGGTTCATCATCAGCGAGGACGCGGATCGCCGCTGGAAGCAGCGCGAGCCGGCCGATTTCTACACGGTGAAACATCACCTCGACGCGCTCGCCGCCGCCGCGGGCGTCGACCTGGCGCGCCAACCCGAACTCCCGCCGGACTTCGTTCCGACGGGCTGGCAGGCGGGGCATTTCGCCGCGAAGGGCGACCTCGATCGCGGCTGGCTGGCCAACGGCGGATTGATGAACCTGGCCTTCGTGAAAAGCCACGGGGTCGAGGGCAAAGTCCATGCCGGTCTGTTCGCGATCGTCCCGGAAAAACTGGGCGCGGAGGCCACACGCTGGCGTTATCGGGATTTCAGCCTGTATCCCGCGGCGCTCCGCGACCTCGCGCTCGTCGTCGACGAAGCGACACCGGCCGAGGAAGTCCGCCGGCAGCTCATG
>DASZPP010000220.1:0-9530 GCA_035549975.1 Opitutus sp.
AACGCCTCGCGCACGCTCCTGCTCAACCTGCGCACCGGCGACTGGGACGACGATCTGCTCCGCGCCCTCCGCATCCCGCGCGAAGTCCTTCCCGCCGTCCGCCCCAGCAGCGAAATCCTCGGCGAGGTCGCCACGTTGCCCGCGCTTCGCGGCGTTCCCATCGCCGGCCTCGCCGGCGACCAGCAGGCCGCGCTCTTCGGCCAGGCCTGCTTCCGGCCCGGCATGGCCAAGAACACCTACGGCACCGGCTGCTTCCTGCTCCTTCACACCGGCGAAAAACCCGTCGCCTCGAAACACCAGCTCCTCACCACGATCGCGTGGAAGCTTTCCCGCCACGCCCCGCTCGAATACGCACTCGAAGGCAGCGTCTTCATCGGCGGCGCCGTCGTGCAATGGCTCCGCGACGGCCTCGGCCTGATCGCGCGCTCCGCCGATGTCGAGCCGCTCGCCGCGCGGGCCGCCGACAACGGCGGCGTTTACCTCGTCCCCGCTTTCGCCGGACTCGGCGCGCCGCATTGGGACGCCGCCGCACGCGGCGCGATCCTCGGCCTCACGCGCGGCACCACCGCCGCGCACCTCGCCCGCGCCGCGATCGAAAGCATCGCCTGCCAGAGCGCCGACCTCCTCGGCGCCATGGAGGCCGACGCGCATCTCCGCCTCCGCGAACTGCGCGTGGACGGCGGCGCCACCGTCAACGACGCGCTCATGCAATTCCAGGCCGACCTGCTCCGCGTCCCCGTCATCCGCCCGCGCACCACCGAAACCACCGCGCTCGGCGCCGCCTACCTCGCCGGCCTCGCCGTCGGCTTCTGGAAAGATCGCGCCGAAATCGCGAAGCTCTGGGGCGTCGAGCGCACCTTCCGCCCGCGATCCACGCGCACCGCCACCGCCCGCCTGCAACGCGACTGGCGCCGCGCCGTCGAGCGCGCGAAAAACTGGGCCGTCCCCTGACGCGCCTCGCCCGCCCGCTTCCGGCCATCCCATTGGGGGCGCGGTGCCCTCACCGCGCTTTTTTTCCTTCGCGTTTTCTTCGCACCCACGGCGGATCAAATCAATCGGCGGCCGTGGATCCGCCCGCGCGAGCGCAGCGAGCACGCTGCCCGCGTGACGCGGCAACAGTTTTTCTGAATCCGCTCTAAAAAAATCCCACCACCACCGCCAGCGCCGCGATCGACATCATCACGCTCAACACGATCGCGCCCGAGGCGAGCGTCTCGTCGCCCTTCAGCTCAAGCGCCATCACATACGAGACCACCGCGGTCGGCGTCGCCATGAAGATCATCACCATCTTCGTCTCCATCGCACCCAGCCCAATCGCCCGCGCGACCGCCCAGCCCAGCGCCGGCCCGACCGCGGTTTTCAACCACGCCGCGCCCCATGCCCCGCGACCGACGGTGCTCCATTTCGCCATCACCAGCGACCCGCCGACGCCCAGCAATCCCAGCGGCAGCGCCATCTCGCCGAGCGCGCCGAACGCCTTGTCCACCGCCCGCGGCAGCGTCCAGCCCGCCATCGCAAACCCGATGCCCGCGATCGTCGCGAGCAGCGGCGGCGTCGTGAGCAACTGCCGCACAAACGGCCGCACCATCGCCCAGCCGAGCCGGTGCTGGCTCAGCAACAGCACGACAACGGCGACCACGTTGTTCGCCACCATCATCGGCCCGACCACCACGATCGCCGCCGCGCGCGCCGACACGCCGCCCGCGAGCACCGTGTCCGGCATCGCGAAGATCACCGGCAGCCCGACAAACGCCAGATTCCCCCGCACCGCTCCCTGCACAAACGTCCCCAGCGCCGAGCCCGGCACGCGTAATGCCACCGCCGTCGCATACGCCACCACGATCGCCAGCGCCGTCGCCGCCACCGTCGCCAGCAGCATCAACTGCGCGCCGGCCGCGTGATGAAACGAGTCCGCCAGCTCCGAGAACACGAGCGCCGGCAGCCCCAGCCAGTAGGTCAGCCGGTTCGCCTCCTTCAAGAACCCCGCCGACACGAACCCGCTGCGTTGCAGCCACGCCCCGATCGCGATCAGCAGGAAAACCGGCGCAAGCGTGTTGAGGACCAGCACGCCCGTCACCATCACTTCCTCGCCAGCCCGCGTCCACGCGGAAATCCGCCCGCGCCGGTCTCATGCATGACTGGAGCCGCGATCGCCTCGCGGCCCCCTGCGTGAGCGGCGGGTTTGCCCCTCCCGCGCCGCCCCCCCGCCGCGTGCGATCCCAACGCCATGGCCCCGTCCGCCTCCCCGCGTCCCGATTTGCACGCCTCCCCCTTTTTTCCGCCCCGAGCCGCCCCGCTCACCCCACCTGTCCTCCAGAGCGAGTGTCACGTATTGAGTGACACCTTCCAATCCGGCATAAGGCAAAGTGTCACGTAATACGTGACAGTCGTTCCCGCGTCTTCCCTCCGCGCGAAGGCCTGTTCGCCTTTGCTCACGCCGCCTTCTTCAGCAGAAACGGCCGCGCCTCCGCCCGACATCGCGCGATCGCCGCGCGGACCGCCGGGTTCGTCAACATCTTCTCCGCAATCGTCCGGCCCGCGATCTCACCGCCCACCGTGTCGGTCGGATAATGCACGCCGCCGATCACGCGCCCCCACATCACCGCCCGCGCACGCTCATACAGCTCCGTCCGCTTTTCCGGAAAAATCTCCCCGAGCAGCACCGCCCACATCCACGCCTGCGACGCATGGCCGCTCGGGTAGGAATGGGTCCGCTCGAGCTCGACGCACGGGTGCACGCGCGCATCCGCGAAGGGCGGACGCCGCCGCGGGTGAATCTCCTTGATCCCGTGCACCGCCGCCCCGCCGTCCTCGTCGATCGCATGAAAAAACTTCGCGGTGAACGGCAGGTTCTCCCGCGTGAACCACGCGCCGAGCACGCGCGAATTCTTGAACAGGTCGTCGTGCTCGATGAACTGCGCCCAGGCCACCTGCTCCGGCGTGCGCGCTTCCTGCACGCGCAGCACCGTCTCCAAATCCGCGCGCCCCGCGAGCGATCCCTCGGCAGGCGGCGCCGGCAGGATCTTTCGCCAGTCAAACGCCGCCGCCGCTACGAAGTGCCCGCCCCGCGCCGTCGCCGGCGCCATCATCTGATCCGCGTCCGGTGCCGCCGCTCGCAGCGCCGGTGCGAACGCCACCGCCAATGCCGCGATCATCCGCCATGTTGGTTTCATGCGCGCGCATCCTAGCCCGCATCGCGGTTGACGAAAGTGCAGAATCGCCGGCCGCCCCGCGTCGATTCTTCGCCTCGCCCTCGCCGCAAAAATTCGCAACCTCGCCCCATGCGCCGGTTCCCCCTTCCCGCGTTGCTCGCCGCCGCTTGTGCGTTCGGCGCCGTGTCGCCCGCCGCGCCGTCGGCACCGCTTCCCAACGGCCTCTACGCCGAGTTTGACACCCCGCACGGCCCGGTCATCTGCGAGCTCCTTTACCGGCGCGCGCCCCTCATGGTCACGAACTTCGTCGGCCTCGTCGAGGGCACGCTCGCGCCGCGCGACGGCCATCCGTTCTACACCGGACTCAAATGGTATCGCGTCGTGCCCAACTTCGTCATCCAGAGCGGCAATCCCGGCCTCGCCGACACGGGCGACACGCCGATCCCCCACAGCTTTCCCGACGAATTCGTTCCCGGCCTGCGCCATGATCGCGCGGGCATCCTCTCGATGGCCAACGCCGGCCCCGACACCAACGGGTGCGAGTTCTTCCTCACCCTCCGCGACACAAACCGCCTCAACTACCTCCACTCCGTCTTCGGCCGGACTGTGCGTGGCGCCGATCTCCTCCCGGTCATCCAGCCGGACGAATCCTTCACGATCAAAATCCTCCGCCTCGGCGCCGCCGCGCAATCCTTTCGCGCCGACCGGGCCTCCTTCGACGCGCTCCGCGCCCGTGCAAAAAAATACTCCTCGCCCGCCGACTCGCCCGCCGACGCTCTCGCGAAGGCGGCGCCCGGCCCGACGGCGCACTTCGACGATCCCGACCATCTCATCCCCACGGATCCGCCGCGCGCGAAGAATTTCAACTTCAAGCTCGCCAACTTCGAACGCGCCACCGGCGTGAAGCTCTACGCGCGGCTCTTTGCGAAATTCACGCCCGCCTCGCCCGGCCAGCGCCCCGGCAATTTCACCGGCACCCTCGCCCGCCAGCTCGGCCTCGCGCAGGACGGCATTCTCGCCGCGTATTTCGCCGACCTCGACCAGTGGGGCCTCTGGATCGGCGACGCCCACGTGCAACGCTTCATGGGCCGCGCCGGCTCCGTCACCGACTTCACGCGCGACGGTTCCCTCCACCGCGCGAAGCAGTCGTTCGTCGACGCCGCCCGCGGCGAGGCCGCCGCCGTCACCGCCGAAATGCGAAAATCCGCCTCGCCCGGCCAGCCCGTCACCCGCGCCGACGAAATCAAATACTTCACCGACGCCGTCCTCGACGACCTCATCTTCAAATTCGAACCTCAATGAACCCGCGCCCGTTCCTCCTTCCCCTCCTGTTTTCCCCGCTGCTCGCCACCGCGGCGACGCTCCACGAGCTCGTCGCCCAAAAGCTCGCGGCCGATTACCCGTCACTCGATGCCTTCTACAAGGACCTCCACGCCCACCCCGAACTCTCGCTCCAGGAAACGCGCACGGCACAAAAACTTTCCGCCGCCCTCCGCGACGCCGGCTACGAGGTCACCGAAAACTTCGGCGGTCACGGCGTCGTCGCCGTCCTGAAAAACGGCCCCGGCCCCACCCTGCTCATCCGCACCGACCTCGATGCGCTCCCGGTCGCCGAGGAGACGGGCCTGCCCTACGCGAGCACCGCCCGCGCGACGGATCCCGACGGCAAGGAGGTCCCCGTGATGCACGCCTGCGGCCACGATGTCCACATGACCATCCTCACCGGCACCGCGCGCGAGCTCGCCGCCCTGCGCGACCGCTGGTCCGGCACGCTCGTCCTCCTCGGCCAGCCGGCCGAGGAGCGCGGCCTCGGCGCCAGCGCGATGCTCGATGCGGGCCTCTACCGGAAATTCCCGAAACCCGATTTCGCCATCGCCGAACATGACAGCGCCACGCTGCCCGTCGGCACCGTCGCCGTCTCCGGCGGCTATGTCATGGCCAACGTCGACTGGGTCGAGATCACCGTCCGCGGCCGCGGCGGCCACGGGGCTTATCCGCAGGCGACGAAGGATCCCGTCGTCCTCGCCGCCCGCATCGTGCTCGCGCTGCAGACGATCGTCAGCCGCGAGACCGCGCCCACCGACCCCTGCGTCGTCACCGTCGGCGCGATCCACGGCGGCGCCAAAGCCAATGTCATTCCCGACGAGGTCAAACTCCTCCTCACGCTCCGCTCCTACACCGACGAGGTGCGCGCCCATACGATCGAGGCGATCAAGCGCATCTGTCGCGGCGAAGCGATCGCCGCCGGCCTGCCCGAGGACCTCATGCCGGTCGTCAATCCGCAAGGCGACCAGCCCACGCCCGCCACCTACAACGATCCCGCGCTCGCCGGGCGGCTCCACGGCGCGTTCGTCGCGTGGCTCGGCGCCGGCCACGTCGTGCCGTTCAAGCCCGAGATGGCCGGCGAGGATTTCAGCCGCTTCGGCCGCACGGCCGAGCATGTTCCCATCTGCCTGTTCCGCGTCGGCGCCGTCGCGCCGGAAAAAATCGCGGAAAGCGAGCGCACGGGCGTGCCGCTGCCCTCGCTGCATTCGAGCAGGTTCGCGCCCGTGCCGGAACCCACGATCAAGACCGGCGTGACCGCGATGACGGCGGCCGCGCTCGATCTGCTGGCGAAAAAATAGCGGCGCGGTTCCGCCGCGTGACGTTTTTTTGACGGGGAAAATTCAGAAGATTTCTACAAGCCCCGCGACGCATTGGTGCTGCATCACCGCGGCGATGTGATTGGCTGTCCGCGTCCGCCCCGCCCTTTCCCCCATGAAGACTTCTGCGCGTTCCGGCTTCACCCTCGTCGAAATCATGATCGTCGTCGTCATCATCGGCATCCTCGCCGCGCTGGCGATTCCTGGATTCCAGAAAGTCCGCCGCTCCTCGCAGGACAAGGCCGTCCTCAACAACGCCCGCCAGCTCGCCGCCGCCGCCGACCAATACATGATGGAGCAGGGCGTCAGCACCGTCGCCTATGACAACCTCGTCGGCTCCACCAACTACGTGAAGGCGATCAACCTCGTCGCCAACGAAACCTACCCGTCCGCCTACACGCAGGGCATCACCATCACGATCGCCGGCATCGCCGGCGCGCGCACGATCACCTACGGACTCTGACGCGGCTGGTGCGAAAACTTTCCCCGGTGGCTTGAAGGTAGCGGCCGTCGTCTCGAGGGCCATTTTCGATCCTGGCGGTCGGGACGACCGCCGCTACCGCGGTGCGCATCCTCGCCTCGTCGCGAGACAGGCGCCTCGTTTCACTTCCGTCCCCACAGCGCCGGCGCGCCCAGGCTCGAATCGTCCTCGCCGCGGTTCAGCACGCGCACCGCCTCCCACGTCAGCGCGCTGATCACCAGCCCCATCGCCCCGATCGAGAGCCACGCCGGGAAAAAGTATTTTCCCAGCAGCCCGCCGCGCATGAGGTCGATCGCATACGCCACCGGATCGAAATGCGCCGCCACCTTCATCCAGTGCGGCGCCGCCGTCAGCGGATAGAGCGCGCCCGACAGGAAAAACATCGGCAGCAGCACCGCGTTGCTCACGACGGGAAACACCGTCACCGACGTGAACCGCGCCGCGAACGCCAGCCCGATCGCCGAAAACGTCGCGCTCGCCAGCAGCATCGCGCCGATCAGCAGCACCACTTCGAGCGGCGTGAGCGGCACGCCCACCAACGGCGCGAACGGGATCACGATCGCGCCCTGCACCGCCGCCTGCAGCGCGCCCGACGCGACCTTGCCGATCGCGATCGCCGACCGCGGCACCGGCGCCACCAGCACCGACTTGAAGAACCCGATCTGCCGGTCGAACACGATCGAGATCGCCGCGAAGGTCGCCGTGAACAGCATCGAAAGCCCGATGACTCCCGGGAAGATGAACTGCTGGTAATTCCCGCCGCCGAGGCGCGTGGTCGACCCGATCCCCGCGCCCAAAACGAACAAATACAGCAGCGGCTGCAGCAGGCCCATCGCGATCCGCGCGCGATCCAGCCAGAACCGCTTCAGGTCCAGCACCACCACGGCATAGATTCCTTTCAGCATCATGGCGCACCTCCCGCGCCCGGCCACTTCCCGCCGCCCTTCGGCGCCGGGGCATCGCCGCCGAGCCCGCGGCCGGTCAGTTTCAAAAACACGTCCTCGAGACTCGGCTCGTGCACCTCGGCGCGCTGCACCTTCACCGGCAGATGCCGCAGGATCTCCGGCAGCGCCGCAGCCGGGTCCGCGTGCACCAGCATGATCTCGCCGTCGCCCGGCTCGGCCGCGAATTTCTGCTCCGCCAGCCAGCCCCGCGCCTTCGCGTCGTCATCGGTCTTCAACCGCACCACGCCGCCGCCGATCCGCGCCTTCAACGCCCGCGGCGTGTCGAGCGCCACGATCCGCCCGCGATCGATCAGCGCGATCCGGTCCGCCACCTCCGCCTCCTCCATGTAGTGCGTCGTGAAAAAGATCGTGCGTCCGCTCGCCGCCAGGGCCGTGATCTGCCCCCAGAACCCGCGCCGCGCATCCACGTCCAGCCCCAGCGTCGCCTCGTCGAGGAAGAGGATGCGCGGGTCGATCACGAGCGCCCGCGCGAGCTCGAGCTTGCGCCGCTGCCCGCCCGACAGCGTTTTCGCCGGCCGGTCCGCCGCCTCGCCGAGCTGCAAATCCTCGATGATCTCCGCCGCCCGCTTCCTCGCCGCCGATCCGCCGAGCCCGTAGAACCGCCCCATCAGCACGAGGTTCTCGCGCCCGCTCAACCGCTGCTCGATCGCCGGTTCCTGGAACACGATGCCCATCGTCCGCCGGACCGCGTCGCGTTCCCGCACCACGTCGAGCCCGAACACCCGCGCCGCGCCCTCCGTCGGCGCGCGCAGCGTCGCGAGAATCGAGAACAGCGTCGTCTTCCCCGCGCCGTTCGGACCGAGCAGCGCGAACTTCTCCCCCGCGGCCACGGAGAACTCGATGCCCCGCAGCGCCTCGACCTTCCCATACCGCTTCACCACGCCGCGCACGTCCACGGCGGCAACGGCACCATTCGTCTCGGGGGCGGCGGCTTGCACGGCCGCCACCACAACCAACCCGCGCCGTTTGGCAACGTTTCTTCGGTTTGCCAACCGTCCAGCCTGCGCGTAGACGTGGCGCCGATTGTCATGCGCAGTTTCTTCTACCTCCTCCTGCTCGGCGTCATTCTCGCGACGATCGCCCTCGTCGTCCGCTCCGGCATCTTCGCCCGCAAACATCCCGGCCAGCCGATCAACAGCGCGATGCGCGCCGCCCTCGAGTCCGAAGGCACGCCCGAGCTCCCCGCGGCCGACGCCGATTTCATCCGGCAGCACTACGCGACCGCCCACCTCGAGCCGTCCGGGCTCCGTTACATCGTGCGCGACCACGGCACGGGCAAGGCCACGCCGCATTTCGGCCAGGAGGTGATCGTGAACTACGACGGCCGCCTGCTCGACGGCACGCGTTTCGACAGCTCGTTCCAGCGCGGCGTGCCGTTCACCTTCAAGGTTGGCACCGGCGCCGTGATCAAGGGCTGGGACGAAGCCTTCCTCACGATGCACAAGGGCGAGAAGCGCACGCTCATCATCCCCTACTGGCTCGCCTACGGCACCGCCGGCCACGGCCGCACCATCCCGCCGCGCGCCACGCTGGTCTTCGACGTCGAGCTGATCGACTTCCGCTGACGCCCCGGCTCACAATCCCACCAGCGAGCCATTGCGCTTGATCCAGCGTTCCGCGTCGCGCCAGCCGGGGCACACTTCCTCCACCCGCGCCCAGAAGCGCGCCGAGTGGTTCATCTCCCGCAGGTGCATCAGCTCGTGGTAAAGGATGTAGTCGCGCACGAAGTCCGGCGTCTGCACCAGCCGCCAGTTCAGCGAGATCGTGCCGTTCGCCGAGCACGAGCCCCAGCGCGAACGCTGGTTGCGCACGACCACCTGCTTCACGTCCACGCCGGTCAGCGCCGCCAGCTCCCACGTGCGCGCCGGCAGCTCGATCTTCGCCCGCCGCGCAAAGTGCGCCTCGAGCGTCGGCCGCAAATCGCCGTCGAGCCGCGCCACCCGGAACACATCCGCCGCCACGCACACCTGCGGACGCCCGCCGCCGCTCGCCACGCGGATCTCCCGCAGCTCGCCGCGCCACAACACGCGCGTCCCCACGGCCCACACTTCCGCCCCGCGCGGCCGCGCCGCCTGCCGCTCCCGTGCGCGCTCGAGCCAGTCGCGGTGCTGCTCCACGAACCGCCGCGCCTCGCGTTCCGAGCCGCGCGCCGGAATCGTCGCCACCGCCGTGCCGTCCCGCCGCAACGTCAGCCGGTATTGCCGCGCGCGCGGGCTCCGCTCGAACACGATCCCGTCGCGCGGCGCCGCGCCCTTCGCCGGCGCGAACAATTCAAACAGGCTGCTCTGCA
>DASZPP010000221.1:0-1770 GCA_035549975.1 Opitutus sp.
GAACACGGTGATCGGCGTGAACCTGACCGGGCAGTTTCTCTGCGCCCGCGCGGCCGTCCGCGAGTTCCTGCGCCGCGGCATCGACCCCGCGGTTTCCGTCGCCGCGGGCAAGCTCATCTGCATGAGCTCGGTGCACCAGCAAATCCCGTGGGGCGGCCACGCCAATTACGCCGCGTCAAAGGGCGGCGTGATGCTGATGATGCAGTCGATCGCCCAGGAATTGGCGCCGCGGCGGATCCGCGTCAACGCGATCGCGCCGGGAGCGATCCGCACGCCGATCAACACCGCGGCGTGGAGCACACCCGCGGCCTATGCCGAGCTGATGAGGCTGGTGCCCTACGAACGGATCGGCGAGCCCGACGACATCGCCCAGGCCACCGTGTGGCTCGCTTCGGACGCGTCGGATTACATCGTCGGCACGACGCTGTTTGTCGATGGCGGGATGACCCTCTATCCGGGCTTTGCGACCGGCGGCTGAGCCCTGCGCTTGTTGGCGCGCGGCGGGCATGCGATGCTGCGCCATTCAACGGATTTGCGGGAGGAAATCATGGCGAAATACATGCTCGTGAGCTTCAAGACCTGCCCCTGGGTGCAGCGCTCGGCGATCATCCTGCGCGAAAAGAACACGCCGTTCGAGTTCCGCCACATCGAGCCCGACAACCGGCCCGACTGGTTCCTGGCGATCTCGCCGCACAAAAAGGTTCCGGTGATCCGCATCGACGACAAGGACTCGCTGTTCGAGTCGAATGCGATCAACGAATACCTCGACGAGACCGTCGCGCCGCGCCTGCATCCGGCCGACCCGTTGCAGCGCGCGGTCAACCGGGCATGGACCGACTATGTGCCGACCTTTGCGTCGAGCGTCACCGGTTGCGCCTATGCCGCGACCGAGGAGGCGTACAAGGCGGCGATCGGCAAAATCCCCGAGGCGTTCGGCCGGCTCGAAAAGGCGCTGGAGGCGCAGGGCAGCGGGCCGTTCTTCAACGGCAAGGATTACTCGCTGGTCGATGCCGCCTACGCGCCGTTCCTGCAGCGCTACCTGTTTCTCGATCGCATCAAGAAGATCGGCGAGATCGAGAAGTATCCGCGGCTGCACGCCTGGACGCAGGCGCTGATGGCGCGGCCGTCGACGCATTCCTTCCCGGAGGCCGAGTTCGAGGCGATGTACCGCGCGAACCTGCTGAAGCGCGGCAGCTATCTGTCGCAATTCGTCGAGCCGGCGCGGCAGGCGGCGGAATAGGCAGCACCCACACAGACGCAGGCACAATACGGCCGGTCCTCGGCGGAACATCCGGGGGCCGGCTGGCCGTTTCCGTTTATGTTGCTGAACGTCACCATCTCGGCACGCCCGAGCACACTGGGCGTGCCGATAAAAACCGTGATTTGTACCGATCGTAGTCCGGTTTAGGTGACTACGACGGCTCGGTCACGCGGTGAGCGGACCGGTGTTCGAGATTTCCGGCTTCGCGTTCGAGATCCTCGGCGGTGCGCAGCCGCGCATCCCATATCGCCGGGTTTTCCGCCCGCTCGGCGAACTCGCGGTACCAGTTCGCGAGATCCCTCAGCTTCTGTGCCTGGTCCACGGCCTCTCCTCCAATAACCGTTCATCAAGAAAACGCTACGGAGCGCAATTTGGTTGCGGCTGAAGTGAATTTCCACCGGCGTCGTCGAGCGACACGGGGCTCCGCGACGCTACCGGCAAAACCCCGGCCAACCCGGTTTCGGCGATGACCGAGGTTTGTCCCCGCCCCCACCGCCATCCGGTATAAG
>DASZPP010000222.1:0-2144 GCA_035549975.1 Opitutus sp.
GGTGTTGCGTTTTCGCGCGGAGGGCGCCAAGGCGGACGAGATCGTGCCGGTCCACGATGTGAAAAATCACGGGCGGGCCTTCGACGAGTTCTTCGCGTGCATCCGGCAAAAACGCCCGTCGCCGCACTCGTTGCGCGAGGCGCGCGCGTCGCTGGCGGCGGCGCTGGCGCTGCAGGAGTCGGCGCGGAGCGGAAAACCGGTCCAGCTTGCCTGATCCAGAATCTGATGGAGCCGCGGCGCCCTCGCCGCGGTTGTGCAGCGGATCGCGGCGAGGGCGCCGCGGCTCCATGGCAGGCCGAATCGCCGCGCTACTTTTGCGGGCGCACGGTCTTGCCCTCGACCCAGGTGCCGGCGACGAGCATCGTCAGCGGCACTTCCGGGCGCCCGCGCTCGCTGCGATGCGTGAGGTCGACGAGAAACTCGACGGCCTTGCCGCCGATCACCTGCGGATTTTCCCAGATGCCGGAATAGAGCACGCCGCCGTCGGGCACGGTCAGGAGCGCGAGCCCGACGGTTTCCGGCACGGTGATCCCCGCCTCGACGAGCCACGCGAGAACCTCCGGCCAGATGGCGACGACGACATCGGGCTTGTGCTTCTTGAACCAGGCGAGAAACGACTGCCGCTCGAGCGGCTGGCCGAGCAGGAGCGGGATGCGTTGCGCCGCCGGCAGCACCTGCTGTTCGGTCCAGAACGCCGCGGACCACTGGCGGTCGGCGCGCCGGTCGCTCTCGATCGCCAGCGCAAGCCCGGGCCGGCGGTAGCCGAGGGCAAGCAGCCGCCGGAAGGCCGTCTCCATCGAGCGGAACATGTGCAGCGTGGTCACGTGCAATTGCGGCTCCGCGAGCGTGTAGCCGAGCGTCACGGCGGAGAAGCGGCCGAAGTCGAACTCGAGTTTCATGCCGGCGCGCGGCTGCGGCGCGACCAGGACGCCGTTGACGTTCCGCGCGGCGAGGATGTTGGCCATGCGCGCGCACGTCATGCCCGGCGTATGCAGGCGGAACTCCTCGAGCTGGTAACCGAGCTCGCGCGCCCGCGACGTGGCACCCTCGAAGTAGCCGCGAAACGCGGGAAAATTCCGCCAGCTCTCGCCCGCCGGATAATTCGAGAGCCACGCGAGCGTCGCCTGGAATTTTGCGGGCCGCCGGGTCTTGCGGTAGGCGGACAGGCCGGCGAGGTAGGGATCCGGCGCGTAGCCCAGCCGCTGCGCGATCGCCTGGATGCGGTGGCGGGTCTTCGCCGAGACCTCGGGATGGTTGCGCAACGCGAGCGACACCGTCGCCTGGGTTACGCCTGCGGTGCGGGCGACGTCTTTCTGGGTCGGGCGGGGAGGGTCCACAGGGGCGACGAGCGGAGTAAAGTCGGGCGGAACGGTCATGCGAAGCGATGTTGGCTTATTCAGATAAACTGCCGGCGCCCGGGTTCCGTGCACACGGAAAAAGAAAAACCTCCTGCACCCGGGATGATCGCACGAGGAACGCCGATACGCCGGGCGCTTCCCCTTGCCTTCCCGAGGCGCCCCCGGCCGGCGACGGAATCGCGGTCATCTTATTTGTATTAGATGCAGGTGAATTGGCGCATCCCGCGACTCGTGGCCTCGTGCGCGCATGGCCGTCACCCCCGACCGCTTCTCCACCGCCAACATCGCGGCGCAGGCCGTCACCCGCGGACGACTCCACACGTTCTTCGGGTATTACGACAAGTCGCCGTGGGACGATTCGGGTCGCTGGCTGCTCGGGCTCGGCGCGACGTTCATGGACCGGCCGCCGGAGCCGGATGACACGCTGATCGTCGGCCGGATCGATTGCGCCAACAACCACGCGTGGCAGCCGATCGCCGAGACGCGCGCATGGAACTGGCAGCAGGGTTGCATGCTCCAGTGGCTCGGCGGCGGCCGTTCGGGGGAAATCATCTTCAATGACCGCCGCGACGGCCGCTTCATCAGCCGCGTGGTCGACGTCAACAGCGGACGCGAACGCGTGATCGACCGTCCCGTGTATGCGGTCAATCGCACGGGCACCCATGCGGTCTCGCTCAACTTTTCGCGGCTCGCCGACCAGCGTCCGGGCTACGGCTACGCGGGCGTGCCGGATGCATGGCGGGCGGAAGCGGCGCCGGAGGACGACGGCCTCTTGGCGATCGACCT
>DASZPP010000223.1:0-8473 GCA_035549975.1 Opitutus sp.
TTCCGCGTCCTCTTCGTCCTCGGCGCCGTCGGCCTCGCCGTTTCGTTCCTGCCGATCTTTTCGCAAGGCCGCGAAGCCTTCATGGCCCGCTGGGAAACCGCCGCCGTCGGCTCGCAGGGCGACGCGTGGGGCAGCATTTACGACCGCATCGTCAATGGTTTCACCGAGCCGTTCAAATGGGCGGCCGAGGCGCCGTTCTTCGGACACGGCATCGGCGTCGGCTCCAACGTCGGCGCGCGCCTGCTCGCCGGCCGCCTCGGCTTCCTCCTGGCCGAGGACGAATGGGGTAAAATCTTTCTCGAGCTCGGCCCGCTTCTCGGCGGCGCGTTCATTGTTTTTCGCCTCGCGCTGACCGGCATGCTCGCGCTCAAGAGCCTGAACGCCCTCCTCGTCCAGCGCGATTTTCTCCCGCTCGTGATCTTCGCCGCCTGCGGTTTTCCCGTCGCCCTCGCGCAGTGGGCCCCGCCCACGATCCTCGGCTTCGCCGTCATCGGCAGCGGCCTGCTGCTCGCGTCGTTGAACGAGGACACGGAAGAGGAGGATGACGACGAATCTTCCGGCGAAACGGCGATCGAGGACGACACCGCGATCGGGCCGGTCGAGCCCGAACCCGTGCGCGTGCGTTACTGAGCCGCGAATCCACTCCGATGTCGACTGCCCGGATCACGCCCCATCGCGCCACGAATCCGCCTCCCGCAAATTTCCCATGAAGATCCTGCTCATCGGAAACTTCGCACCGGACCGGCAGGAGAGCATGCTTCGTTTCGCGAACCTGCTCGCCTCCGGCCTGCGTGGCGCGGGCCACGACGTCAGCACCTGGGCGCCCGAACCGCAGTTGGTTCGATTGCTGCCGCGCTACCGCTATCGGGGCCCCGCCAAATTCGTCGGCTACCTCGACAAATTCGTGCTCTTCCCCCGCCGCATCCGACGGCGGCTTCGCGACACCGATCGCACCGTCGTGCACATCGTCGATCATTCCAACGCCGTCTACGCGCCGCTCTTCGCGGGCCGGCCGCTGCTCGTGACGTGTCATGATGTCCTGCAAATCCGCTCCGCCCGCGGTGAATTTTCCCAGCATCGCGTCGGCGCGCTCGGCCGCCGTTATCAGGAATGGATTCTCGCGAATCTCGCCCGCGTGCCGCGCATCGTCGTCCCGTCGGCGCAGACCGCCGTGGAGCTTCAGCGTCTCGCCGGCGTGCCGGCGCATCGGCTCGCCGTCATTCCGCACGCGCTGAATTTTCCCTATCATCGCGCGAGCCCGACGCAGGCGCGCCTCGTCCTCGGCCGGATGCTCCGCGAGCGGCAGCTTCCGCCCGGCCTGCTCGAGCACAGCGGCCGCGGCTTCGTCCTGAACATCGGCGGCGGGCAATGGTATAAAAACCGCGAAGGGCTGCTGCATGTCTACGCCGGCCTCAGGCGCCGCCTCGCGCCGCCACCCCGGCTGGTGATGGTCGGCAAGCCGCTCGCGCCCGACCTTCGCGCGCTCCAGCACCGGCTCGGCCTCGACGCGGACATCGTTCACCTCGCCAACGTTTCCGAGACGCAGCTCGAGGCGCTCTACTCGCTCGCCGAAGCGCTGATTTTTCCCTCGTGGCACGAAGGCTTCGGATGGCCCGTCGCCGAGGCGCAGGCCTGCGGTTGCCCGGTCTTCACCTCCGATCGCCCGCCGATGACGGAAGTCGGCGGCGATGCCGCCTGCTTCATCGATCCGGCGGATCCCGCCGGTGCCGCCCGCTGCATCGCGGACGCCTGGCCGCGGCGCACCGAGATGTCCGCCCGCGGCCTGGCCCGCGCCGGCGAATGGGTGCCGGCGTTGATGATCGAGCGTTACGTCGCCGCCTATTCCGCGCTGGCCGGGACCGGCGCCGTCGCTCTTCCCGCATGAAATTTCTCCGCGTCATCGCCACGCTGGATCCGCGGCACGGCGGGCCGGCCGCGGGTTTGCGCGCCATCACACCCGCGCTCGCCGCGTTGGGACACGAGACGACCTTCGTGAGCATGGACGCGCCGGCGGAGGCGGCGTCGTTCGCCCCGGCTGCGCCGCTTCATGCCCTCGGTCCCGCGCGCAACGGCTACGCCTATTCGCGCCGGCTGGAACCGTGGCTGCGCGAACACGCGCCGGAATTCGACGCCGTCTTTGTTCACGGGTTGTGGCAATATCACGGTCGCGCCGTGCGGCGCGCGCTGCGCGGCCGCGGAATCCCGTATTTCGTTTTCCCGCATGGGATGCTCGATCCATGGTTCCGCCGGGCCCATCCGCTCAAGCACGCCAAGAAATGGGCCTACTGGCAGGTCTGCGAGCGGCTGGTGTTGCGCGACGCCGCGGCCGTGTGCTTCACCTGCGACGAAGAGCGCCGGCTCGCGGAAAAAACTTTCCGGCCATATCGCTGCACCACGCGCGTCGTCGCCTACGGAACGAGCGCGCCGGATCCGGAGGACGCGGACCAGCATTTGGCGAAGTGGCGCAGCGTCGCGCCGCCCGGCGGACGCCCGTTCTGGCTTTTCCTCGGACGCATCGACCCGAAAAAAGGCGTCGACGTCCTGTTGCGCGCCTACGCCCGCATCGCTGCCGAAGGCGATGCACAACTTCCCGCGCTCGTGCTGGCCGGTCCGTGTTCCGATCCAAACTACCGCTCGTCGCTCGACGCCGCGGTTCGCCGCCTTCCGCCCAACGCACACGTGTTCTGGCCGGGAATGCTGCAAGGCGCAGCCAAATGGGGCGCGCTGCGCGCGGCGGAAGCTTTCATTTTGCCCTCGCACCAGGAGAATTTTGGCATCGCCGTGGTCGAAGCGCTCGCCGTGGGCTCGCCGGTCTTGATCTCGCGCCAGATCAATATCTGGAAAGAAATCGTGGACGCCGGCGCCGGGCTCGCGGCAACGGACGATGTCGATGGCGCCGTCGCGCTGCTGCACCGCTGGCGGGCAACTCCGCCAGATCGACGCAGCAGCATGCAAAGTGCAGCGCACGACCTTTTCGAAACACGTTACGAAATCAATCGCGCAGCGCGCAGCCTGGCGGAAACCGTGCGCCCGTTTGTCTCAGGTCCAGACGCCGGCGCGCATATGCCTGGCCGGGCGTTGCTTTCACCGCCGGCGCCGGCGGCAGCACCCCCGCGATTCTCCCGATAGTTCCTTCGTGGAGTCGGACGGATAAAACCGGGAACTTTGCGTCCGCGAATCATGACCTGATGGAGTTCGAAATTATCAGACGAGAGCCCGGCTGTGCCGGCGATTTTACGTCTGCCCTCGAACTTCGTCATGTCACCAACCATCACCCTTGATCCGCCCCTCACCGCCCCGCGCATGGTCCGCTCCTCCTCATTGAACGGTGCGCTCGTGAAGCTGCTCGACGAGATGCGCGGCCGCAAGATCGCCGCGTTGCTGAATCACGGGCACCGCGGCGACGGCATCTCGCTGCTGGGCGGCGGCCAGTTGCTCGCCTCGCTCGGGCTGAAATGCCGCTGCTTTTTCGAGAGCGACGATCTCAGCCGCATGGAGGGCGATGTGCTCCTGGTTTACGGGGCGGGCCCCCTGGCCCGCGAGTCCCGCGCGTTCCGCCGCGGGCTGTCCACGATCACGAATCGATTCGCCGAGGTCGTCATCCTGCCGACCTCCTTCGATGTCGATGCGCCCGCGGTGCGTGACTTCAGCGAAACGTGGAACCGGAAGTTCACGGTCTTCTGCCGCGAGTTGGTAAGCCTCGACGCGCTGCGCGAATTGCGCACCTCCGCCAAGGCGCTGCTCCTCGGCCACGACCTCGCGTTTCATCTCGACGTCAGCCCATGGGCCGCGCGGCACGGACAGGGCCGCGCGGGCATTTTTCGCTGCGACCGCGACGCCGCCTACGATCGCGTGCCGCGCGACTTCGACGCCCGCGAGGACGCCGCGCTCGGGCCCGAGCGCGAGCCGGGGCCGCTGCTCGATTTCATCTCCCGCTTTTCCGAGATTCACACCGATCGCTCCCCGGCGGCCATCGCGGCCGCGCTCATGGGCCGGAAGGTCGTCTTCTACCGCAATCGCAACTTCCGCAATCAGGCCGTCTACGACCACAGCCTCGCGGGGACGACGAATGTCACCTTCGCGCGGCGCTCGGCTTTTTCGTTTGTGCAATTTGTGCGGGCGCACTTCCGGCCACGTCCTCACCGACATCAATTCAAGAGCCGCTACGCTCTCGAATAGCCGGACTCTCAACCGCGCCAATCAGCGCCACGCACTGGCCCGTCCGGCGGCATCGACCGCCAGCACCACGTAGGTCGATCCGCCGCCCGGGTCGCCGTCATGAAAATGGGTCGCCGTCAGCGGCGGCTCCGGTTTCTCGACATAGGGCGAATTCAACCAGCGATACGGGCCGCCCGCCCCGCGGCCGCGATAGATACGGTAGGCCGCAGCGCCGGGCACCGCGGCCCACGAAAGATCGTTTCCCTCGGCTGTGCGGCGCACGACGACATTCGCGACCGGCGGCGGGAGCGCGGGCGGCCGGTAGCGCGCGAGGCCGTCGCGCACCAGCAGGTCCGCGAGGATGTAGAACGTCAGGTCCGGCCAGTTCTTCCAGCGCTTCTTCATCGCCCGCGCAAACCGCACCGCCTCGGTCAAGCCGACCGAGGCGTTTTCTTTTGGATCTTCCAGCAGCCGGATGAACGGTGCGCACGACCAGCCGAGCCAGCGGTGCGTGTGGGCCTGCCCGCGAAAAAAATTCGCCCGCGCGCGGTCGGTGGCGTCGTCTTTGTCCCGTGGCCCGAGGCCGTGGTACACATCCGCCATCACGTCGATGCAATCGGTGTAGCGCCCATAGGCGAGCGGATGCAGTTGCAGGTCCTCGTTCGCCAGCAGCTCCGCCGTGCGCAGCCAGAAATCGCAGATCGCCTGGTAGAGAAAATCCGTCTCGTCGGCGGTTTTTGTCGGCGCGCCGGTGTAGGGCCGCTGGCCGCGCCCGAAGATCGCGAGCTCCGGCGGTGCCGTCGCGAGATCGCGATAAAACCGGACCAGCGACGAATCGCCGGCGGCGGCGCCCGCGGTCAGGCCGAACAGCATCGGCCCCATCTGCATGTTCAGCGTCCGGCTGAAACAATCGATGTAGGGATCGCCGGCCGGGTCGACTTTCCCGCCCACCTCGCGCACACCCCGCGCCATCGCGAGGTCGACCGCCGTCACGCCGGCCGGCGCGTTTTCCAACACCGCGAGCGCGGCGGCGACGCTCTGCGTGTAAGTGATATGGTAGGGATCGAGCTGGCCGTAAGCGCGCCCCTTCTCGTCGTCGCGCACCGGCCGCTCGCCGTGCTGCGTGATCCGATCCCGCGCGCTGCGCGCCCCGCGCACGAGGTAATCCATATCGGCTTCCTTCGAGTGCGCGGCGCGCTCCAGGATTTTTTCCGCCACCTTCGAATGTCCCAGCAGCAGCTCGCGCCCCGCTTCCTGCCGCCAGCCCACCGCCTTCATGTCTCCGGCGACCGCCCGCAGCGCGCGATGCAGATCGTCGCGCGTGACGCCGGGCTCGTCGACAACCGCCGTGAGCGGCTGCACGTGACGCCGGTAAACCCGCCACATCTCATCCGCGCTTCCCGTCCCCGCCGGGACGAAGCGCACCTGGCTCCAGAAGGCGTGCAGCGTATTCTTTTCGCCTTCTCCGCCGCGCGCGAGCCTCTCCGCGCCGCGCACGGCGAGTTGCCCGCTGTCCTCGAGCCGCCATACGCCGTTCCCGCCGCCGATCACCAGGGGAATGGCGAGGAGCGCCGACGGCGCGCCCGGTCCGGCGAGCGCCGACACCTTGTAGGCTTGTTCGGCGCGCAGGCTTGCGCGAATCCCCGCCGGGATTTCCATCACCTTCAACCGGCCGCGCAACGAGGCGGCCGGCGTCCCGGAAATCAGGAAAAACGCCTTCACGGTTCCACCGTAGCGCACGCCGGGAAACAATGCCGTCGTGAGGCTGACGTTGTCGCCGCTGCGCGGCACGCGAAACTCCGCCATCACATGCGCGCCGTCCGGACCCTTGAGATCCACGCGTAGTTTACTGAACAGCGCCCCCGTCTCCCATTCGGCGTCGCGATCCGCCGAATCGCGGCCCAGCCGCACGAGCGCCGCCGGCTCGCCGGCCTTCGGCGGAAACGCGATCACCGCGCCCGGCAGCGCTCCCGCGTCGTCGAATTCGCACGACGCATCGCCGAGCTCGAGCATCCGCAACTCACCGCCCATTCCCCAGGCGATCGAGCCGCGTTCGAATTCGAATTTGATTTCGCCCGCCGCGGTCGTCGCTGTCATCGGTGCCAGCGGCGCGCGCGAATGGCCCGGCCGGCGGTAGAGTGCGAAGCGCCGCTTTTCGTCGGGCGCAAGGTCCACTGCGAACCACAGATGGACGCGGCTGATGCCACCGTCCGGCCCGCGGCGGATGTCATCGGCCTGCCACGGGACCGGCGTGTGCTCGCCGGCGGTTCCGGCCGGAAGGATCACGAGGTCGTCGAGCACCGGACACTCGCCCTGCGCAAAAAAAAGCGGCACCCGCACGAGTTCGTCATGGCGGGCGACACCGACGCGCTCCTCGACACTGATGCTGCGCAGCGGCGCTCCGGCCGGCGCGCGCGCGATCACCTCCTCGTAAGGACAGGGCGGCCCGTCGAACACCGCCGCGCTTTCGCGGGGCGCTCCCGCCGCCAGCTCCGCCGAAAGCGCGATCAGTGTCGCCGCCAGCGCGCGGAGCGAAGTCGCAAAAAAACACCGCCTGCCCAAACCGTTTTCCCGTCCGCGATTGCCGTCGCCTCGATTCATCGCCGCATCGCGACCATGCATTTATCCGCCGGTTCCCGGGCGGCGCCGGTAAGCAATCCCCCGATGGGGTGTTGGGGCTTTTTCGGAACGCAATTATCTTGTTCGCAATAACCTAGGCAACACGCTCGGGTCGCGCTGCGGACATTTCCGGGCGCGGCGAACTCACTGTTACGTCTGTTAACAAACCTAAACAACGACCACAATGCACATGCGCATTCGTTCAATCATCGCGACAGCCTCCGGGCTGGCGCTAGCGGTCTCTCTGGCGCACGCCCAACTCATGTTGAGCGGGCACACCAAAGGGGCCTTCGAAGACCTGGGAGAAGCCAACACCAGCGTCACCAACGCCCCCGACGGGAGCTCCGCTCACTTCGCGACGGGCATTCCGGCGACCGGCTCGACCCAGAGCATGATCGACTTCACCAACACCGACTTCTCCAACGTCGTATCGGGAGATCCGATCCAGGTCGGCCTGTTCACCATCCATAACGGCCGCACGCTGATCGGCTCCGGTGCGCCCGAGGCGAAGTTCGATCTCGGCCTGTATCTCACCAGCCCGGCCGTCGGGGATCTCTCGGTCACGACGCTGAACTTCTCCATCGACCACACCGTGAACACCGGTGCCGGCGTGCCTGACGTGTTTTCCGTGACGTGGAATTCGCCCGCTCCGGTCACGATCGACAACTACCTCGTGCAATTCCACGTGCATTTCGATCCCGCGGATTTCCAGGTGCCCGAGGATAGCAGCGTGCAGCGCGGCGACGTCTATGTGACCTTCACGCCGATCCCGGAGACCTCCGCCTTTGCGATCGGCGGAGCGTTCCTGCTGCTGGGCCTCGTGGGTTATCGCCGTTTCCGCCACCACCGGAACGGACCGGGCCTGCCGGCCGCGGCCTGAGCACTTCCGGACTTCTGTTTCTTCCCGCGCGAGTTGCTCCGTTTCGGCGGAGCGGCCCGCGCGGTTCTTTTTTGGCCGAGTCATCCGCGCTCCGGACGGCTCACCACAAGATGCTCAGGATATTGAAGCCGGGATCATTCGGCATCGAATTAAGGATGATCGAGCCGTCATCGTTCGGGTTCGCCTGAAATTTCAACAGGGTTGTGAAGCGGCTCCCGTCCCGCCGCAAAAACGTGCCGCCCTTCGTCCAGGTGAACGGATGCTCCGTCACCACGTCCCGCTGCGGTTTCGGATGGTAGGCCTGGGTCACCTCCAGCGGCGCCAGCGTGACCAGGTCATTGTTCCCGCCCATTGCACTCCCGTGGGCGCCGCCGATGGACTCCGCCCGCTGCCGCAATTCCTGCGTGAGCCGCGGGCGGGCCGCGGGCGGATGCGCCGCGTCGGCCGCGTGAAGCGCGGTGGCCGCGAGCAACATTGTCGGGAATGTCCACGCTTTCATGACCGGGTTGATTAAGACTGAACAGCACTGCGCTGACAAGCGGCGGTTAATGCCTCTGGCGGTGCCAGGTCACGCCCGTTCGAATCGTCCGCGCCGGCACGCCGGCGACGATGGAGTTCGGCGGCACATCCCTTACGACGATGCAGCCGGCGGCGACGATGGTGTGCGATCCAACCCTCACGCCTTTCAAAATGTGCGAGCCGAGGCCCATCCACACGTGATCCTCCAGCACCACATCCGCCGCCGGGTTCAGCCGCGTGCCTGACGCCGCATCGATCACCGAGTGCCCGTCCGTGTTTCGGACATCGGCATCGACG
>DASZPP010000224.1:0-12173 GCA_035549975.1 Opitutus sp.
AACTTGTCGAAACGCAGATAAACATAACCGCCCGGCAACTCGCGCGTCTCGAGCTGCTCGAAGCTGATCAACTGCGGCTCCACCGTGAATGACCGCGGTTGATTTTTCAGGTCGAGAAAGCCAAAGGTCACCGCCTCCCCCACGTGCGCCACGAAGGTGTCGCCCTCGGACAGCGGCGCGCCGTTGCGTGAGACCAGCAGCCAGCCGCGCTCCACCCCCGCCCGGTCCGCCGGTCCGCCCGGCACCACGTCCATCACCACGCGCTTCCCGTCGATCAACTGCCAGCGAATCCCGATCGCCGGCCGGTGCTCCGTCTCGATCTCGTGCGCGCGGCGCGGCGCCAGCGCGGCGAGATGCGACTCCTTCAGTTCGCCGCACATCCGGTTCAACACGTGGTAGAGGGCGATGTCGTCCGCCGCCTGCGCCGCCTGCGGACGGTAGCGTGCACGCATGGCGCGCCAGTCGACGCCGCGGAAGTGCGCGTCGAAATACTTCTCGTCGACGAGGGTCCACGCCCGGTCGAACACCCGCAGATTCAGCGCTGTGCGCTCATTCGCTGCGAGCGGCGGCGGCTCCCGATACTCGGAGATCCGCGTCGCGCATCCACCCCCGAAGGCGAGCAGCGCGAGCAGCGGAATCACCAGCCGTCGCTTCATGCCTCCACCAGGTCCTTTTCGACCTTCAGGTTGCCGATGATGAAATCCTGCCGGTCCGGCGTGTTCTTGCCCATGTAAAACGACAGCAGCTGGTCGCTGTCCGCCAGGTGCGCGAGCGTCACCGGCTCGAGGCGGATCTTTTCGCCGATGAAATCCTTGAACTCGCCCGCCGAGATTTCGCCGAGCCCCTTGAACCGCGTGATCTCGTGGCTCGCGCCGAGTTTCGCCACCGCCGCCTGTTTCTCCTGCTCCGAGTAGCAGTAGATCGTTTCCTTCTTGTTGCGCACGCGGAAGAGCGGCGTGTCGAGGATGAAGAGGTGGCCGTTGCGGATCAGGTCCGGGAAAAATTGCAGGAAAAACGAGATCAGCAGCAGCCGGATGTGCATGCCGTCCACGTCCGCGTCCGTCGCGATCACGATCTTGTTGTAGCGCAGCCCATCGAAACCGTCCTCGACGTTCAGCGCCGACTGCAGCAGGTGAAACTCCTCGTTCTCGTAGATCACTTTCTTCGAGAGTCCGTAGGTGTTCAGCGGCTTGCCCTTCAACGCGAACACCGCCTGCGTCTGCACGTCCCGGCACGACGTCAGCGAACCCGCCGCGCTGTCGCCCTCGACGATGAACAGCGTGCTCTCCTCCGCGCGCTCGCTGCGGTCGCCGAGGTGGAGGCGGCAGTCGCGCAGCTTGCGATTGTGCAGCGAGGCTTTCTTCGCCCGCTCGCGCGCGAGGCTGCGGATGCCGGCCAGTTCCTTCCGCTCGCGCTCGCTCTCCTCGATCTTCGATTTCAACGTCTCCGCCACGTCGCGATTCTTGTGGAGAAACGGATCGAGCGACTGCTGCATGAACTTGCCGACGAACTCCCGCACCGTCGCGCCGCCGGGCGCGATGTTGGTCGAGCCGAGTTTCGTCTTCGTCTGCGACTCGAACACCGGCTCCATCACGCGCACCGCCACCGCCGCGTCGATCGACTGCCGCACGTCCGCCGCGTCGTAGTCCTTCTTGTAGAAATTCCGCAGCGTTTCGACCAGCGCCTCGCGAAACGCCGCCAGGTGCGTCCCGCCCATCGTCGTGTGCTGGCCGTTCACGAACGAGTAATACTCCTCGCCGTAGTGCGCGCCGTGCGTGAACGCCACCTCGATGTCCTCGCCCTCGAGGTGCACGATCGGATAAAGCGGTTCGCCGCTCAGGTTTTTCTGCAGCAGGTCCTTGAGCCCGTTCTCCGATTTGAACGGCTTGCCGTTGAACGTCAGCGTCAATCCGCGATTCAAAAACGCGTAATTCCACAGCAGATCCTCGATGAACTCCGTGCGAAACTTGAAATCGCTCCCGAACAGCGCCTCGTCCGGCGTGAACTCGATCAGCGTGCCGTTCCGCTCGTCCGTCTTCACGACACGCGCATCCTTCTTCAGCTTGCCTTGCGAAAATTCCACCAGCTTCGTCTGCCCCTCGCGGAACGCCTGCGCCCGGTAGAAGATCGACAGCGCGTTCACCGCCTTCTGGCCGACGCCGTTCAAACCGACCGCTTTCTTGAAGGTCTCGCTGTCGTATTTCGCGCCGGTGTTGATGATCGACACGCACTCGAGCACCTTGCCGAGCGGGATGCCGCGGCCGTAGTCGCGCACGCGCAGCGTCCGCTCGCTCAGCTCGATCTCGATCTTTTTGCCGAACCCCATCGTGAATTCGTCGATCGAGTTGTCGATCGACTCCTTCAGCAGAACGTAGATGCCGTCCTCCGCGTGACTGCCGTTGCCGAGCCGCCCGATATACATGCCAGGGCGCAGGCGGATGTGCTCGGTCGACGAGAGGGTCTTGATGCTCGCTTCCGTGTAAGCTTGGGCCATGTGGAGAATAAATCGGAACTGAAGGTGTAAGGGAGTAGAAACTGGCAGGAGATCACGCCTGGAATTCTTCGTGAACTCAGTCAAACGAACGAACCCCGCTGCAACGCCGCTGTCGGGTCATACCAAGCCGCGTTGATGAAGGCCTGAATCTTTTCGACGAACTTCCAAACCACCTCGGCATCGATCGGACAATTCTCGTGCTGCCGGCGAACCTCCGTCAGCACGGAGCGCTTCTCGAATGGCAACCGCTTCGCGTGGCGGAGGAGGAACACATTATCTATTGAGGCGAGCCGGCAATCTTCCGCCTCCATATCGAGATATTCATTGAGGATGTAGTATTGTGAGTGGGGACAGCCCTGCTTCAGGCGCGATGCGGTGCCCGCCGCCTCTTGGAACATCGTTTTGTCCAGATTCACTTTCGTTTCCGCCGCCAACACGGCCAACGACAACGATCCTGCGGTCGTTTTGTCGGCCGCAAATGCCGGATCCGGGGAGAAGCGATAGTGAATCTCTTTGCCGAGGATAAAGTCCTGGTCTTTCACCTTCACTGCGACAACGGGCGCTTCGTTGAGAGCACGTAACGCTGGAGGCGCAAATGATAACGACATGAAAGCAGTGTTCGGCCCGACCGCCAGCGGGAAATCGGGAAGGCCCGTGAGGATCGTCGGCTGGGTGAGGTCAATCAGGAATTCCTCCAACACCGAATTGTCCAGCTTGAGCTGTCCTTTCTGGCGCTTGATGAACGCCGAGCCGCGAGCCGCCATCAACTCAACCTCAAGGAAATCTTTGTATTCATTCAGCAGGCGAGTCATCTCGATCACTCGCGGCTTGCCCGTTGCGGTGAGGGCCTGCTCCGCCGCCTTCCAACCCCGGTAGCGTTCCTTGGCCTCCTCTATCAGTCGCACATCGGCGGCTTCACATTTCACGTTGCGACACGCCGCGTCCAATTTATCGAGGTGTGGAGTGTTGGGCATAGGTCAGAGTTGCGGGTTTCGGCAGAACATGGGCGACGGTTCTATGACCTCGGAGCAAGCGATGGCGTCGCGAATGTCGTCCCGGACGTCCCCTCTCGCCGCTTGATCCAGTTCCTCGAGCAGCGTCCGCGCAATGCCGCGAGCGGGGCCTGGCACAGGCTGGCCGCTGACCCGCCGAAACAGCATCACGTCCTCGTAAATGGACGTGCCGAAACGATTCGTGAAGCACCGCTCGAAGGCGCCTTCTTGATCGAAACCGCCAAGACTCGTCACCAGTTCCGCAACCAGCCGGGAGTTCGGTATGGGAGTGCCGCGCACATTGGATTCGCGGCCCACCACCAGCAACAACTGTCCGTGCGATTTGAGACTCAGCGCGAAACTTTCGGCGCACGCCTCCATATCGAGCGCATATTGAATCACCGTGCGAAAACGATTCCCGCGATTCTTTCGATTCGAACCAATCTCGCTCGTCGCAACGTGCAGCAAATCGAAGCCGAGCAATTCCAGAATGGCTCGATGATTTTGATGGTAATTGAAGACGTTGATGTAGGGCGGGCTCGTGACGATGAGTTCCGCTTCGGCGCGCACGTAGCGATGAACGAGCCGCGCATCGCAGAGCGAGGCCTCCAGCCTCGCCGCTGAATTGGTCAGAGCAAACAAATGCCGCTTTATGCGCCCCAACGCCGTAAATAGGGCCTGATTCAGGTTCGGCAGACGGCAATCTTCCGTCTCGAACAACGTGAGCAATGCCAGCAACGTCTCCGACTTGCTTTCCGTTCGCGAGAAGACCTCGCGCCCCAAATCCAGCAGATTGGAGGCCCGCCCTCGATAATCCTCTGCTGGCTTGAACAGTGGCAAATCCACGAACTCTGAGATCACGCCCCGAAGGAGCCGCTCGACACGATCCGCCAAAGCCGTCCGCTCATCGTGCGACAACCGCGAGAGCGTAAAAAACCGCGACATTGCGTATGCCGCGGGATTTATTTCAAAGCCGCACGCCGCGCGATTCCTAGCCGCGCACTCCTGAAGGACAGTGCCGCTCCCACAAAACGGGTCGATCACCAGACCCGTGCCCTCGTTGGCCTCATCCAGCAGATAAGCCACAAACTCCGGTGTGAATTGCCCGCGCCAGCCGAAGATGTTGCTCCGCGTCTTGTCGATGACGTCCAGCCTTCGGCGGTCGAGGGTTTTCATGGCTGTGTAGCTTTCTCAGAACCAAATTCGCGACTTGGCCCCGTTTGGGATGACAGTTCGGCAAGTTATCTCCTCCAACCACCCACGAACTGCGGGCGACACACTCGGTGGATGAAAGGTTTCGATGCTCACTTCCGTGTAAGCTTGGGCCATGTGTCTCTGAAAACACGAGCCCGCTCACAGCCTGACAAGCGCATTTCACCGTCAATCACAGCGCGCCTCTCACTTTTCCGTCGATCGCCGCGTCGGGGCGTCGCTTGCCGACGCCCGCCGGCGCCGACAAGCGGATTGCGTCGAACCGAGCCCGTGACCACGTTTCTCGTTCCACTCCGCCGATTTCCCGCGCTCCCACCTCCGAAATCCCATTTCCGATGCAATCGTTTCCCCGTTTCGTCTTTCTCCCGCTCGCCCCGATCCTCGCCCTCGCCGCCGGCTGCTCGCGCCACGACACACCCGCCGCCGTCGCTAAGCCGCGCATCGCCCTCGTGATGAAATCGCTCGCCAACGAATTCTTCTCCACGATGGCCGACGGCGCCCGCGCCCACCAGGCGCAACACGCCGCCGACTACAGCCTCATCGTCAATGGCATCAAGAACGAGACCGACCTCTCCGAGCAGGTCTCGCTCGTCGAGCAAATGATCGCGATGCGCGTCGCCGCGATCGTCATCGCGCCCGCCGATTCGAAGGCGCTCGTGCCCGTCCTCAAACGCGCCCAGTCCGCCGGCATCGTTGTCGTCAACATCGACAACCGCCTCGATCCTGCCGCCCTCGCCGACGCCGGCATTCAGGTTCCTTTCGTCGGCCCCGACAACCGCGCCGGCGCCGCCGCCGTCGGCCGTGTGCTCACTCATCGCCTCGCGAAAGGCGATCCGGTCGCGATCATCGAAGGCCTCCCGACCGCCGACAACGGCCGCCAGCGCCGCCTCGGTTTCGAGGACGCGATCCACGCAGCCGGCTTGAGCCTCGTCTCCGAACAAAGCGGCGAATGGGAAATGGAACGCGCCAACACCGTCGCCAGCGCGATGCTCACCGCGCACCCCGAGTTGAAGGCGATCTTTTGCGCCAACGACAGCATGGCCCTCGGCGCCGTCGCCGCCGTCAAGGACGCCGGCCGCGCAGGCAAGGTGCTCATCGCCGGCTTCGACAACATCAAGGCCATGCAGCCGCTGATCGCTTCCGGCGCCGTCGTCGCCACCGCCGACCAGCACGCCGACCAACTCGCCGCCTACGGCATCGAAGCCGCACTCGAAATCCTCAAAACCAAGCACACCGCCAACCGCTCCACGCCCGTCGACGTGATCACGCGATGAGACAGACTATTCTGTCGCAGACGGAGCCGATGAACCCGTTGTCCGATGGAGCCGCGGCGCCCTCGCCATCGTTTAGCCGCCATCCGCGGCGAGGGCGCCGCGGCTCCTTGCGGCATCTGGCCTGACACCCTTCGCCGTCATGCCGCCTCCCCGCCTCACGATTCAGGCCCTCGAAAAATCGTTCGGCGCCAATCGCGTCCTGCGCCGCCTCGACCTCACAATCGCACCCGGCGAAATCCACGCACTCGTCGGTGGCAACGGCGCCGGCAAGTCCACCCTCTCGAAAATCATCGCCGGCATCGCAACGGCCGACGCCGGCGAACTCCGGCTCGACGGCGCGCCGTATCGCCCCGCCACTCGCCTCGCCGCGACCGCCGCCGGCGTCGTGATGGTGCTGCAGGAATTGAATGTCCTGCCGACGCTCTCCGTCGCCGAGAATCTTTTCCTTTCCAACCTTCCGCGCCGCGGCGGCGTCATCGTCAACCGTCGCGAGCTCCAGTCGCGTGCCCGCCTCGCGCTCGGCCGCGTCGGGCTCACGCACCTCGACCCCGACACGCCCGCCGCCGCGCTCGGCATCGGCCACCAGCAACTCGTCGAGATCGCCGCCGGGCTCGCACAGTCCTGCCGCCTGCTGATTCTCGACGAGCCGACCGCCGCGCTCACGCAAGGCGAGATCGAAACTTTGTTCCGCCTGCTCGCCGAACTCCGGGCGCACGGCACTTCCGTTCTCTACATCAGCCACCGTCTCAACGAACTCGCCGGACTCGCCGATCGCGTCAGCGTCCTCCGCGACGGCCAGCTCGTCGCCATGCTGCCGATTGCCGACACCACCCACGACCGGCTCATCGAGTTGATGTCCGGAACGAAAACCGCGCCCGCCGCTCGCGCCGCCGTCGGCAGTGCCGCCGGTCAACTCGCGCTGCAACTCCGCTCCGTTCGCATCGGCACCGCCGTTCGCGACGTCTCGCTCGAACTCCACTCCGGCGAAATCCTCGGCCTCGGCGGTCTCGTCGGCGCGGGTCGCACCGAACTGCTGCGCGTCATCTACGGCGCTGACCGTCGCGACGGCGGTGAAATGTTCCTCGGCGCCGACCGACGCCCGTTCGCACCGCGCTCGCCCGCCGACGCGGTCGCCGCCGGCTTTGCCTTCGTCCCCGAGGACCGCAAGCAACACGGCATCCTCGCCCCGCGCTCGGTCCGTGAAAACGCGAACCTCGCCCGGCTCGCCTCGCGGCATCTCTGGCTGCGCGCGGTCGATGGCACCGCGGAAGCCGCCGCCACGTCGCGCGTCGTCGACTCGCTCGCGGTGCGTTGCACGAGCGCCGAGCAGCCGATCGCCGAGCTGAGCGGCGGCAACCAGCAAAAACTCGTCGTCGGCCGCTGGCTCGGCCGCGAGGTCCGCATCTGGCTGCTCGACGAGCCGACCCGCGGCGTCGACGTCGACGCCCGGCGCCGCATCTACGCGCTGCTCGCCGAACGCGCCGCCGCGGGCGAGGCAATCCTCGTCGCCTCCAGCGACTACGAGGAACTCGCCACGCTCTGTCACCGCGTGCTCGTGATGTCGAACGGCGGCATCACCGCCGAATTCGCCGCGGCGGACCTCCGCCCCGACACCTTCATGGCCGCGGCGTTTCGCGGTTTCGCCAGCACCACTGCCGCGTAAACCAACCCTCCCTTCTCCGTCATGCACCGCCTGCACCGCCACTCCGAATTCCTCTTCTTCGCCGCGCTGCTCGCGTTGCTGGTCGGCCTGTTCAGCGCGTGGAGCGATCACTTCTGGTCGCCGCCGACGTTCGACACGATCGCGAACCGCATCCCGCAGCTCGCGCTCGCCTCGCTCGGCATGACATTCGTCCTCGTCGCCGGCGGCATCGATCTCTCCGTCGGCTCCGTCGCTGCGCTCGCCGGCGCGGCCTTCGGCGGATGTGTGATCGACCTCGGCGCGCCGGTTTTCATCGGCGTGCTGGCTGGACTTGGCGCCGGACTCGCCTGCGGGTTGTTCAACGGCCTCGTCGTCAACTGGCTTCGCATGCCGTCGTTCATCGTCACGCTCGGCATGCTCGAAATCGTCCGCGGCTTCGCCTATCTGATCACGCATTCGCAAACACGTTATCTCGGCGAGCGGCTCGATTTTCTTCAGGCGGCCATTCCCGGGACGGGCGTTTCGGTCGCGTTCGGACTCGCGATCGCGCTCACCGCCGCCGCGCACTTCGTGCTCACGCGCACCGTGTTCGGCCGGCACGTCGTCGCCGTCGGCACGAACGAGGAGGCGGCCCGCCTCGCCGGACTCTCGCCGTCGCGCGTCCGCGCCGTCGTGTTTGCGCTCTCTGGCGGCTTCGCCGCGCTCGGCGGGCTATGTCACATCGCGCGCCTGAGCGCCGCCGATCCGAATGGCGGCACCGGCCTCGAACTCTCCGCGATCGCTGCCGCCGTCATCGGCGGCACGAGCCTGATGGGTGGACGCGGCTCGATGCTGATGACGTTCGTCGGCGTGTTGATCATCGCCACGCTCGAATCGGGTCTCGCGCACCTCGGCGTTTCCGAGCCGGTCAAGCGCGTTGTCACCGGCCTCGTGATCATCGGCGCCGTCGCCGCCGAGGCCACGCGCTCAAGGTTTGCCGCACGGCGGACTTTTGCGAGCCGGTGAAGCGATGGTTGTTTGGCGTGATATTTCGCCCTCTCCGCATGCCGGCAAACCGGCGGTCTGATCGAGCGGCGGCGCCCTCGCCGCGCTTTCGCCCGAACTGCGCGGCGAGGGCGCCGCGGCTCCGTGAAATGACCATCCCGCCCGATTCACAGTCGGTGGTTGAGCCGCGCCGTTTCCTCGCCCATCTTCCGATTCCCCCGTCATGAAAAAGAAGCTGCTCATCACCCTGGGCGCGCTCGTCGCGCTTCTGCTCGTCGCCTACCTTTGTCTCGCGTTCTTTCTCGGTTCGATCGTCAAAGCCGGCGTCAACGCCATCGGCCCGAAAATCACCGGCACCAAAATGGAACTCGCCGGCGCCCAAATCTCGCCGCTCGACGGCCACGGCACGCTCTCCGGTCTCGCCATCGGCAATCCCCAGGGCTGGTCCAACGCGAATGCGTTTTACCTCGGCAAGGTTCACGTCGAGATGAAGCCGTTCTCCGTGTTCGGCGATCACATCGTCGTCGACGAAATCGAAATCGACCAACCCGAAATCCTCTACGAGACGAAGGTCGTCAGCAGCAACATCGGCGATCTGCTCAAGAACATCGAGACCGCCACCAGCAGCTCGAACGCCGAGGCCAGGACCAAGACCGGCCAGCCCCTCAAGTTCGAGGTGAAGCATTTCGTGATGAAAAACGGCAAGGTCACCGTCGGCGTCGGCGTGGCCGCGCTGCCGCTGCCGTTGCCGCCGATCGAGCTGAACAACCTCGGCACGAACGAAGGCGGCATCACCTCCAGCCAGCTTGCCTTCGCCGTCATGCGCAGCGTCACCACCAGCGTCATCAGCGCCACCACGCAGGCGGCCGGCAAGATCGGCGGGACGATGGGCGCCGCCGCCGGCGACGCCGCCAAGAAAGCCGGCGAAAGCCTGAAAAAACTTTTCGAGCGGAAAAAGTAACGCGCCTGCGCCTGCCGCTCCCAACGTCCACTGTGCCGCTGCCGGCCGCTTCGTTCGTTGACGCCCCAAGCCCTGCGAGCTCCGCTCCTGCCGTGAAAATCACCTACTACCTCGAGGTCATGTCGTCCTGGTGTTTCTGGTCCGAACCCACGTGGGCCGAACTGAAAAGACGCTACGCCGGCCGCGTCGATTTCGAGTGGAAAATCGCGAAGATGAACGCCGCCGACTGGCCCGTCTCGCGCGAACAATGCGACTGGTTTTACCGCCGCAGCGGCCTGGTCGTCCGCTCGCCGTTCATGCTCAACTCCGGCTGGTGGAAGCCCGCCTACGCCGCCGGCCAGGAATATCCCGCCGCCAGTTTCGTCGCCGAAGCCGCGAAGGATTTCGGCTTCACCGGCGACGAAATCCGCCTCGCCCTCGCGAACGCGTCCGAGCGCAACGGCGTGAAAATCGGCGAGATTGATATCGCGGTCGAAGTCGCTACGAAGGCCGGCGCCGGAAAACTCGATCCGACGAAACTCCGCGCCGCCGCCGAATCCGCCGCCGTCAAGGCGCGCGTCGAGGCGAGCACCGCGGAATTCTTCTCGCATCAGGTCAACCAGCGCCCCGCTTACGTCATCACCGACGAGATCGGCGACAAGGCCGTCTTCTCCGGCCTCGTCCAAGTCGAGCCGCTCGCCGCGACGATCGACGCCATGCTCGCCGACCTCGCCGCCTACGAGGCGCATCACGCCCACTTCGGCACCGCGCCGGCGTCGTGACGTCGCTCCTTTCCTTCGCTTCGCTTTCAAATATCGCGGAACCGGCTGGAGTCCGCCAGCGTCTTCAGCATTAATCTCCCGCCGATGAAATTTCGTCCGTGCCTGTTCCTGCTCGCGCTCGCCGCCGCCTCGGCGACCGTCGCCTGCGCCGCGGACGACATCCGTTTCTCGAAAACCCTTTCCACCTCGCAGTTCGCCGACCTCGGATTGAACCGGCTGTCCTCGGACCAAATCGCGTCGCTCGACGCGCTCGTGCGCCGCGACGTCGCCCGCGCCGACATCGTCACCAAGGAACCGCGCCCGGCCCGTTTCTCCCAGCGCCTCGCTGCCACCGAGCGGGAGTCCGCCGGGCTCGCGCGGCTGAGCGCGGCCGAGCTCGCGGCCCTCGATGCGCAAGTCCAGCGTCTGATGCCCCCGCCGCGCCAGGCATTCGCGGCGGCCGGCTATCCGGATGCCGGCGGCGAGGTGCCGTCGGTCTCGTTGCGACGGGGGCCGGAGGTTCACGGCGAGGTCAGCCTCGTTGTCGGCGCCGGCAGTCATGGCTACAGCGAATACGGCGGCGGCATGCTGGTGGAGCTCGACGACCCCGAGCACAACATGGCGCTGGCGATCTCCTACTCCGAGTTGCACGCGAAAGGCGGCTGGCTTCGCCGCGGCTGTCGGGAAGGCTGGTCCGATTTCCGCAACCTCGGTCTCGGCCTCGAAGTCGGAAAGTAGTCTGGCGCCGGTTCCGGATTGGAACGACGACCGCCGTGTCGTCCTCGCGCAATCCTCGGGCCGGACGCGACCGTCTCTCCGCGGCCGGCACCTCACCGCGTCAGTCCGCGCCGTGTTATTCCCCGCCGCCGCGATATTTCTTTTCTCCCGCGGTCACGGCGATCGGCAGGCGGTTTTCCTTCGGCGGCAGCGGGCACGTCGCATACGGTGAAAACGCACACGGCGGATTTCGCGCGAGATTGAAATCGAGGATCACCTTCCCGTCGCGCGGCAGATCGGCATAGAGAAACCGGCTCGCCCCATACGTCTCCTTCCCGCTGGTCGCATCCGCGATAACGAAGAACAACGGCTCGTCCGGCCCCTCGATGATCGGCAGCAGCTCGAAGGTTTTCCCGTCGCGCCGAAACACCGCCTTGCCCGGCACGAGCGCCGGCTCGACCTGCCCGAGCACATTCGCGATCGGCACCTCCTTCGGCCGCTCGAACGCGACCCAGTCCGCCTCGATCCGCCACGAGGGATCGATCGGAAAATAGTCGAGCCCCGCAAACTTCGTCCGCCGTTCCGCCGCGCTGTCCTTCACGCGCAGCGCCTTCCGCCCGTCACGGTCGATCACATAAAAATTGATCGTCCCGCAACTGACCATCGTCGGCGCTCCCTTCAGGTCGCTTTCCAGTCCGGCGCTCAAAACTTCCGCGCCATCAACGCGCGCGCCCGCCGCAGGATTCAGGGTGATCGCCGTGCGCCCGTCGGTCCCGAGCATCACCGTGCCGACATGGGCCGGCGCCCGCGCGATCACGATCGCGTTATCCGCCGCGCTCCCGACCGAATTGGCCCCCGCTTTCAGGAAATCCAGGCCGACCAGGGTCAGCCAGCCATCCGGCTTGGTGAGCTGTTGCACCCGCGCCGCGCGCGCCGCCTCGATCTCGCCGCGATACGCGTCATCGTCGGTAGCGGAAACACGCAGCGCACTCGCTGCCGCCAGCGCCAGAATCGCGGATCGAAGCCAGACGCGGAACCGCCGGGTGAACATGCTTCGCCAGCATCGACGAAACCACGACGCTTGCAAGTGCGCGCCTGCCGCCGTCAGTTCGATCGCCCGATTGGTTCGGAGGCACCGTTCGCAGACGCACGGCTCC
>DASZPP010000225.1:0-2327 GCA_035549975.1 Opitutus sp.
AGCCCGCGACTGTGACGTTTCCAGCGCGGGCTGAAGCACCGCGCTACTGTCCGGGTCGTCCGCCGGAAAGAGATGATCCTTAATTGTGTTCTGGGAACCGGGCTCCTCGGCGAGGTCGACGATCGTTTCGCCGACGGGCGCGCCGGCGTCGCGGGCGGCGCGGAGGTTGTCGAGATAGCCGGGGACCTGGTGGAATTTCTGCGTGCCGATGATGAGGTCGACGTCGGGGAGCTGGTCGAGGAGCGAGGCGCCGCGGTTCTGGGCCATGCAACCGAGGATGCCGAGGACGAAGTCGGGCTGCTTTTTTTTGCGCTGGAGCAGGTAGCCGGCCTTGCCGATCGCCTTTTGCTCGGCGGCGTCGCGGACGGAGCAGGTGTTGAGCAGAAGGATGTCGCAGTCGTCCTCGTCGGGCACGATGCGATAGCCGCGGGCGCGCAGCATCGCCGCGACCGCTTCGCTGTCGCGCTCGTTCATCTGGCAGCCGTAGGTCTTGATGTGAACCCGGTTCACGTGTGGAAAGGTCCTAGGTATTCCGGCTGCGGTGCGGGTCAACGCGGGAAACCAATCACAGGATGGCCCCCGCCCTACAACTGACGGCATCAGGATGATTCGGGCCGATGGCATGACAGGCCACGGGCGATGCGATGGGCGTTGTGGTCTCGCCAGCCGGAAGGCGATTGGCCAGAAGACGCAGCGTGGCAGCGATGACGATCACCGATTTCTCCGTCGCCATTCCCGCTTTCAACGAGGCGGTGCTGCTGCCGCGGCTGTTGCGGAGCATCGAGGTGGCACGCGGACGTTATCGCGGCGGGCGGGAGGCGATCGAGGTGATCGTGGGCAACAACGGCTCGACCGACGCAACCGCGACCCTCGCACGGGAGTCTGGCGCGCGGGTCGTCGACATCGCGACGCGCTGCATCGGGGCGGCGCGCAACGGCGCAGGGCGCGCGGCGCGGGGGCGAATCCTTTGTTTTGTCGATGCGGACTCGATCGTGCATCCGGAGACGTTCAACGAAATCCGCGATGTGGCGGACCGGCCCGATTGGACCGTCGGCGCGACGGGGCTGAAGATGGAACGGATGTCCTTCGCGATCCGCGTGACCATGATCGTGGCGATCCCGGTCGCTCGGCTGTTCGACGTGGAGAGCGGGGTCGTGTTCTGCCGGCGCGCGGATTTCGAGGCGGTTGGGGGTTACCGCGAGGATGTGCTGGCGGGCGAGGATGTGGATTTCCTGTATCGGTTGAAACGGCTGGGCCGGACGCGCCGCAGCGGGCGCCTGGCGCGCGTGCCGACGGCGCGGACGATCACCTCGACGCGGAAGTTCGACCGCTACGGCGACTGGCATTTTTTGCGCATGATGGTGACGATGCCCTTCACCTACTTGCTGTGGCGAAAACGCGCGGATCGGTTCATTTGGAGGCACTGGTATGCGGATCGGGAATAAGTTTTCACCGGGCGTGGTCATGGCCGGCCTGGCGCTGACGATGGCGCATGGGCTCGGCGCCGGCCGGAAGCCCGAGGCCATCTTCGTGGCGATCGCGGACCAGCATTCGGCTTACGAACGGACGGCGCAATTCGTGGCGCGGGTCGATCGCGTGAAGGCGGAGAACCCGGGCGTGCCGGTGGCGGTGCTGATCGACGGCGACGTGTTCGAGGGCGGGAGCGTCGTCGCCGCGCGGAGCGGCGGTGCGATCGATTTCGCGATGTTGCGGGCGTTGGCGCTCCGCGGGCCGACGGTGCTCAACCTCGGCAACCACGAGGCGGAGTTTTTCGATCTGGCGGCGACCGTGGCGCGGGCGCGGGAGGCGGGCGTGGTGGTGGTCGGTGGCAACGCGGTGGACCGGACAACCGGGAAGGCGTTGGCGGCGGCGTCCACGCGCCTGAAGCTGGGGAGCAAAGAGGTCGTGGTCGCCGGCGTGATGACGGACCAGCTCGCGACCTATCGCGCGGCGGTGCGGCCGGCGCTGGGAATCGAAGATCCGGTGGCGTGGGCGGAGCGAAATCTCGCCGCGCGGCTCGCGACGGCGCCAGTCAGGATCGTGCTCAGCCATGCGGGACTGCGCGCCGACCGTGCGATGCTGGGAGTTGTGCCGGACGGAACGCTCTTCGTGGGCGCGCACGATCACCTGCGATTCGTGCACCGGATCGGGCGGACGGTTTATTTTCATTCCGGGTCGTGGAATGGGCACGCGACCATTGCGCGGCTGGAGCGCGATGCCGGGGGGCGGCCGAAATGGGATGTCGAGCAGGTGGAGATCGAGGCGAGCGATCCGGCGGAGCCGGAGCTGGCGAAGGTGATCGCCACGACGCGGGCGAAATTTCTGAC
>DASZPP010000226.1:0-15391 GCA_035549975.1 Opitutus sp.
CGGGGTCTCCCGACCCCGCCGTTTTTAGGGCGAATCGCGGCGGGGTCGGGAGACCCCGCCCTACCAACACACAAACCCGCCTACTCCAGCATCACTGTCTGGATATGGAGATCCTTGAGCTGCTTCGCCGTCACCGGCGTCGGGCTCTGCGCCATCAGGTCCTGGCCTTTCTGCGTCTTCGGAAACGCGATCACATCGCGGATGCTCGTCGTGCCGCACAAGAGTGCGACCATCCGGTCGAGCCCGAAGGCGATGCCGCCGTGCGGCGGCGCGCCATACGTGAACGCCTTCAGCATGTAGCCGAACCGGCTCTCGACCACGTCGGCCGGAATCTTCAGCACGTCCTCGAAAACTTTCTTCTGCAGCGCCGGCTGGTGAATCCGGATTGAGCCGCCGCCGAGTTCCGTGCCGTTCAACACCACATCGTAATGTTGCCCGCGCACCTTCTTCGGATCGGTGTCGAGCAGCGCGACGTCCTCCGCCACGGGCGAGGTGAACGGATGATGCGTCGCCAGGTAGCGCCCCTCCGCCTCGTCGTAGGTCATCAGCGGAAAATCGACGACCCACAAAAACTTCCAGTCATCCGGCCGGATCGTGAGCTTGCCGCGCTTCTGCAGGAGCGCCGCCGATTCCAGCCGCAGCCGCCCGAGGATCGCGCACGCCTTTTCCCACGGCGCCGCCGCGAAGAAAATGATATCGCCGTCGGCGATCCCGAGTTTCGCCGTGAGCTCCGCCTTCTCGGCGTCGGAGAAAAATTTCACGATCGGCGACTTCCATTCCCCGCCCTCGACCTTGATGAACGCGAGCCCCTTCGCGCCGAGCGATTTCGCGACCTCCTCCAGGTTCTTCAGTTCGCCCTGCGTGATGTCGGCGAGGCCTTTCGCGTTGAGCGCCTTGATCGCGCCGCCCGACGCCGCCGTCGATTGAAACACCTTGAAGGCCGAATTCTTGAACAGCTCCGTGAAATCCGCGAGCTCGAGCGCGAAGCGCACGTCGGGCTTGTCCACGCCGTAGCGGTTCATCGCCTCGGCGAACGGCATCCGCGGGAACGGCGTCGGCAGGTCCACGCCGAGCGTGTCCTTCCACACTTTTTTCAGCATGCCCTCGAACAGCGCGTAGATGTCCTCGCGCGTCACGAACGACGCCTCGACGTCGACCTGCGTGAACTCCATCTGCCGGTCCGCGCGCAGGTCCTCGTCGCGAAAACAGCGCGCGATCTGAAAATATTTTTCCACGCCCGCGACCATCAGGATCTGCTTGAACTGCTGCGGCGACTGCGAGAGCGCGTAGAACTGCCCCGGATGGATGCGCGACGGCACGAGGTATTCGCGCGCGCCTTCCGGCGTGCTCTTGAACAGCGCCGGCGTCTCCACCTCGATGAATTCCTGCGCGTCGAAGTAGTCGCGGATCGATTTCGTGACGCGATGCCGCGTGAGCAGGTTCTTCCGCATCTTCGGCCGGCGTAGGTCGAGATAACGATACGTGAGCCGCAGGTCCTCGTTGACCTTGTCGCCGCCGGCATCATCGAGCGGGAACGGCGGCGTGTCGGAGAGGTTGTGGATGTCGAGCGACTCCGCCACGACCTCGACCTGGCCCGTCGGCAGCGCGGGATTCTCCGTGCCCGCCGGCCGGCGCACGACCTTGCCCGTGATGCCGATCACCGACTCGAGCTTCAAATGCTTCAGCTGCTCGCCGAGCTTCGCGTTCTCGTGCGGCTCGAGCTGGATTTGGGTGACGCCCTTCCGGTCGCGCAAATCGATGAAAATAATCCCGCCCTGGTCGCGGATGACATCGACCCAGCCGAGCAGCGAGACGGTTTCGCCGAGGTTCGTGGTGGTGAGCTGGGCGCAGTGATGGGTGCGGTGCATGGAAACGTGAGCCGGACAGGACAACGCACCGCCACCGCCGGGCGCAAACAGATTCTCCGCCGCGCGCGATGCCGATTTGTAGGGCGGGGTCTCCCGACCCCGCCGCGCTCGCACCGATCGCATGCAGGAAAAGGCGGGGTCCGGAGAGACCCCGCCCTACATAACAATCGCATTGCGCCCCCGTGCCTCGCGGCTAATCACGTCGCAGGATGAACGGCCCGAACTCGCGGTGGCAATGGTTGCTCCTCTCGTTCGTGATCGCCGTCGCCTATTTCCTGACGGGCCGGCTCTGCATCGCCGTGTCGGCGCTCGTCGCCAACGTCTCGTGGGTCCTTTTCATTCCCACCGGCCTCTCCACGACGTGCGCGCTGCTGTGGGGCCGCCGCGTGTGGCCGGCCGTTTTCGCGGGAGAACTCGCGATCGTCCTCGTCGCCGGCCAGCCGTTCTCCTCGGCCGTGGTGACCGCCGCCGGCAACGCGCTCGATGCCGGACTCGTCGGCTGGTGGTTTCACGACCGCCTCGGCCGGCGCATCGAATTTGACCGGCTGGCCGAGGTGGCGCAATTCCTCGCGGCCGAGCTGCTGGTCCTCCAGCCGATCAGCACGGCGTTCGGCATGCTCGGGCTGCATTTCGCCGGCGTCTTCCGCGAAGCCGGTTTCTGGTCGACGTCCGGCGCCTGGTATGCGGCCAACGTCTTCGCCCTCCTCGTCACGGCGCCGACCGCCGTCGTCTGGATTCGCTGGCGGCTGCCTGCCCGCACCCGCGCGGAATATGCGGAGCTGGCCGCGCTCGCCTTCCTCACGCTGCTCGTCGGCGCATTCGGCCCGGGCCGCTGGGCGATCCCGCATCTGCCGCTGCCCGTCGCGCTGATCTGCAGTTTTCCGCTCCTGGTCTGGGCGTCGGTGCGTTTCGTTCCCTCGGTCGCGATCACGGTGGGCGCGGTGCTGGGCCTCTTCGCCTTCGACGCGGTGCTCGCCGGCGGCGGCCCGCTCCGCGGCGACTCGATCGGCGACCAGATGTTCTACCTGAATGTCTTCATGACGGTCTGCCTCGGCACCTCCCTGTTCCTCGCTGCCGCGATGGGCCAGGAACATCGCTTCGAAGCCGAGCAGAGCCGGCTCATCGGCGAGTTGCAGGCCTCGTCATCGGAGGTGAAAAAACTGAAGGAGATCGTCACGTTCTGCGCGTGGACCGGCCGCGTCCGCTGGAAAGACCAGTGGGTTTCCGTCGAGACGTTTCTGCAGGAGCGCTACAACCTCAACATCAGCCACGGCATCTCGACCGAAGCGCTCACGCAGCTTCGCCAGGATCTGCCGGCGGGACCGTCCGCCAACCAGGCCGAATCGTAACTCCGCCTCGTCGCCGACACGTTTTCGCCGCGTCGCCCGTCCGGCGCCAAACCGGCCTACGGCGACGCGATCAGGCTCTCGCCGGTCATTTCCGCCGGCTTCGGCAGGCCGAGCAACTGCAGCACCGTCGGCGCCACGTCGGCGAGCCGGCCGCCGCCGCGCATTTTCGTTTTGCCCGCCGCGTAGTCGTCGCCGACCACGAACAGCTCGACCAGGTTCAACGTGTGCGAGGTATGCGGGCTGTTCGTCACCGGGTCCCACATTTGCTCGCAGTTGCCGTGGTCCGCGAGGATCACCGCGCGGCCGTGCATCGTCGCGAGCGCCGCGAGCAATTCGCCGACGCCGCGGTCCGTCGCCTCGACCGCCTTGATCGCCGCCGGCAGCGAACCGGTGTGCCCGACCATGTCGGGATTCGCGAAGTTCACGACGAGAAAACCGTATTTGCCCGAGAGGATCGCCGCCTTCGCCGTCGCCGTGACCTCGGCCGCCGACATCTCCGGCTTCAGGTCATACGTCGCCACCTTCGGGCTCGGCGGACACGCCCGATCCTCGCCGGGAAACGGGTCCTTGCGATAGTTGTTGAAGAAAAAGGTCACGTGCGGGTTCTTCTCCGTCTCGGCGCAGCGGAACTGCGCGAGGCCCGCGTTGCTCACGACTTCGCCGAGGATGTTTTTCAGTTTCGCCGGCTTCGGCGAAATCACGTTCACCGGCAGGCCCGCCTCATACTCCGTCATCGTCGCGTAGTAGAGATCGAGCTTCGGCCCGCGGTCGAAGCCGTCGAATTGATCGAGCACGAACGCCTTCGTGATCTCCCGCGGCCGGTCGCCGCGATAGTTGTAGAACAGCACCGCGTCGCCGTCGCCGATCGTCGCCACCGGTTTCCCGTCGGCGCCGACGATCGAGGTCGCCGCGACAAACTCGTCGCCCTTCTGCGTCGCGCTCAGCGGCGCGTCGTAATACTGCTGCACCGCCTGCTCGGCGCCCGGCGCGGTCGCGACGGATTTCCGTCCCGTGAGCATGTCGTAGGCCTGCCGCACGCGCTCCCAGCGGTTGTCGCGATCCATCGCCCAGAACCGCCCGCACACGCTCGCGATTTTCCCCACGCCGATCTCGCGACACTTTTCCTCCACCTGGCGCACGTAACCGAGCCCGCTCGTCGGCGGCGTGTCGCGGCCGTCGGTGAACGCATGGATGAACACGCGCCCGGCGCTCACGCCGTCCGTCTTCGCCTGCCGTAAAATCCCATACAGGTGTTCGAGCATCCCGTGCACGCCCGCGTCGCTCACGATTCCCATCAGGTGCAGCTTCGCCGCGGGATTCGCCTTCAGCCGCGCGAGGATCGCGTGCCACACCGGATTCGTCGCGAGCCGCTTTTCGGAAAAAAGCCGGTTGAGCCGCAGCAGCTCCTGTTCGACGATCCGGCCGGCCCCGATGTTCTCGTGCCCCACCTCGCTGTTGCCCATCACCCCGTCCGGCAACCCGACATTCTCGCCGCTCGCCGCGATCAGCGTATGCGGATAGCGCGCGTGCAGCCGGTCGTCGCACGGCTTCGTCGCGAGATGGACCGCGTTGAAATCGTTCTGTTTCGGGTCGGGATTCTTTCCCCAACCGTCGCGCACAATGAGGAGGACGGGATGACGTGGAGTGCTCATGAAAGGATCAGGGGAACACGGATGACAGGCCGGGGCACGGATAAAAGGCAAATTTCGCCGCACCCTTTGCAACGCATTCGGTCAGGAAATGACGACCTCCCGTCGATCTTGGCAGCAACGCTGCCCGCAACCCCGCGGAGGCGCACGCGATGACTCTCATCATCCGGGATCAACTGGCAAATCCGCCAACGTGGTTCAGCTCGTTCCGCGACCTCACGCTCTACTGCCACATTTTCCTGCATCACGACATCGTGATCGAGTCCTCCGACCCGGATCCGTATTTTCGCTGGATGCGGCCGCGCGGCGGCCTCGATTTCGTCGCGGAGTTCGTCCGGCCCGGCACCGAGGACGGCGTCCGCCTCGACATCGAGCCCAACTATCCCCGCTCGGTGATCACCGATCGCATCGCGCCCGAAAACGTCCATCGCCTGATCGCCCAAATCGGCTTCTGCCGCGGGCTGTCCTGACACGCTCCGCTCTTCTCCGCGGCTCGCCGGCGCCGGCCTCAGTTTCGCGCCGACACCGCCCCGCGCGCCGGCCTGGCCATCGCCTCCCGCAACACGCGCGCCAGGTCATTCACTTCATACGGCTTCGGCACCATGCCGCAGAATCCATGCTGCCGGTAGTTCGCGAGCACCGGATCGCTCGAATATCCGCTCGACACGATCGCGCGCACCTCCGGGTCGATCGCCTGCAGCTTCCCGATCGCCTCGCGCCCGCCCATCCCGCCCGGCACCGTCAGGTCCATGATGACGAGTGAAAATGGGTCGCCCGCGGCCTGCGCCTCCGCATAGCGCAGCACCGCCTCGCTGCCGTCCGCCACGCACACGACGTCGAATCCAAATCGCTTCAGGAGAAACTTCGCCATCACCCGGATCGCATCCTCGTCATCCATGAACAGCACGCGGCCGTTCATTGTCAGCGGCTGCTTCGGCGGGGACACCTCGTCGGCGGCGGTCTCGGTCGCCTGCACCGAGGCCGGCAGCCAGATCCGAAATGTCGTGCCGGCGCCGAGCTTCGACTCCACGTCGATCGCCCCGCGGTGCTTGTTCACGATGGAATAAACCGCCGCCAGCCCGAGGCCGCTGCCGGTCTGTTTCGTCGTGAAATAAGGATCGAAGATCCGCGAAACGTGCTCGGGCCTGATGCCCACGCCGCTGTCCGAGATCGCGATCTGCACGTAGTCGCCGGGCGGCAGCGCCGGCCGCAGCAGCCCGTCGAGGTGCTCGTTGCGCAGCGCGACCCGCACGGTGCCGCCCTCGGGCATCGCCTGGACCGCATTCAGCACCATGTTCTGCACCACGCGGCCGATCTGGCCCTTGTCCGCTTCGGCCAGCCACAGGTTTTTCGGCACGTCGAACGCCGCCCGCACGCGCGAGCCGTGCAGCGTGAATTCGGTGATCTCGCGGACGATCCCGTCGAGTTTCACCGAGGTCCGCACCGGTTCGCCGCCTTTCGCAAAGGTCAGGAGCTGCTGCGTCAGGTCGCGCGCCCGCAGCGTCGCCTTCTCCGCCTCGCGCAGGCTGCGCCCGGCCTCCGAGGTCGGCGTCAGGTCGAGCATCGCCAGCGCGATGTTGCCCATCACCGAGGTGAGAATGTTGTTGAAGTCATGGGCGATGCCGCCCGCGAGGATCCCGACCGACTCCAGCTTCGTCGCGCGCACCAGTTCCTGCTCGAGCCGCTCGTGCTCGGTCACGTCGCGGAACACCAGCACCGTCCCGATCACCCGGCTGTCGGCCGCGTGGATCGGTGCGCAGCAACCCTCGACGAGCCGGCTCGCGCCCGCGCCGGTCACGAGTCGCGCCTGGCCCGGCAAATCCGCCACCAGGTCGCCCTGCACGACTTGCGCGACGGGAATCTCGACGACCTCGCCCGTGTTTTCCTTTTCCAGGCGGCAAATCTCCGCCACCGGCTGGCCGATCGCCGCCTCGGCGTCCTGCTGCGCCAGCTCCGCCGCCGCGGGGTTCATGAACTGCACCCGGCCGTTCACGTCGGTCGTCACCACGCCTTCCGCCATCGCCCGCAACGTCACCGCCAGCCGTTCCTTCTCCCCGGCCAGCGCGGCCTGCGCCTGCTTCAGCTCCGTCAGGTCCACGAACACCATCACCGACCGGCGCAGGTCGAGCCGGCCGTCGTTCATCTCCATCCACCAGCGCACATGCATCTGGTGAATCTCCGCCGTGAAATCCCGCATCTCGATTTCCGCCTCGAGCGTGTTGCGCCCCTCCCACACTGCCAGCGCCGCCGAGCGCACCAGGCGCAGCGAGTCCGTCGTCGCGAGCACGCCGCGCCGCCGCACGAAGTCGCGCTTCGACTTCGCCCGGAGCATCGTCATCGCGGTGTTGTTGCAGTCCACGAACCGCACCCGCCGCGCGCCCTCGAGCAACAGCGCGTGGTCGCGATCGAGCTCGGCCGCGAGATCGGTCACCCCGCGCGCGCGCAAATCCTCCAGCCACCGCCCGACGTCGCTGAAATCCAGCTCGGCGATCGCCGCCGGCGTGTGCTGGAACAGCGTGCGATACCGCAGCTCCGATTCCCGCACCGCCTGCTCCGCGTGGCGCCGCCCCGTCAGGTCCGTGATCACGCCCACGAGCTTCCACTCGCCCGGCCCCACCGCCGTGATCGTGGTTTGCTCGTGCAGCCAGAAAACCCGCCCGTCGCGCTCCGCGCGAAACTCCTGCTCGTAACCGCTCCGCCCGCCAAACACCGCCTCTCCCGCTCGCTGCCCGAGCTCGGCATCCGTCGCGGCATCGACCACCCGGTCCCAACGCAGGTAGGGCAGCTCGTCCGGGTCCGCCCCGAAGATGTCGCGGTAGAGCCGCGAGCGCGGGATGAACATCACCCACCGCAACCCGCCCTCGGGCAGCGCGAACACCCGCGCCTGCCACAACAGGCACTCCACCGTGGTCAGCATCTGCTCGACCTGCGCCTCGCTCGCCTTGTGCGCCTCCTGCGCCTCGCGCTGCGCGCTGATGTCCGTGATCACGCCGACCAGCCGGAACTTCCCCGTCGCCAGCATCCGGATGGTCACCACTTCCCGCAGCCAGATGACGCGGTTCGGGAAGATCGCGCGAAACTCGTGCTCGTAGCCGCCGGCGCGGTCACGCACCGCCTGGATCGAGCGACGGTGCACCTCCTCGATCTCCGGCACGTTCAACCGCCGCCAGTTCAAATCCGTCTCGCCCGATTCGTCGCCGAACAGCCGCCGGTAAAGCGCCGAGCGCGGCGTGTAGGTTTTCCAGTCGATCCCGCCGTCCGCGCGCTCGACGACATTCGCCTCCCACACCATGCAGTCGGCGAGTGCGAGGATGCGCTGCAATTGCTCCGTCGTCTTCCGCCGCGCCTCCTCGGCCTCGTGCCGTGCCGTGATGTCGGTGATGATGCCGACCACTTCCCACTGGTTCTCGCCCGCCGGCTTGATCGTGACCTGCTCCGTGACCCAGATGTCGCCGTCAACCCGCGGAATGTGGAAAATCTGCTCGTAGCCGGGCGCACCGCCCTCGAACGCCGCGCGCGAGCGCCGCTCCATCTCCGGATGCTCCGGCACGCCGACGTCGGCCCACCCGAAGCGCGTGTCGTCCGGATCGTGGCCAAAAATCCGCCGGTGCAGCTGCGAACGCGGCACGTAGAGATTCCATTGCATGCGCCCGTCCGCCGTCCGCGTGACCCAGCCCTGCCAGATCATGCAGTCCGCGCGGTGCAGCAGTTCCTCCAGCCGCGCCTCGCTCCGGCGCTTCGCCTCCTGCGCCTCGTGGCGCGCCGTCACGTCCGTCACGATGCCCACGACGCGCCACTCGCCCGCGCCGACGGCGACAATCGTCACGCGCTCGTGCAGCCAGTAAGTGCGATTCTCCCGCACCGCGCGAAATTCCTGCTCGTAACCCGGCGCCCCGGTCAGCAGCGCGTACTGGCTGTGCGCGTTCATCTGCGCCAGCTCCGGCACCGTCGCCTCGTTCCACAATTGCGCCGCATGCTCCGTCGGCACGCGGCCCAGCAGCTCCGCGCAAAGCCGCGACGCCGGCAGGTCGAAATCCTTCCACGCGAACTCCCCGTCCCGCCGCACCACGGTCGCCCGCCACAGCAGGCAGTCCGCCCGTTCCAGGATTTCACGCAGCGCCACCTCGCTCGCCTGCCGCGCCTCCTCGGCCCGGTGCTGCGCCGTGACGTCCGTCACCACGCCGACCAGGGAAAACAGATCCCCGCCCAGCGCGCGCACCGACACGTTTTCGCGCAGCCAGATTTCGCCGCCGTCCTTCCGGATGTGAAACACCTGGCTGTAAGCCGGCTGTCCCGCGCGCAACGCCGCCCGGCACCGCTGGTTCATCTCCGCTCTTTCCGGGATGTCGAACCGGCGCCAGAGCCCCGTTTCCTTCGACGGCTCGCGCGTGCCGTAAAGCGATTCGCACAGCCCCGACGGGTGAATCGTGAAATCCCATTCCCATTCCGTCTGGCTCACCGCCACCCGGCCCTCCCATACGAGGCAGTCCGCGCGCGCCACGATCTCGCCCAGCGCCCGCTCGCTCGCCCGCCGCGCCTCCTCGGCCCGATGCTGCGCCGTCACATCCGTCACGACCCCGACGAGCTGCCACTCGCCGTCGCCGATCGCGTTGATCGTCGCATGCTCGTGCAGCCAGAACGACTGCTCCGCATGCCGCGCGTGAAACTCCTGCTGGTACCCATCCCTCCCCTCCTCGATGGCGCAGGTGCAGCGCGCAAGCATTTCCTCGTATTCTTCCCGCGACACCACCGTCTGCCACGGCAGAACCGCCGGCTGTTCCGGATCGTGCCCAAACAACCTCCGGTACAGCGACGAGCCCGGCACGTTCAGCACCCAGTGCAGGCGCCCGTCGCCGCGCCGGAACACCCGCGCGTGCCACAGCAGGAATTCCGCCGCGTTCACCACGCCCTTGAGCTGCGCCTCGCTCGCCTGCTTCGACTCCTCGGCCTTGCGCTGCGCCGTGATGTCGACGCTCAACCCTTCGAGCATCCACTCGTCCGGATTCAGCGCCCGCACGGTCACCTGCTCGTGCATCCAGCGCACGTCGTTGTCGCGCACGACGCGATATTCCTGCTCGTAGCCTTCCTCGCCCGCCAGCATCGCCGTGCGGCTGCGGCGCTTGAGCTCGGCGAATTCCGGCACGAACGCGCTGTCCCACGGCATCTTCGGCGCCGCCGGATGCTCGCCCGCGATCTGGCGATAAAGCTCCGACGGCGGAATGAAACATTCCCACAGGAAATCCCCGCGCCCGTCCGCCCGCACGCGCGCCTGCCAAAGCATGCAGTCCGCGCGCGCCAGCAACTGCTTCACCCGCTCCTCGCTCGCCCGCCGCGCCATCTCCGCTTCGCGCGGCGAGGTAATATCCGTCACCAGGCCCACCAGCCAGAACTGGTGCGGCGCCACCCGCGTGATCGACACGCTTTCGCGCAGCCACATCTCGCGGCCGTTCCGGATAAAATGAAACTGTTGCTCATAGCCCTTGGCGCCGCCCACCAGCGCGGCCCGGCAGCGCGCATCCATCTCCGGCCGCTCCGCCACGTCGAACTGCCCCCACAAGCCCGTCTTCTCCGGCGGCTGCATCCCCTCGAACAGCCGCCAGAACAGCCCGGTCGGCTGCAACGTAAACCTCCAGTTCCAGTCCTCGCCGTCCAGCTCGACCGTCGCCTGCCACAGCAGGCAGTCCGCAAATTCGAGCACCGAGCGCAATTGCTGCGCGTCGCGCTGCAGCCGCCGCCCCGCCCGCCGCCCGACGAGCCACGCGCCACCGCCCGCCGCCAGCAACAGCATGAGCGGAATCAGCCACTCCACGCCGTGGATCGCGATCGACGCCGTTTGTTCGGCCGCCGCGAGCGGCCTGGGCAGGAGCGCCATCAACAAAAACGGCCATGCGCCGGTGCGCACGTGGAGCGGACGGGGTGGGCGGAAGCGGCTTGGGTGATGAAACACGGAGCTGAAGCAAAAGCCCCGTTCCGCGGCTGCAGGAACGAAGCGCGGTTAACGGGCCAGAGAAACAACGAGACTGTAACATTCTTCGCCCCCATGCCAAGACATTGCGCCTTCCGAAATCCTTGCTTTTGCGTCATCGCTTCCGCGGCTCCCGCCGGCTGGTCACTCCCGGCTTGAGCCGCCGGCCTCCGCCGCCTTTCACTCTCGCTTCAACTTCACTCCGATCCGTGCGCGCCGTCCTTCTCGCCAACCTCGGCTCCCCCGCTTCCACGTCCGTCCCCGACGTCCGCCGTTACCTGCGCGAATTTCTCGGCGACGAACGCGTCCTCGACCTGCCCGCCGCCGCGCGCTGGCTGCTGCTCGAGGGCATCATTCTCCGCACGCGCCCGAAGGAATCCGCCCACGCCTACGCCCAGGTCTGGACCGGCGAAGGTTCCCCGCTCATCGCCACCTCGCTCCACGTTCGCGACAAGCTTTCCGCCGCGCTCGGCGGCGGCACGCCCGTCTATGTCGCCATGCGCTACGGCCAGCCGTCGATCGCGAGCGTCATCGCGCAAATGGCCGACGACGGCGTCGACGAGGTGCTGCTGTTTCCCCAGTATCCGCACTACGCGATGTCCTCCTGGGAAACGGTCGTCGTCAAAGTCTTCGCGGAGGCCGCCCGCCTCGCCCCGCGGCTCCGCATCGAAATCGTCCAGCCGTTCTACGCCGACGCCGACTACATCGACGCCCTCCACACCGTCACCGCACCATGGCTCGCGCGGCCGCACGACCACCTGCTCTTCAGCTATCACGGCCTCCCTGAGCGCCACATGCGCAAGGCCGACTCCTCGCACGCGCATTGCCTGCGGGTCGCCGATTGCTGCGACGTCTGCTCGCCGGTCCAGTCCACCTGCTATCGCGCCCAGGTCCTCGCCACCACCCGCGCCCTCGTCGCCCGCGCCGGCATCCCCGCCGGCCAATATTCCGTCGCCTTCCAGTCCCGCCTCGCCGGCGAACCGTGGCTCACGCCGTTCACCGACAAGGAGCTCGAGCGCTTCCCCGCCGCCGGCATCAAGCGCCTGCTCGTCGTCTGTCCCGCGTTCATCACCGACTGCCTCGAAACGCTCGAGGAGATCCGCGTGCGCGGCCGCGAAACCTTCCTGTCCGCCGGCGGCGAATCGTTCGAACAGATTCCCTGCCTCAACGACCAGCCGCCGTTCATCGATTTTCTCGCCAACCGCGTCCGCCTCTGGCTGGATACCCAGTGATCCGGTCGCGGCGGTCTCTGACCGCCGATCCCAGCCAGGCCCGCCTCCGCCGCCGCGTTGAACGACTCCCCTTCACCCTCCGCCGACTCCACCCGCCCCAGCCCGGCGGATTCCGCCGCCGTTTTCCTCCTCGACGCCTCCGGCCGCGTCACCCACGCCAGCCGCGCCGCGCAACAGCTCTGGCACGCCGCCGCCGGCGAGCTCACCGGCCAACCCTTCCCGGCGCTCTTCACTTTTGAAATCGTCTCGACCGAGCCCGATTTCCTCGAGGCGCAGTGGGACGTGATGCTCGCCTCCGCGGTCGATCGCGCCGCCACCCTCGCCGCCGCGCCGCAGGGAGGCGAAGCGTGCGAAGTCGGCCTCCGGCTCGAAAAACTCCCCGACGGCTCCCACCTCGCCGTCGTCACGCCGTCTCACCCCGCCACGCCGTCCGCGCCCGCCGACCGGTCCGAAGCCGGCGCGTTCGCGCTCCTTGCCGACCAGGGCGCCGCCGGCTTCTTCGACCTCGATCTGAAATCCGGCCGCGTCTTCTACTCGCCGTCGTGGAAAAAAATCCTCGGCTACGTCGACGCCGAGCTGCCCGGCACGATCGACACCTGGCGCCAGCTCATCCATCCCGACGACTCCGCCGCCGCACCCGACCGGCTCCCGAAGAAACACGGGGCCGGCACGCGTCCGTTCAGCGTCGAGTTCCGCATGCGCCACCGCCTCGGCTCATGGGTGTGGATCCAGTCGATCGGCGTGCAGGTGCTCTCGCCGGCCGGCGAGCTCGAGCGCGTCGTCGGCCTTCATCTCGATATCACCGAGCGCAAGGACTTCGAGGAGTCCAGCCTCGCCAACGACGAGCGCCTCGAGCTCCTGAGCGGCGTCGGCCCGCTCGGTGCGTTCGATCTCGATTTCGCCGCCCAAAAATTCTGGCTGTCGCCCGCATGGAAAAAAATCCTCGGCCACCGCGCCGACGAGCTCTCCGACGGGCTCGCCACCTTCGCCGCCGCGCTCCCGCCCGACGAAAGCTCGATCGGCGTGGAAACCTGGCTGCTCCTGCGCGCGCCCGGCCAGAGCTCCTTCGTCGAACGCCACGAGCTGGTCGGCCAGAACGGCGCGCCCGTTCCCGTGCTGCTCGCCGTGCACCGCGTGCTCACCCGCAAGCGCGACCTCGCCCGCGCCATCGGTTTCATCTGCCCGGCTCCGGGCCTGCCCTCCGCCGCCTCGGCGAAGGAGGGCCCACTGTTCGACGACGCCTTCGCCGCGATCGCCGAGGGCGTCCTGGTCACCGACGCCACCGGCCAGATCCTTCGCGCCAATCCCGCCGCCGCCCGCCTCCTCGGCCGGAAGCCCGGGGAACTTTCCGGCCAGCCCTTCGCCGATGTTTTCCGCCTCGTGAACCGCGAGAGCGGCCGCGCGGGCAACGACCCGATCGATCGCGCCCTCACCGCCGATGACCCGCTGCCGTTGATCAGCGAGGACGCGCTCGCCGCCGCCGATCCGGAAACACCGCCGCGGCCCATCGTCTGGACCGCGCGCGCCGTCCGCGATCCCGAGGGCAACTCCCGCAGCGCCGTCGTCGTTTTCCGCGATCCTGAGGAGATGAGCCTCACCCCCGAGGAGCTCGTCAAAGCCAACCGCTTCGAATCGCTCGGCCTGCTCGCCGGCGGCATCGCCCACGATTTCAACAACCTTCTCACGACGATTCTCGGCGGCGTCTCGCTCGCGAAGGACAACCGCGACTACACCGCCCTCGAGGACAGCGAAAAAGCCTGCCTCACCGCCAAGGGCCTGACGAAACAACTGCTCGCCTTCGCCAAGGGCGGCTCCGGCACCCAGTCCGTCATCGCGCCCAGGGAAATCCTCGAGGACGCCGTCAAGATCGCCGCCGCCGGCAGCACCGGCGAGGTCACCGTCACGGTCGCCGAGGGCACCGAGCCCGTCCGGGTCGACCGCGCGCAAATCCTCCAGGTTTTCCAGAACCTCGTCGTCAACGCCCTCCAGGCCATGCCGCCACCGCCGCACCAGCCGCGCGTCCAGCTCCAGGCCGGCAACGCCACCCTCGCCGCCGAGCAGGTCGCGCCGCTGCCGGCAGGCGACTATGTGCAATTCGAGGTGCGCGACAACGCCAACGGCATCCCGCCCGAGAACCTCGAGAAGATCTTCGACCCGTTCTTCACCACGAAAAAACACGGCACCGGCCTCGGCCTCGCCACCGTGCTCTCGATCGTGCGCAAGCACGGCGGCCAGATCGGCGTCTCCTCCACCGTCGGCACGGGCACCGCGTTCACCATTTTCCTGCCGCGCGCCAACGCCCCCGTCGAGGTCCAGGCCCGCAAGGCTCCCTCGCTCCGCTTCGGCACCGGCCGCGTCCTGTTCATGGACGACGACCCGAAGATCGCCGCCCTCACCGGCACGATGCTCCAGAGCCTCGACTACAAATACGACATCGCGAAAAACGGCGAGGAGGCGATCACGCTCTACAAGCGCTACCTCAACATCGGCCGCCCCTACGACGCCGTCATCATGGACATCACCGTCATCGGCGGCATGGGCGGCGAGGAATGTTTCAAGATTCTCCGCGACCTCGATCCCGACGTCCGCGCCATCGTCTCCAGCGGCTACGACAACGAGGACATGGCGCGCCGCTTCCTCGACATGGGCTTTTGCGGCTACCTGACGAAGCCGTATCGCGTCACCGACCTCGGTAAGGTCCTGAAAACCGTCCTCGCCTGACCCGTCGCGACGAGCGCCCGCGAGTCGGCCTTCCCCGCCGCACCGCAGGGCCGCACGAAGCGTGGCCGCCGGCCGCCGTGCCCGCCGTCCGCACGCGCACGAATTTCGGCTGCCGGCGTCGCCGGTCGCTGCACCCGGCTTCGGTTTCTCAGAACCCGCGGGGCGGAGTCCGTCACTTCATCGCCTCTTGCCCGCCCACCGGCTTCTTCAGCGCCCGCCCCGCGCGCTCGACCGCGCCTGCCAGCTCCGTGCGCGCCGACTCGATCCGCTCCCGCTCGACCGCCAGCGGGTCGCTCGTCTCCGGCACCGGCGGCAAGCCGAGAATCGCCCGCGCCCGCGCCAGCGCCCCGTCGACATCCGGCGTCACGTTTTCCCGCCCGAGCCGGTCGAGAAAACCCGCGTTCTCCATCACGTGCATCGGCTGCGTGTGCGGCGCGCTCAGCACGAGGTGCTTGCCCTTCGCGCGCAGCCGTTCGTAAAGGTCCTCGAGCGCGTTCAGCCCGGTCGCATCGATCGCCATCACTTTCCTCATCCGCAGGATCAGCACCTCCGGCTCCTTCTTCTCCCGCCGCAGCGCGCTCTCGAGCTTGTCCGCCGCGCCGAAGAA
>DASZPP010000227.1:0-18369 GCA_035549975.1 Opitutus sp.
CCGCGCGGCTCCCGCCGCCGCGCAGGCGTTCCGGGCGAGCGCGGGGCTGGTCGCCGAGACCGGCGGGGTCTGGGCGTTTTGGGAGGAGGCGAGCAGCGAGGTGCACGACGCGGTGGCGCGGCAGCGGGCGGACCGGCGGCATTTGTTGCGCGAGCTCGCGATGACGCTGAGCCACGAAGTGGGCAATGCGCTCGTGTCGCTGGCGACTTTCCGTCAGACCGGGGCGGATCAGCCGCTGCCGCCGGCGCTGATCGAAACCGTGAAGGCCGATGTCGCGAATCTCGAGGGCATGAACCGCCACCTCGGGCTGATGCAGACGCTGCACGAGGCGGCGGGGGAGCCGCTCGATGTGCGCGAGCTCGCGCAGACCATCGGCCATTCGCTCGGCATCCGGGTGGAGGTGGGCCCGGATCCGGTGACGCTGCCGGTGAGCCGGACGCTGCTGGACTTTGCGCTGCGGTCGTTCATCGCGACCATCGCGGAGAACCGCGGCGAACTGGGCGCGCGGGAATTGTCGCTGCAGTTGCGCTCGACCGGGTCCGGGTCGGAGCTGACGGCGTTGTTTTCCATCAAGGGCCGGCAGCTCGAGCTCGAAGGCATTTTGCCGGAGCCGGTCGATGGAGCGGTGCCGAACCAGGGGCGGATCCGGGTTTTTCTCGCCAAGGAAATCCTGCGGCTGCACCGCGGCGAGATCCATGCGGGTCCCGGCATGGAGGGGACGGAGATCTTGATCTCAGTGCGGAGATGTTGAGCGCGTGAATCTAGGCGAACGCATGGCGGAGTGGGCGGCGGGGGAGCGCGCGGTCAAGGCGGTCGTGCTGATCGGCTCGCGCGCCCGGGCGGCGGACGATGTGGTGTGGCGGGCGGACGCGCAGTCGGACTGGGATTTTCACATCATTACGCCGGACCTGGGCCTGTTCGGGGATGCGAAGTGGACCGCCGGGCTCGGCGTGAAGCTGAGCCGGTATGTCGTGCGCCGGGCGGCCATCGGCGGGATGCCGAAGGTGGCGGCATTGTTCGACGGTGCGGAGGCGGATTTCGTGATTATTCCGGAAGCGCCCTGGCGGCGGGCGCGCTGGCTGGTGCGATGGGGCGTGCACCGGCGCTCGAAACGACTGCAGCGAATGCTCCAGGACCTGGCGGTGGTCGTGCGCCCGGGCTGGCGGTTTTTGAAGGGCGCGAAGGTGTGGGAGCCATTATACCGGCGGGCGACGGCGGAGATCCGCGATCCGCGATTGAGCGACGACGAGGTGCTGAGCCTCGCCGACGGCTTCGCGTGCGACGCGGTGTGGACGCTGCGCAAAATCGACCGGGGCGAATTGCTGGCGGCGCAACGGATGCTGCACCGCTCGCTCGCGGAGACGAATTTCCGGCTGCTGCACGAGCTGCGGTTGCGGCGGGGTGGGCGGAGTTTTCCGGAGGCGCGCCGCGCCGAGCTCGTGTTGGGAGCGGACGAACTCACGGCAATCACGACAAGCGCGCGGGCGGAGGCGGCGGAGTTGCGCGCGGCGGTGGAAAAAGGCTCGGCGAGCTGCCGCGAGCTGGTGCGGGCGCTCGTCGGTGATTCGTGGCGGTGGCCGGACATGTAGCAATCATCCGGTCCGGCGGCGACAGCGCGCGTCGGGATCACGCGGCTACCGCGATTGGAAGAGTTCGGCGATGATGTCCTCGAGAGGAACGTCCTCGATCGTGATGTCCGCGACCGGACCGGCGGCGAGGATTCGCTGCGAGATCGCGACGACCTGGTCGCCGGGGACGTGAAGGGTCACCTCACCGTCGGTGGAGACGGAGGCTTTGTCTTCCGCGAGCTCGACGAGCGCGGGAAACGGAGCCTCGGCGGGACGAAACTTGATGATCTTCTTGCGCGCGCCGCTGGACATCTCGATGCCGGAGAGCTGGCCGTCGTAGATCTTCGCGCCCTTGTGGATCACGATCACGCGTTCGCAGAGTTCCTTGATGTCGGCCATGTAGTGGCTCGTGAGGAGGATCGTGACGCGATGGCGGCGGTTGTACTCGCGGAGAAACTGGCGGACGTTTTTCTGGGAGACGACGTCGAGGCCGATCGTGGGTTCGTCGAGGAAGAGGACGCGCGGCCGGTGCAGGAGGGCGGCGATGAGCTCCATCTTCATGCGCTCGCCGAGCGAGAGCTCGCGGACCATCACGTTGAGCTTTTTCCCGACATCGAGGAGCGCGACGAGTTCATCGAGCGTCGTTTTGAACTGGTCGGCGGGCAACGCGTAGATGGCGCGCAGAAGGTGAAATGACTCGATCGCGGGCAGGTCCCACCAGAGCTGGTTTTTCTGTCCGAGGACGAGGGCGAAGATGCGGCGGTAGGCGTTTTCGCGCTTGGTCGGATCGAAGCCGGCGACGCGCGCGGTGCCGCTCGTCGGGTAGATGAGGCCCGAGAGCATTTTCAGCGTGGTGGTCTTGCCGGCGCCGTTGGGGCCGAGGAAGCCGACGAACTCGCCCTCCGCGATGTCGAACGAGATGTCTTTGGCGGCGGCGGTCTCCTCGAAGTCGCGATGAAAGAGCCCGCGCACGCCGCCCCAGAAGCCGGGACGCTTTTTGTAGGTGCGAAAGACGCGCGTGAGATGGCGGACTTCGATCATTCGGAGGAGCGGGGAGTGGGGAGCGAGAAGTCAGAATTCGGAATCCGAAGCAATGCGGATGGCTCCGCGAGTCAGGTGCCGAGGCGGGTGTAATCGAGGATCGTGTGGCTGATTTCGCCGCGCGCAAGGACGGTGCGATCGGTGACGAGGTCCGGCGGCGAAAGATCCTCGCCGACATTCCAGATGAGGCGGTGGGTGCCGTCGTCGGCCGGCGAAAAAAGCTTCGGGACGATCACGCGGGCGGGGACGGTGCGGCGGATCGGCGAGTCGGCGCGGCAGGCGAGGGGAAAATTCACATTGTGAATGATGAAACTGCGCGGCGGCGTGCTGGCGGCGAGATCGGGAGCGATGCGGGCGGCGTGTTGCGCGGAGATCTTGAGGACGGCATGAACATCGGGGTCGGGGCGGTCACCGTTGGCCTTGATGCGCTCGTAGATTTCAGAAGTGAGATCCTGCGAAAACGCCATCGCGGGCAATCCATGCAGCGCGCCCTCCCACGCGCCGGCGACCGTGCCGGAGGCGATGATGAAGCCGAGCGAGGCGTTCAGGCCGATGTTGATGCCGCTGATGACGGCGTCCGGGCGGAAGTCGCGGGGAAGAAGGTGGTCGAGCGCGATGTTGACGCAGTCGCTCGGCGTGCCGTCGACGATCCAGGTCGGGCAACCGAGGCCGCGATCGCATGGCGCGGCGTGCACGGGACGGTGGCGCGACTTCGACGCGCCCATCCAGCTTTGCTCGTGCTTGGGCGCGACGACGGCGAGCGAGTGGCCGGCGGCGCGGAGCGCCTGGACGAGTTCGTGAAGGAAGACGCAGCCGATGCCGTCGTCGTTCGTGACGAGAAATTTCATGGACGCCCACGAGACACACGAAAGACGCAAAAAGGGGAAGCGCGGAATGGGGAGAAACCACGGACCACGGACCGACTGAATGCAGGCTGGAAGGTTGCGCGAGCCGTGGCATGATGCGGGGATGGCGAAGACGAAGGCGATGACGGCGGTGGAGCGGGAGTTCGCGCGGGTGGCGGCGGCCCTGGCGAAGCGGGAGCGGCGGAAGATGGCGGGCCCAAAATCCGCCCCGCCGGGCCGGCGGGACCGAGGGCTGCGGAAATTGACGGAGACCGTGGGCGTGCGCGGCGGGCGGGTGCTGAACGAGTTGATCAGGACTTCGCCGGAACTGGCGGCGTTCATTGTCGACTTCGCGTATGGCGACGTGATTTCGCGCGACCGGATCGATGGACGCACCCGGGCGCTGGTGGTGATCGCGGCGCTGGCGGCGATGGGGAACGCGCAGCCGGAGTTGCGGACCCACATCGGCACGGCGTTGAACAGCGGGTGCACGCGGGAGGAAATTCTCGAGGTGATGCTGATCGTCGCGGTCTATGCCGGTTTCCCGGCGGCGATGAATGGCGTGACGGCGGCGCGGGAGGCGTTTGGCGCGACGTCCGGAAAGAAGCGCGCGGAGTAGGCGCAAAAAAGCCGGAGCGCGCGATGCGGGCTCCGGCTGATGCGGACGGTTCGGAGAGCCGCCCCTACCCTCGGGAAAGCGCGTTGGGGACAACGCGCCCTACCTCAGGCGCTGGCGGGTTGATCCTGTTGTTGCTGCTGCTGTTCCTTCATCGCGGCGCGGCGGCTGAGGCGGACCTTGCCGCTGCGCTCGTCGATGCCGATGCACTTGACCGTAATCGAGTCGCCCATGCGGACGACATCCTCGGTGCGGCGGACGCGCTGGTCGGAGAGCTCGCTGATGTGGCAGAGGCCCTCGTTGCCGGGCGTGCATTCGACGAAGCAGCCGAAATCCTTCACGCCGGTGACGCGGCCGTTGTAGATCTTGCCGACCTCGATCGGCGGGCCCTTGCTGCCGCCCGGGCCGCCACCGCCGCCGCAGAGGGAATCGATTTCCTTGATCGCGCGGTTCATGGCGTCGGCGTTGTTCGAGTAGATGAAGACCTTGCCGGAATCGTCCTCGGCGATGTCGATCTGCGCGCCGGTCGTCTCGGTGATGCGGCGGATGGTCTTGCCGCCGGGCCCGATGAGCAGGCCGATCTTTTCGGGGTCGATCTGGATCGTCTGGATGCGCGGCGCGTAGGTGCTGAGATCGGCGCGCGGCGCGGGGAGCGCGGCGAGCATCGTCTTCAGGATTTCGACGCGGGCGTCGCGGGCCTGGAAAATCGCGGTCTTCGCGATCTCGAACGGCAGACCGTTGATCTTGAGATCGAGTTGGAAGCCGGTGATGCCCTTGGTTGTGCCGGCGAGCTTGAAGTCCATGTCGCCGAAGTGATCCTCCTCACCGAGAATGTCGGTGATGGTGGTCCACTTCGTGATCGAGCCGTCGGCGCCATTTTCGGTCATGAGGCCGCAGGAGATGCCGGCGACGGGAGCGATGATCGGGACGCCGGCGTCCATCAACGAAAGGCAGCCGCCGCAGATTGAGGCCATCGAGGTCGAGCCGTTGGAGGCCATGATCTCGGAGACGACGCGGATCGAGTAAGGGAAGACGTCCTCGGGCGGGAGCACGGGAACGAGCGAACGCTCGGCGAGGGCGCCGTGGCCGATTTCGCGGCGACCGGGGCCGGTGAAGCGGCCGGTTTCGCCGACGGAGAACGGCGGGAAGTTGTAATGGAGGATGAAGCTCTTCGACTTCGCGCCGCCGGTGAGGGCGTCGAGGTCCTGGGCTTCCTTCGTCGGCCCGAGGGTCGTGATGGCGATGTTCTGGGTGTCGCCGCGCTGGAACATCGCGGAGCCGTGCACGCGGGGAAGAACGCCGACCTGGGCGCTGAGCGGGCGGATGTCCTTCTGGCCGCGGCCGTCGGCGCGGACGCCCTTCTCGAGGACGGTCTTGCGGTAGGCTTTGTATTGGAGGTCTTCGAAGACGACGTTCAGGTCGACATCGGTGAACTTGTCGGCGCCGAGCTCGGCGGTGAGGGCGGCTTTCGCCTCTTCCTTGAGCACTTTGACGGCGGCGCCGCGGGCGGCCTTTTCCTTGCCGAAGATCGCCTCGGCGAGGCGCGTGTCGGGGACGACGCGCTCGATGATGGCGCGGGCCTCGGGCGTGGCGCCGACGAGGGCGAAGGTGGCCTTCGGTTTGCCGCACTGGGCGACGAGTTCCTTGATGGCCTTGATGATCGGCTGGATCGACTGGTGGCCGAACGCGAGGGCCTCGACGAAGCGCTCTTCCGCGATCTGGTCCGCGGAGCCTTCGATCATGAGCATGTCCTTCTCGTTGCCGACGTAGATCAGGTCGAGGGTCGAGGAGAACATCTGTTCGATCGTGGGATTGGCGACGAACTGGCCCTCGATCTCGGCGACGCGCACGGCGGCGATCGGGCCGTTCCACGGGATGTCGGAAATGGCGAGGGCGGCGCTGGCGCCGTTGACCATGGAGATGTCGGACTCGTTGACCTGATCGGCGCTGAGGAGCTGGCCGATGATCTGGACCTCATTGAGGAAGCCCTCGGGGAAGAGTGGGCGGCAGGGACGGTCGCAGAGGCGCGACGTGAGGATTTCCTTTTCGGACGGACGGCCCTCGCGCTTGAAGTAGCCGCCGGGGAAGCGGCCGGCCGCGGAGTATTTCTCGCGGTAATCGACCGTGAGCGGGAAGAAGTCCTGGCCGGGACGCATCGTCTGGGCGACGCAGGCGGTGACGAAGACGTTGGTCTCGCCGACCTGGACGTTGACGGCGCCGTTGGCGAGCTGGGCGATGGAGCCGGTGGAGAACGTGATCCCGAGTTCGGGGACGGTGACGGTGTATTTCTGATTCATATCGGATTTCGGTTTCGGAACGGATGTCTGAGTGGCGCAGGCGGGAGGCCTGCACGGGGAACGCAGGCAGGCGGGACGCCTGCGCTACGGTGCGCGACGAACGCCGCGCGGGGTTTTGGGTTTCACGAACCCACTTCAATCTCCTCGATCAGACTCGAGAGATTTCCGTTTGGCGCCGTCCGTCGGTGCGGCAACAAGCGGAAATGTCCCGGTCTGGTGGCGAGTGTCGGAAAGACAACAGGCGACTCGCGGATCGAGTCGCCTGTGCGATCAAAGTCGGTTACTTGCGGAGGTTCAGCTTCTGCAGAAGTTCGTTATACTTCGGCAGGTCGTGCTTCTTGAGGTAATCGAGAAGCTTGCGACGGCGGCTGGCCATTTGCAGCAGGCCCCGGCGGGAGTGGAAGTCCTTGCGGTGGGTGCGGAGGTGCTCGGTCAGGTGATTGATCCGGGCGGTCAGCAACGCGACCTGGACTTCGGACGAGCCGGTATCCTTTTCGTGAGTCTTATACTGAGCGATGATTTCGGGTTTAACGACGGTGGTGGACATGGTTTATGGGTTGAGTTGCACGACTGGAGGAGGCCTTGCGGGCCTCGTGCCGCCCGCCCGAACCCGCGTCGGCGGGGTCGAGCCGGCGTCACCGTTCCAATCCCGCGGGAGCGGGACCAGCCATGGTGGGAGTCCGCAACCGGCGGGCTTCCACTGACGCAAGGGGACAGGTTCCAGAAGCGCTGCGGGTCGCGCAAGCGCAAAAGCGCGCGGCGGTGGAGAGGCTTAGCCGGCGCGCAGGAGCAAGGACTTAACATCGGAGCAGCCGGGGATCTCGCGAATGCGTTGCAGGATTTCGCCGCGATGGAGGAAGAGCTCGTTGCGAACGACGGCGTGGCTGGCGAGGACGACGAGGCGGTTGCGCTCGATGGTGGCGGCGTGCGAGTAGGCGGCGTTGGCGGCGCCGACGATCTCGGGCCAGCGGTCGCGGATGCGTTGTTCGGCGGACTCGCCGCCGATGTGGTATTTCGTTGTGAGTTGCTCGACGATCGCGGAGAGCGGCTGGGTCGGGCGCTTGACCGAGCGGCGCGGGTCCTCGGGTGCGATGCCGCGCAGGTCGCCGACGAGTTGTTCGGCGAGTTTGCTGAGGCGGTGGGGTTGGTCGGAACTCACAATCAAAAAACAAGCGGGAATTGACCACGAATGGACTCCAATGCCCACGAATCCGATCAGGAGACGGGCTGGAGCGATGATTCTTATTCGTGTGAATTCGTGTTCGTTCGTGGTTGAGGACCCGTTCACGCGACGGCGGTCTGGCCGTCGTAGAGGTTTTTGTAGAGCGGGCTGGAAGCGTAGAGTTCGGCGTGGCTGCCGGTGGCGACGATCTCGCCGCGATCGAGGACGAGGATTTTCGAGGCGTCGCGGATCGTCGAAAAACGGTGCGCGATGATCAGGACGGTCTTGCCGACGACGAGCTTCTTGAGCGCTTCCTGAACCATCTGCTCGCTTTGCGTGTCGAGCGCGGAAGTGGCTTCGTCGAGGATGAGGATCGGGGCGTTGCGGAGAAATGCGCGGGCGATCGCGACGCGCTGTTTCTGGCCGCCGGAGAGCAGCGTGCCGCGTTCGCCGACGATGGTGTCGTAGCCTTGCGGCAGCATCCGGATGAATTCGTCGGCGTGAGCGTCGATGGCGGCGGCGATCACGGCGTCGTGCGTGGCGTTTTCGCGGCCGAGGAGGAGATTGCTGTAAACGGTGTCGTTGAAGAGGACCGGGTCCTGCGAGACGAGGGCGATGTTGCGGCGGAGATCGGCGATGCGCATGTCGCGGACGTCGATGCCGTCGATCGTCACGCGGCCGTTGCCGGCCTCGTAGAAACGCGGGACGAGGTTGATGAAGGTCGTCTTGCCGGCGCCGCTCGGGCCGACGAGCGCGCAGACGGTGCCGGCGGGAAGGGCGATGGAGACGTTTTGGAGGACGAGTTCGCCGGGTTGATAGGAGAAGTTGACGTTTTCGAAGGCGAGGTCGCCGCGCAGGCGGTCGACGGCGACGGGCGTGGCGGGGTCGGTGATGGTGACGGGCTCGTTGAGGACCTGCTCAAGCCGGTCGAGCGAGGCGAGGCCGCGGTTCAGCTCGCTGTTGAGGTAGCCCAGTTTCTTGATCGGATCGTAGCAGAGATAGAGTGCGATGACGATCGCGAGGAACGTCTCGAGCTTGACGCCGGCGTAGTAGGCGAAGACCAGCGTGAAGGCGATGCCGGCGGCCGAAAGCAGCTCGATGGAGGGCGTGAGGGCCTGGGCATATTTCACGACCTTCATCTGCACGGTGATGAGGCGGCTGGTCGCCGCGCCAAAGCGCAGGGTTTCACGCTGCTCGAGGCCAAAGGCGCGGACCTCGCGGGCGGCGGCGAGATTTTCGTTCAGGTGCGAGGAAACGTCGCCCAGCTCGGCCTGGACCTGCCGGGCGCGATGCACCACTTTCTTGCCGACGTAGTGGACGGGCAGCACGGCCAAGGGCACGATGGCGAGGCAAACGAGAACGACGAGGGCGCCGTCGGTGGAGAACGCCTGCCAGACCAGAAAGCCGATGGCGCTGAGGAGCACCATCGGCTGCTTCACCCCGTCGTTGGCGAAAAGGGTCAGGGTGCTCTGGAGTTGCGCCGTGTCTGCGATGCCTCGCGACAGCAGGTCGCCGCTGGATTTCCGCTGCAGGAACGAAAGGGGGAGCAACTGCAGCTTTCGAAAATAGTCGAGCCGGACCGCTTCCAGAATGCGCACGCCGGCCAACTGCACGTAGTAGCTGTTGAGAAAACTGCAGACCGCCCGCAGCAGGAAGAGCATGGGCAGGGACGCAGCAAACAGCACGACGTAGCCGGTGGACATCTTCTCGCCCGAACGATCGAAAATGACCGGGAAGACGTATTTGATGAAAAACGGCACGCCGGCGCCGTTGGTGGCGCCGAAGAGCAGGCCGTAGAAGATGCCGGCGCCGAGCGTCCCGCGGTTCGAGCGCAGGTAATGAAAGTAGGGGCGAAAGCGGCGCATGAAGGCTGGCGATAGAACCGGGAAGCGGCGGAACGTGCCAACTCAATCTTTCGACGAGCGGACGTCGAGCGCGTCACGGAGGCCGTCGCCGAGGAAATTAAGCGAGAAAAGCGTGAGCGAGAAAATGCCGCCGGGGAAGATCAGCAACCACGGAAACTCCTCCATTTTTTCGGCGCCGTCACGGATCAGGACGCCCCACGAGCTCATCGGCGGTTGCACCCCGAGGCCGAGGAAGCTGAGGAAGGCTTCGAGCAACATCACGGCCGGGATCGTGAGCGTGGCGTAGACGATGATCGGGCCGAGGATGTTCGGCACGATGTGGCGGAAGATGATCCGGCGGCGGCTGAGACCGAGGGCGCGGGCGGCTTCGATGAATTCCATTTTTTTCACCGACAGGACCTGGCCGCGGACGATGCGGGCCATGGTGAGCCACTCGACGGCGCCGATCGCAACGAAGAGGAGGACGATGTTCCGGCCGAAGAAGACCATGAGCAGGATGACGAAGATCGTGAACGGGAGCGCGTAGAGGATGTCGACGATGCGCATCATCACGGTGTCGGTCCTGCCGCCGGCGTAGCCGGCGATCGCGCCCCAGGTGACGCCGATCGCGAGGGCGACGGCGGTGGCGACGAGGCCGACGAGGAGCGAGATGCGGCCGCCGCAGAGAATGCGCACGAGCAGATCGTGGCCGAGCTCGTCGGTGCCGAGCCAGTTGGCGGCGTTCGGCGGGCGGAAGGTGCGGGCGAGATCGATTTCGTTGTAGGCGTAGGGGCTGAACCAGGGGCCGGCGACGCAGGCGACGACAATGACGCCGAGCACGAACGCGCCGAAGACGGCGAGGCGATTCTTGCGGAGGCGGTGCCACGCGTCGCGCCAGAGCGAGCTGCCGCGTTCGAGGTCGTCGGCGGCAACGTCGGCGGCAGGCAGCGAACTGGGGGAGAGAGAAACCATGGGGAGCGATCAGCGGTCAGCTTTCAGCGATCAGCTTGGATCGGACGGAACTGAGAGCTGATGGCTGAAAGCTGGGAGCTAAATTCATTCGAACTTCAGCTTCGGGTTCATGAGGACCTGGACGACGTCGACGACGAGGTTCAGCGCGATGACGAGCGTCGCGTAGAGGATGACGGTGCCGAGGACGAGGGTGTAGTCGCGGTTGAAGGCGCTGGTGACGAATTCGCGGCCGAGGCCCGGAATCTGGAAAATGACTTCGATGACGAACGAGCCGGTGAGGATGCCGGCGGTCGCGGGACCGAGAAAGGAGACGACCGGCAGGAGCCCGCCGCGCAGGGCATGGCGGAAAATCACACGCGACTCGCTCGCGCCCTTGGCGCGGGCGGTGCGGATGAAGTCCTGGTGCAGCACGTCGAGCATCCCGCCGCGGGTGAGGCGCGCGACATAGGCGGCGTAGAAAAAACCGAGGACGAGCGAAGGCAGGACGCGATCGGCGGGCTCATACCAGCCGGAGGCGTTGAACCAGCGCAGGTGAATCGCGAAGGCGAGAATGAGCAGCGGGCCGAGCACGAACGTCGGCACGCAGATGCCGATCATCGCCGTGGACGAGCAGGCGTAGTCGATCCACGTGTTACGCTTTACCGCGGCGAGAATTCCGAGCGGGAGACCGAGGGCGAGCGCGACGAGGAGCGACCACGCGCCGAGCTCGAGGGACGTCGGGAGCTTGTCGGCGATGATCTCGTTGACGGTGCGATTCGGGTATTTGAACGACGGACCGAAGTCGCCGTGGAGGAGATGGCCGAGATAGGAGAGGTATTGGCGGTAGAGCGGCTGATCGAGGCCGTAGTGGGCCTCGAGGTTGTGCAGGATCTCGGGTGCGATGGCCTTTTCCGAGGTGAACGGGCCGCCGGGGACGAAGCGGACCATGAAGAACGTCGCCGTGACGATGACGAAGAGGACGGGGATCGTCTCGAGGAAGCGGCGGAGGATGAAACGGAGCATCGCGCGAATTACGAATTACGATTTGCGAAGGACGCATGCACGGTCCGCCGCCGGGCGCCCTAGATTTGCCAGTCGTAGTCCTTCAGGTCGGCGAAGGAAGGATTCTCGATCATCGCTTCCTTCTTGTGGCGGGAGCGGGTGACGAGGTTTTCGCCGCGGTTGTAGACCACGGAGTCGGCCGGGACGGATTTGATCAGCCAGACGTTGGAGCCGATGATCGAGTGTTCGCCGATGCGGGTGTCGCCGCCGAGGATGGTGGCGTGCGCGTAGATCGTGACGTGGTCGCCGATGTCGGGGTGGCGCTTCACGCCCTTGATGGGCACGCCCTCGTTGTCGGTCTCGAAGGATTTCGCGCCGAGCGTGACGCCCTGGTAAAGTTTAACGTGTTCGCCGATCGTGGCGGTTTCGCCGATGACGACGCCGGTGCCGTGATCGATGAAGAAGTGCGGCCCGATGCGGGCGCCGGGATGGAGGTCGGTCCCGGTGCGCTCGTGGGCGAACTCGGTGATCATCCGCGGGAGCAGCGGAATGCCGAGGCGGTAGAGCTCATGGGCGAAGCGCTGGAGCGAGATCGAAAGCACGCACGGGTAGGCGAGGATGATTTCCTCGATGCTGCGGGCGGCGGGATCACCGCGGTAGGCGGCCGCGGCGTCGGTGTGGATGATTTCGCGGAGATCGGGGAGCTTGCCGAGGATCGCGGCGGCGAGCTCGCGGGCGTCGTTTTTCGCGGAGGGCGAGTTCGCGAAGCGGAGGCACTTTTCGATTTCGGTGACGAGACGCTTGTCGAAACGCGAGAGCAGCGCGGCGACGTGGCGCGGGGCGGCTTCCTTGGTGAGCGCGGTTTCCTCGAAGTAGCCGGGGAAAAGCAGGTGCATGCAATCGACGGCGATCTGGTTTACGGACGACTGCGCGGGAAGGTTCACGCCGTCGAGATGATTGATGCCGCCGTGCTGCGCGTAGGACGCGAGGAGGGCCTGCTTGATGTCTTCGAGGCTCATGCCGGAGGTCGAGCTAAACGGAAGCGACCGAGCAGAAGCGAGCGCGAACCCGGCTACAAGGCAAGTGCGCGGGGCGGTTCGGCCGCCACAGTTGGAGCGGTTCCGCGGCTGGCGCCTGACCGGGGACGGCGATCGAGCTGCGGGATGAGGGCACCCCGCCTCCACCGGAGGCGATCAACGACGAGGCATTGTCGCGTTGTGGCGGAAGCGAGTTACTCGCGTTCGCCGCGTCAGGCCGTGGCGAGTGCGCCGGCGAGGGCGGCGAGATCGAAGGGCTGGGCGGTCACCACGGTCACGCCGAACCGGTGGCGGGGCTCGGCGTCGTGGCGCGTGAGCGTGAAATCGCTGGTGCCGAGAAGCCCGGTGAGCGCGGCCGCGATCTCGGGAAGCTCGGAGGCGTAGGTTTCCGGCGTGTTGGGTGCGATCGCGCGGTCGTTGACGATCAACTCGAAGGTCGTGCGGCTGAGCTTCAACCCGGGAAAGGTCTGCTGCAGGGTCGCGCCGGCGCGGGCGGCTTCGCGGAGCGCATGGGCGATGCGGTCGCCGTTGCTGCCGGGCAGGACGTTCTTGCGGCGGGCGAGGATGCCCCAGGTGCCGCCGGAGTGGTCGAGCGCGTAGTCGGCTTCGACGCCGACGACGATGACGCCGGGGCCGTTCGGGACGTGGAGCAGCTCCGCGACGTCGATGAGCACGACGCCGGGAACGGATTGTTTCGCGACCCAGCCGTGGAAGACATCGACGACCTTGGCGGGGTCGATGGCGAGCGGGCCGTCGAGGTGGATTTTGGCGACGAAATGTTGGAGGTCCATCGGAGGGCGGAGAGGGAGTGAGGGAACAAGGGTGTGAGGGAACGCGAGGCAGCGGAAAAGGTAGGGACGCCACTCCGTGGCGTCCGCGGACGGCTCGGAGAGCCGTCCCTACCTCAAGCCTTGGCGAGCGGTGTGGTGGAGGAGCGAAGTTTGTTGTAGCAGGCGTGGACGGCTTCGATGAAGAGCTGGGCCTCGGCGATGCGGTGGTGCGCGGTGTCGGCGTCGAATTTCTCGCCGCGGTTTTCGTGGGCCGCGAACAGGTCGTTCGCGAACTTCGGGCCGACGAAGGGATCGAGGAAGATGCCGGTGTCGAAGAAGCGTTCCTTGAACTCGGCGATGATTTCATCGGCGTCGTCGGAGACGTCGTCGTATTGGACCTGCACGATCGCCTTCGCGGCGCGAAGGAATGCGGAGTAGGCGGTCTCACCGGCAGCCTGCGGGTCGCCGCGGTCGAGCGCGAGGCCGGCCTCGAAGACGAGGCGTTCCGCGGAGGTCATCTCGAACTGATAGCGCGAGACGACTTCGCCCGCGCACTCGCCGACGCCGATGTCGCCGATGCTGTAGAGGCGGGGATCGCCCCAGTCGGAGTAGAGGCCGGGGTCTTTCTCGTAGGTCGGAAGATTTTCGTTGAGCGGCTCGAGCAGCTCGCGGATCGGGCCCTTGCCGACGCGGCGGACGAACTCATGGAACCGTTCCTCCTTCTGCTTGTTCTTCACATAGAAGTCCGTTATCCGATCGACGGCGTCGGGCGCGCGCTTCGAGGGGACGACGATGATCGGGAGGCCGTAGGAGCCGGCGTTGTTCTCGAACTGGCCGCCGAGGACGATCTGGAAGTGCGGGATCTTGTAGCCGTTGATCGTGCGGCTGACGCCGTAGAAGCCGAGATCGGAGATGTGATGGCAGCCGCAGGAATTGAAGCAGCCGCTGACCTTGATGTGGAGGTTGTTGATCGCGGAATCGAGCTCGTAGCCCTTCGCGAGAAGCCGGTTGCGGAGTTCGCCGCCGAGGCCGCGCGAGGACGAGATGCCGAGCTTGCACGTGTCGGTGCCGGGGCACGTGACGACGTCGACGATGCTCGACGCGCCGGGCTGCGCGAGATCGACGGCGTCGAGCGCGGCGAAGAGTGCAGGCACGTCGGCCTTGCTGACCCAGCGGATCAGGAAGTTTTGTTCGACGGTGGTGCGGATCGTGCCGCGGGTGAATTTCGCGACGATGTCGGCGAGCGAGCGGAGCTGGTCGGCGGTGATGTCGCCGAGCGGGAGCGTGACCTCGGCGGTGGCGTAGCCGGGCTGGCGCTGGTCGCGGATGTTGGAGCGGATCCACTCGTTGAGTTTTTTGTTGCCGTTGAGCGCGGGCAGTTCGCCGGGCGGGCGGAGCGGGCCCTCGGCCTTGGACTCGGCGTCCTTGACCATGTCGATCCAGCGCGGGTCCTCGCGGAGCTCGGCGCGGACCTTGAAGACCTCGTCGCGGAATTTCTCGATACCCCATTTGTCGACGAGGAATTTGATGCGGGCGGCGTTGCGGTTTTTCTTTTCGCCGTGCTTGCCGAAGACGCGGGCGACGGCCTGCGTGATCGGGAGCATCTCCTCGACGCGCGCGAACTCGGTGAGCAGGCGTGCCTGGCGCGGCACGGGGCCGAGGCCGCCGCCGACGACGATCTTGAAACCGCGGACGAGCTTGCCGTCGATCTCGCGCACGGCGGCGACGTAGCCGATGTCGTGCATCTGGGTCAGGCCGCAGGCGTGCTGGGCGCAGCCGCTGAAGGCGGGCTTGAACTTGCGGCCGAACTCCATCGTGTCCGGGTGGCCCATGAGGAACCACGCGCAGGCGTGGGCGTAGGGCGTGACGTCGAAGGCCTCGTCGCGGCAGACGCCGGAATAGGGGCACGCGGTGACGTTGCGGGTCGCGTTGCCGCAGGCCTCGCGCGTGGTGATGCCGACGGACGCGAGCCGGCGCATGATGGCCGGGCCGTTTTCGATATGAATGAAGTGGAGCTGGAAATCCTGGCGCGTGGTGACGTGGGCGATGCCGTCGGAGTATTCCTCGGCGAGCTCGGCCATGACCTCGAGCTGGGCGGGGTTGAGGCCGCCGAAGGGAATCTTGATGCGCTGCATGCCGGGGGCGTCCCACTGCGTGTGGGGACCCTTGGTGAACTTGTCGGCGAATGGGACCTTGCGGCTTTCGGTGCCATCGTAGCGGTGGCCGTTGTCATAGCGCTGGCCGTAGGCGCCGCGGCGCAGGCGGGTCTCGGCGAAGACTTTTTCGTCGAGCTTGCCCTGCTTGCGGAGGTCGATCTCGGTCTCGAACTGGTCGATTTCGGCGCCGAGCGGTTCGGGCAGGTGGCCCTTGAGGCGTTCCTTCCAGAGGGTATGACTGGCTTTCATTAGAGCAGAAGAGTGTGGCGGTTGGTGAGGGAAATTATTCGCTCGCGGGATGCACCAAAAAGTTGCGTCGGCGCATCTGTTGAGCTGACTTTGGTCGAAAATTGACTTCTTTACCCAACATGGCAAGTAATCATCTCACTCGAGTCTACGATTCCATCCTCGGGCTTCTGTCCAGCGAGGAAAATCCGACGCCGCTGGTGCGGCTGAATCGGGTGACGCCGTTCAAGCACGCCCTCGTTTATGCGAAACTGGAATGGTATAACCCCTTTGGGGCTGTGAAGGATCGCGTGGCGGCGAACCTGGTTCGCGATGCGGAGGAGAAGGGACGACTGGCGGCGGGGCAACGCCTGGTCGAGGCGACCTCGGGCAACACGGGACTCGGGCTCGCGATGGTGGGGAACGCGAAAGGCTATCCGTTGCGCGCAACGCTCTCGATGGCCATTCCGCAGGAGAAGCGGACCGTGCTGCGGTTTTTCGGGACGGACGTGCAGGAACTCGACGACGCGCTGTGCCCGATGCCCGGTGCGCCGGAGGGTGCGATCGCGAAGGCGCGCGAGACGGCGGAAAAGGTGCCGGGCTTCGTGTTGCTCGACCAGTACATGAACATCGCGAATCCCGAGGCGCACATGCGCACGACCGGCCCGGAAATCTGGCGGCAAACGGAAGGGAAGATCACGCATTTCGTCGCGGGCCTCGGCACCTGCGGGACGATCACGGGCAATGGGCGTTTCCTCAAGGGGCGCAACCCAGCGGTGAAAGTTCTCGGAGTTTATCCCGAGGAGGGCCACGACATCCCCGGCGTGCGCAGCAAGCGCGCGCTCGCGCAGACGAAACTTTATTTTCCGCACGAGTATGACGGCGAGATCGAGATCACGAACCGCGAAGCCTACGATCTCACGCTGCGCCTGAATCGCGAGGAAAGCATCATCGCGGGACCGAGCTCGGGCATGGCGCTGGCGGGAGCGTTCAAGCTGATCCCCGACGAACCCGGCGTCGTGGCGGTGGTGATTTTCCCGGACAACATCTTCAAATACGCGTCGTCGATCGCGCGGCATTTTCCGGAGCTGATGCCGCCGGCGACTGCGGGGGCCGCGGCGAATTCCGCGAACGGGTCCGCGACAGCGCCGAGCGCGAACGAGCAATTGTTCAACGAAATGATCGAGAACCTGAAGAATCCCTACGATTCCGTGGCGGTGACCGACCTGGCGAAAGAGATGGCGGGCGAGCCGCCGGAGGGTGCAAAACCGACGGTGATCGACGTGCGACCGCGGGAACAATGGGCGGAGGTGCATGTGCCGGGATCGATCAACCTGCCGCAATCGGAGCTGGCCAAGCGGAAGGCGGAGCTGCCGGCGGACCGCGAGGCACCGATCGTGATGGTGTGCGGCATCGGAAAATTCTCGAAGAACACGACGCTGTATTTGAAATCGCTCGGCTACCGCCGCGTGCGCAGCCTGAAGGGCGGGATCAACGAATGGGTCCGCAAGCAGCAGCCGACGGAGAAGTCGACGGCGTAGGATAAAGTCCAGTCGTGTTTTGCAGGAGGTAGCGGCGATCGTCCCGATCGCCGTCTTCGAGTGCGGCCGTCGGGACGACGGCCATGGCCGCGAACCATCCGAAAACCGTCAGATGTAATACATCGCCGCACCGCTCTTGGTGAGGAGCTGGTCGAGCGTGTAGCTTTTCGTTTTCCCGACGAGGGTATCGCGTATTTCGTTCCAGACCTCGCGCATCCGGCGGGAGCCGCGGCCTTCGGGCGCCGTCGCGAGGCCGAGGATTTCGCCGTCGATCGCAATGATGATGTCGTAGAGCGAAATCTGGTCGGGCGGGCGGGCGAGGGCGTAGCCGCCGGCGACGCCGCGGCGACTGGTGATGAGGCCCGCGTTGCGCAGTTCGCCGAGGATCTGGGCGAGGAAATTCGGCGGGACCTTCTCGACGCCGGCGAGTTGCTCGATCTGGGCCAGCGCGGCACTGCCGTGAAGTCGTGCGAGCTCCGCCAGCACGCGCGTGGCGTAGTCGACTTTGGCGGAGATTTTCATCGGGCTGGATGGAGCGGAGCGATCGGATGGCTAGATTGAAAAGGAGCCGTTGTCCTGTTCGGCGAGAAACTCGAGGAGGCGCGTGACGCAGGCGTCGACGGATTCGCGCTCGGGGTGGAGCACGATCTCGGGTTTTTCGGGCGGCTCGTAGGGCGCGGTGACGCCGGTGAATTCCTTGATCTCGCCGCGGTCGGCGCGCGCGTAGAGCCCCTTCGGGTCGCGCTGGCGGCAGACCTCGACGGGCGTGGCGACGTGGACCTCGATGAACTTGCCCGGCTCGAGCAGCGAGCGGGCGCGATCGCGATCGGCGCGAAGCGGCGAGATGAACGCGGCGAGGCAGATGATGCCGGCGTCGGCGAAAAGTTTCGCGGCCTCGGCGGCGCGGCGGATGTTTTCGGTGCGGTCGGTGGCGGAGAATCCGAGGCCGGCGCAGAGGCCATGGCGGAGGTTGTCGCCGTCGAGGAAATAGACCTGGCGGCCGGCGTTGAAGAGCTGGCGCTCGAGCTCGATCGCGAGCGTGGATTTGCCGGAGGCGGAAAGGCCGGTGAACCAGACGACGCGGCCGGAGTGGCCGTTGCGCCGGGCGCGACGGTCGCGGGTGACCTTGCCGTCGGCGAAGAAAAGATTTTCGACCGGAGCGGGCCCGCCGGAGACGCGACGATGGTAGGCGCCGGGCAGGACGATGCCGCCGCCGGCGCACAGCCGGCCCTCGACGAGGGCGAAACGACCGGAGATCGAGAGATGCTGGTGATCATCGAAGCCGACGATCTGGCGCGCGCGCAGCGTGATCTC
>DASZPP010000228.1:0-4280 GCA_035549975.1 Opitutus sp.
AGATTCCGCGCAATCCGCCGCGAGAAATCCGTCGTCGCACCCGTCACTTCATCGAACGCCCCGATGTGCAACCCGTCGCAGCCGCCGAGCACGGCGGAGAGCGCCTGCGTCGTCGCCCGCAGCAGGTTCACATGCGGATCGAGCTGCGATTTGTCCGTGCGCCCGGTCACCGCCCGGACCCGCGCCAGCGCGGCAACCGCCGGATCGCCGTGCAACGCCGCGACGACGCGCGTCCACAGCAGGCGCAGCGCGCGAAACTTCGCGACCTCCATGAAAAATTGCGGACCGACCGCGAATTCAAACTCCGTCCGTGCCGCCGCCTGCGCCGCGCTCACGTCGCGGGTGCTCAGCGCGCGCATGTACTCCGCCGCCGTCGCGAGCGCAAACGCCAGTTCCTGCACCGCCGTGGCGCCGGCGTTGTGCCAGTGCACGACGCTGACCCCGATCGTCTTCAATGCCGGCAAATACGTCTCGACCCACGCCGTCCAGCCTGCGAGCGAATCGTAGGCGTCGTCGAGCTGCACTGTCAGCCGGCCGGACTCCGCCCACGCCGCGAGGGGATCGGCCGTCACGCTCCCGGTCATCTTCGACCACGCCATCCCGCGGCTGCGGGCATACTCGAGAAACAGCGCCGTCAGCGGCAGCGGGTCCGCCCCGGTCGCGAGAAAAACCGGCACCGCGGTCAAATCCGCGCCATCGAGCGCCGCCGCGAAATCGTCCCCGTCGGCCAGCGAAATCCCGTCCGCACCGATGTCGTCCCCCGGCGCCTCGTCCGGGTCGGACCCCGCGCGCGACGCGCGATCCGGCCGCACCACGATCGCGTTCTGTCCCGCCATCAGGTCGGCCCGCAGCGCGCGATTGAAGTCGGCCGCCGTGGCCGCCGCAATTTCCTGCGCGATCAGCCACGGCCTGAAGCCGCGGCCCGCCGTCCGCCCGCCGCGAAGAAAGGGCGCTTCGCCCGGCATCGTTTCCAGGTGCGGCACCCCCGCAAGGTCGGCGCGGGTGTAGACCGGCTGCAGCGCGATGCCCTCCGGCGTGCGCGTGACGAGTTTTTTTTCGAACGGCACACCCTTCAACTCGCCTTCGACCAGCGCGCGCCAGCGCGCGAGCGAGTCGGCGAGTGCGACGTCGGAATCAGGTGCGGCGGGAGGAAAAATCGAGGTGGGCATGGCGGATGGCGCAGGCGAAAAATCTACGGTGCGCCAGAGTAGGACTTCGCTCAGGCCCTCGCTCCGCAGATTTTGCCAAGGGATGCTTATAAATGGCCAATCCATGCGATGTGCGCGCCGCCCCGAGCCCGCATACTGGCGCCACACTCAGCCAGGCTCTTTCGCACGCACTCTCATGATCACCAAAATCGACCACCTCGGGATCGCGGTCCGCTCGCTCGACGACACCGTGCCCTATTATGAAAAGGCGCTCGGCCTCCGCTGCGCCCAGCGCGAGGAAGTGCCGTCCCAGAAGGTTCGCACCGCATTTTTCGAGGTCGGCGGCGTTCATCTCGAACTGCTCGAACCGACCTCACCCGACAGCCCGATCGCCCGCTTCATCGAAAAAAACGGCGAGGGCGTGCACCACGTCGCCTTCGCGTCGAACGACATCACCGGCCAGCTCCGCACCGCCGCCGCCGCTGGCGTGAAACTCGTCAACGAACAGCCGTTCGAGGGCGCGGCCGGCAAGCTCGTCGCCTTTCTCCATCCGAAATCCACGCACGGGGTCCTCACCGAAATCTGCGCCCCGAAGTAGCGCGGGCCCGCACCCGCTCACCAACCGACATTCTCACATGGCCATCGATCCCACCCTCCTCGAAGAACTTCGCCGCCGTCGCGCCGAAGCCGCCGTCGGCGGCGGTCCGGAAAAACTCGCCGACCGCAAGAAAAAGGGCCTGCTCACCGCCCGCGAGCGCATCGACGCGCTTTTCCAGCCCGGCAGTTTTCTCGAGTCCGGACTCCATGCGCAGCACGACTGCCACAGCTTCGGCATGGAAAACAAATCCCTGCCGGGCGATGGCGTCGTCACCGGCGTCGGCTACATCGACGGCCGCCCCGTCGCCGCCTACAGCCACGATTTCATGATCGGCGGCGGCGCGCTCGGCCGCATCCAGTCCAAGAAGGTCTGCGACCTCATGGACTACGCGATGCAGTCCGGCATGCCGATTATCGGCGTCAACGACTCCGGCGGCGCGCGCATCCAGGAAGGCGACGAGGCGCTCTCCGGCTACGGGCAGATTTTTTTCCGCAACGTCCTTCTCTCCGGCGTCGTGCCCCAGATCTCCGTCATCGCCGGCCCGTGCGCCGGCGGCGCCGCCTACTCGCCCGCGCTCACCGACTTCATCATCATGACGAAGAAGAACGCGAACATGTTCATCTGCGGCCCCGACGTCATCAAGGCCGCCACCGGCCAGCAGACGACCATGGACGAAATCGGCAGCGCCGCCGCCCACGCCACGACCGCCGGCAACATCCATTTCGTCGCCGAGGACGACAACCACGCATTCGAGATCGCCCGCAAGCTCCTCAGCTATCTCCCGTCGAACAACATCATGGATCCGCCGCACAAACCCACGCCGGCGATCTCGCTCGATCTCGACGAGCGGATGAATGACGTCGTGCCCGCCGACCCGAAGGCCGCGTTCGACGTGCTCGACGTGATCCGCCGCCTCGTCGACGGCGGCGACCTGCTCGAAGTGCAGCGCGACTTCGCGAAGAATCTCGTCGTCGGTTTCGCGCGCATCCAGGGCTTCGTCGTCGGCATCGTCGCCAACCAGCCCGCGGTCCGCGCCGGCACGCTCGACATCGACTCGTCCGACAAGGGCGCGCGCTTCATCCGTTTCTGCAATATCTTCAACATCCCGATCGTCACGCTGGTCGACACCCCCGGCTTCATGCCCGGCATCGCCCAGGAGCGCGGCGGCATCATCCGCCACGGCGCGAAAATGCTTTTCGCCTACGCCGCCGCGACCGTGCCGAAGATCACCGTCATCATGCGCAAGTCCTACGGCGGCGCCTACCTCGCGATGTGCAGCCGCGACATGGGCGCGGACATCGTCTACGCCTGGCCATGCGCCGAGATCGCCGTGATGGGCGCCGAGGGCGCCGTCGGCGTTCTCTACAAGCGGGAAATCGGTTCCGCCCAGGACCCGGCGGCGAAAACCGCCGAGCTCGCCGCCGACTACCGGAGGAAATTCTCCTCGCCTTACGAGGCCGCCGCCAAGGCGATGATCAACGACGTGATCGAGCCCGCGCAGACCCGCGCCCTCGTTTCGACTTCGCTTCGCAACACGCTCTCCAAGCGCGAAACCCGTCCGCCCAAGAAGCACGGCAACATCCCGCTCTAGTCTCGCAACGACGCGTTCGCCGAACGCCGCCTCAAACCACCGATGAAAAAACTCCGCGTCACCGTCGAAGGCAAAACCTACGAAGTCCTCGTCGAGATTCTCGACGAGGGCACCTCGAACAATTCCAGCGCCCCGGCCTCCGCTCCGGTCGCTGCCGCCATCGTGTCGTCCGCCTCGGTCGCATCCGAACCCGCCGCAGCGCCCGCCACCCGCGCTCCGGTCGCCGCTTCCGGCGGTGCGGGCGATGTGCCGAGCCCGCTCGCCGGCAAGATCGTTTCGATCGATGTGCAGCCCGGCGATCAGGTCAAGGAGGGCGCCCAGGTCGCGACCATCGAGGCGATGAAAATGAACACCTACATCTTCGCGCCGAAAGCCGGTCGCGTCACCGACATCCTCGTCAAACCCGGCGACGGCGTCGATGAGGGCGCCGTCCTCCTCCGCATCGCCTGAGCGAACGCCGCCATGATACCCTTTCTCGCGTCAACGTCCTGCGCCGGTTTCGCGTCGCTGCCGCCACTTCGGGTCGTCGGCGAGTTGGCGGACTTTCCCGTCGTCGCCGGCGGCATCGCGGCTGTCGTCGTCGTCTGCGCTCTCGCTGGATTGGCGACGTGGGTCGTTCGTCTCCAGGCGCGCCTCGTCCGGCTCGAGGATAAATTGCTGTCCGCTCCGGCGCCCGCGCCGCGCGCGCCCGTCGCCGTCGATCGTCCCGCGCCGGCGGCGGCCCCGGGGCTGGCGCCGGATGTGTTCGCGGCCATCGCCATCGTCGTCCACGTCGCGCTCGCCGGCGAACCCCATCGCATCCACGCGATCGCGCCGGTCGGCGTCACCGCCGACTGGGCGCGCGAAGGCCGCCGCATCATCTTCGCGTCCCACCGGCCGCACTGACGCGCGGCCACGCAGGCTTTCGCTCCTCGACCATCATGAGTTCCGCCACCCTCATTTC
>DASZPP010000229.1:0-16394 GCA_035549975.1 Opitutus sp.
ATGAGGAGATGGTTTGCGGTCGCCGGCACGAAGGCCGGCGTTCCGACGCGATCAACGTTGGACCGTCCGGGGCGATTCCCAAGCGCTGAAAACCATAAAATTTTTTCGCATCGTAGTTCCCGGCTACGAGGAAAATAGGCCGCTTGACAAGGAAACGCCGGACTTCCGCGGTCGGCGAGGAATCGCGGACGGAGCGATTGTGGGATCGGAGTTGCAGCATGATGCGAGCGCTCGTAACCTGTCCCGGACGCAAACGTCCAAACCTTCATTCCCATGGCACATTTCGCGGGTGGCCGCGGTCCCATCGGGAGCCTGTTTTAACTTTCACCGATCAACATCATGAAAACGAAATTCTTTTCCGTTATCGCACTGGCGGCGGGCTTGTCCGCGCCGGCCGTGATTGCGCAGGACGCCCCGGCAGGCGCGACGGTTTCATCCGACGATGCTCCCGCGGTCGCCGGCGAGGCGCCGGCGCCGAACCAGACCATCTATGTGCCGCGACTGCCGAGCGCGCAGGAACTCTCGAATGCGGCGGCGCAGCAGCAGGGCGTCTCGATCGACCGGATCGAGAAGACGGATTCGCAGATGACGGTGGTCTATAAATTTTCGAACGGCCAGACCAACACGGTCGCCTACGAATTGCTGCCGGCCGCGAATGCGGCGCCGGCAAACGGCCAGACCCGGGTGGTCACGACCACGCCTCCGCCGACGATCGTCTATCGGTCGGCTCCGCGCGTCGTTTATTACTCCGATCCGTATTATTATCCGTATGCTTCCTACCCGGGCTATTACTGGCCGCCATTCTCGCTGAGCCTCGGCCTGGGCTACGTCTGGCACGGGGGCGGTTACTATCATGGCGGTTACCATGGAGGCTATCACGGTGGGTGGCACGGCCATCACCGTTGAGCGGCACGCCTCGCCATCGATCCAACTTCGAAACTTCAGTCATGAAAAAGCAGATGCTTTTTGTTCCGGGCCTCGCCTTGTGCGCAGCTCTCACGGGATGCGTGGGCACCGGGCCCAACACGCAGCAAGGCGCGGTGGCCGGCGGTGCGCTCGGCGCGCTCGCCGGCGCGATCATCGGCAACAACAGCCGCGGCGGTGACGCGCTGGCCGGCGCCCTCATCGGCGGGACCGCCGGGGCGATCGCCGGCGGCACGCTCGGCAACGCCAAGGACAACGAGGAAGGCACCGTCTACGGCGCGACGCGGCCGGAAACGGGTTATGCGGTGGTGCGCGAGATGCCGCCGGCGCCTCCGCCGCCGGCGAACACGAGTGTGCCCACGGCGCCGCCGGCGCCGAATGCGTTGTGGGTTCCTGGCTACTGGTCGTTCGACGGCTATCGCTACACGTGGGCCGCGGGACGCTGGGAAATTCCGCCGGCCAATGCGCACAGCTACGTCGCCGCCCACTGGGAGAGCCGGCCGGACGGCTATGTGTTTGTGCAGGGTTACTGGGAATAGCGGGGAACCGGGAGCTCGCGGAGTCGCGGGCTCAGCGTGAAGGAGAAGGCGCGGCCGGCTGACCGCGGATTTGTTTCGGGGACTGGGCAGCTGGTTTGCAGGAGGGCTTGCAAGCGGCTGGCGGAGCCATCTTGCTCGGCGGCGCGTGCGGCGGAGTTTCCGCCGGTGCGCGGTTCCAGAAACTTCTCGACCCCGATGCATACCTTCCGGCGTGCCGCCTCCGTGTGCGGCGTTTTTCTCGCGTTGTTGAAACTGGGAGCGAGCGAGAAACTCGACCTCTCGCGCGTCGCTCCCGTCCCGGACGGCCGGGAGATTCCGATCATGGATTTTTTCCGGCTGCCGCTCTGGTACGAGCCGACGCTCAATCCGTCGGGCACGCACGTCGCGGCGCTGGTGGACACGGGGCAAGACCACCTGGGGGTGGCGATTTACGGACTCGAGTCGAAAAAGATCGAGACGCTCGATGCGAGCCGCAACAGCGACAAGGATCTCTACAATTGCCTCTGGCTGGATGACAAGCGGCTCGTGTTCTTCGAGTCCGCGCAGAAGCTCTACGGGCTGGGCATGTACGCGGCAGAGGTGGGCCGGCTGCATACGGCCTATCCGCTGCTCCAGTATTGCGGCGCCGTGCTGGTCAGCATCCCGCCGGCGGACCGGTTGCACCCGCTCGTGTGGATGCGCTATGACCAGCTGGAAGAAGGCTCGCAGAACGACAGCGGCGTGGCGGTGGTCGACTCCGGCGTCAAGACCGGGACGATCGTCGATTTCACGAAGGCGATGGCGCCGGACGTGGTCTGGAACGAAATCAACCTGGCGCGCGACGACAACCGCAAGCACGTGCTTTCGACCTTCCCGCTGCCGCCCGGCGGACTCGGCGCCGGTTACATGGCCGACCGCGAAGGGCACCTTGCCTATGCGTTCACCTGGAGCGGCGGGCTGCTCACGATGCACCGGTGGACGAAGGAGAAGAAGTGGGAGAAGTGCCCGATCAATCCCGAGACCACCGACATCTTCGGCGCCGGCGATGAACCCGACGAGGTGATCGCGGGCGTGCCGGGGGAAGCCGGGAAGCCGCGGGTGCTGCGGATGATGAAGGCGAGCACAGGAGAACCCGGCCCGGAGTTGCTGAACGACAAGGAATACGACTTCGAGGGGCGGCTGTGGCACGACCGGGCATCGGGCCGCGTGATCGGGGCGAGTTACCAGCGGGAGGGCCCGGTCATGGTCTGGTTCGACGAAAAGTATCGCGACGTGCAGAAACTGCTGGACGGTTTTTTCAAGGGGCAGATCGTGCGCATCATCGACAACAACGACGCCGGCACGCTGTTCCTCATCGCGACCTTCACGGACCGGCAGCCGCCGGTGTACAGCTGGGTGGACATCGCGAAGCGCACGGCCGGGCTGATCAAGAGCTCGCGGCCGTGGATCGACCCCAAGCGGATGCGGCCGATGCAGATGATCAAATTCCGGACGCGCGACGGGCGGCATCTCGACGCGTATGTGACGCTGCCGGCCGGCGCGTCGAAGGCGCACCCCGCGCCACTCGTGGTCCTGCCGCACGGCGGACCGTGGGTGCGCGACACGTGGGGTTTCGACGAGGAGGTGCAGTTCCTGGCCAGCCGCGGCTACGCCGTGCTCCAGCCCAACTATCGCGGCTCGCCGGGCTACGACTGGATGTTTCCCGACACGGACCTGTGGGATTTCCGGAAAATGCACGACGACGTCACCGACGCGACGAAGGCGATGCTGGGGACGGGACTGGTGGACCCGGGACGGGTGGCGATCATGGGTGGGTCGTTTGGGGCGTATCTGGCGCTGTCGGGCGTCGTGAACGAACCGTCGCTCTATCGCTGCGCCGTCACGATCGCGGGCGTGTTCGACTGGGCCGCGGTGATGAGGAACAAGAGATTCGACCGCTACGACAACCCGACCTACAGCCGGCTGCTGCTGAAGCTGGGCGACCCGAAGCGGCAGGCGGAAAAGTTCGACGAGATCTCGCCGGTGCGGCATGTCGACCAGGTGCGCGTGCCGGTGTTCGTGGCGCACGGGAAGGAGGACCCGGTGGCGGATATCGGCCAGTCGCGCGAGTTGATCTCGGAGCTGGAGAAGAACCATGTGCCGCATGAGACGATGATCGTGGGCGGCGAAGGCCACGGCATGGCGCACCTGAAGAACGAGGTGGAGCTATACGAGCGGATCGAGGCGTTTCTTGCGAGGAACCTGGCACCGGAGGCGGCGGCAGCGGCGCACTGAACCCGCGTGCCGCAGTCTGGGCGATTCGTCTACTCGCTGGCGCTCGAAGCTACGAGCGCCAGCACGGGGTGACTTCGGAAGCCGGGCTGGAGCAGGGCGCCGACCGAACCACGCCAGCGAGACCCGATGGGACGGGAAGCGGTGGCCGGGAGGCCGGTCGGAGACCGGCCCCACGTTGGGGTGGCGTGGTGCGTGGGCCGACCGGGCGCGGACGAGCAGCGGCCCTGCGTGGGCCGCGCCCTGTGCGCGCTCGCGCCGAGCTTATTCGCTGGCAGCCTTCCGGACGGGCTTGATCGGGCTCAGGCCGCCCCAGGGCGTGATCGCATTGAGCGCGGGCACGATGGCGCGTCGCAGCGCGAGGAAGTCGAGCGAGCCGGTTTCTCGGTAGAGGACCTTGCCGTCGGGGCCGAGCAGCAGCGTGTAGGGCAGCGCGCCGCTCCAGTCGGGGTCGATCGCCTCGATCGCGGCATATTTGTCCTTGGTGGCGAAGATGAGGTTGCGGGAGGACGCGTGGTGCTTTTGCAAGAACGCGAGAACCTTGGCCTGCTCGTCGGGAAATTGCGCGGCGACGGTCACGAGCTCGAAGTCGCGGAAGCGGAAGCGGAGGTTCGTTTCGATCAAATCGTCGAACTCGGCCACGCAGGGGCCGCACCAGGTGGCCCACACGTTGATCAGGCGGAGCTTGCCGCTGTCCTTGTTGGCGCGGAGAGTGCGGAGCGTCGCGACGTCGGCGGGCTCGAGCGAGACCGGCTCCTTCGCGACTTTCGCGCGCCAACGGACGTTGTCGGGAATCTTTTCCTTCCACTTGATGGAGCAGCCGAAGACCTTGGTCTCAGTGACGGCCGGTTCGCGGCCGGCGAGGAGCGCGTCGAGCGCGTCGCGGGTGTCGTGGGTCGTGGCCCAGTCTTCGCGCTCGGAGTTGTCGATCCGGCCGGAGAAGCGGAGCCGGCGGTGCTCGTCGAAGATGTAGACGTGCGGCGTGGCCTCGGCGCCGAATTTGGCGGCGACCGCCTGCGTGTCGCCGTCGTCCGCCCACGGGAAGTTGAAGTGCGCGTAGGCGGCGCGCTCCTTCATGTCATCGAAGCTGTCGCCGAGGTCGGAGTAGCCGAGTTCGTCGAGGCGGACGGCGTCGGGATTGTTCGGGTTGATGGCGAGGAAGGCGACGCCGCGCGGCTTGTAGTCGGAGACGAGTTGCTTGATGCGCTCCTGGTAGGCTTGCGCGGTCGGGCAGTGGACGGAGGTGAAGATGATGACGAAGAGCTTCGCCTCCTTGAAATCGGCGGGCGTGTAATCGTGGCCGTCGATGGCGGGGAGCTTGAAATCCGGGAGCGGCGAGCCGATCGGGAGGCGCGGGCGGTCGAAGTCGTGATCGCCGGCGGCGGCGAGCCGCGAAGCGAGGGAAGCGACCGCGAGGAGGCAGAGCAGGGTGGAGAGGAGGCGACGCATGGGTTGGAGGAATTGGGTTGGGTGATCGGCCTGACGAGGCGAGCGGTGGGAGGTTGCGGGCCGAACGATTCGGGCAGCAAAATAGACCGCTTGTAGAATGGAGGGATGACCTCCGTGTCGTCCAGAATCGTCTGGACTGAGCCGGTCCAACAATCGGTGCGGTTCAGTCCTGCGCCGGCGCGGGGCCTTCATAGACGAGTTTCAGGCCCCAGTCGGTGTCGCCCGGGAAATCGGGCAGCTCGATGATGCCGATCCTGCTCGCGTGAAGATGGCCGTTGCCGGCGTCGAGCCAGGTGCCGTCGCGGGGATTGAACCATTGGGCGCGATAGGTGCTGTTGAGTTTCGCGCCGCGGATCTGCGGCTTGGCGGCGCCGTGCTCGAAGTAGGCGAGGAAGATATTCTGGTCGGGCGTGCGTGCGCAGTAGGCCCAGCCGTCGTAGCTGAGGAGATTCCGGGTCTTGTTCGGCGAAACGAGATCGGCGTCGGGCACGAGATCGGCGTCGGGCACGAGATCGCGGTAGCGCGCGCCGATCGAGAGCGCGAACGTGCGGAGAAAATGGACCTCGGCGCCGGAGCGCCACTGGAAGGCATCCCACATCTTCGTCGGCGCGCTCGGCTCGATGTCGGCGCCCCAGATGCCCTCGGCGCCGTAGACGTGACCGGAAAGCCCGCCGGAGAGGAAACACCCGTAGAGGCCGGAGCGGCACAGCTGGTTGTCGCGCTCGGTGCCGCCCTCGGCGCCGAGCTTGTAGTTCACGGCGCCGGCCCCGCGGTTGTCCTTGTAGCCGGCGTAGTAGGGTTCGCCGTTCAGCGCGGGCTTCGGGTGCGGCTGGCGGTAGATTTCGGTCAGATACCAATAATTGTTATGCTCGCGCATGTTTCCGATCTGGTGGAGCGTGACCCAGGAGTGCTCGCCCCAGTTCTCGAGCGTTGACGGATTGGCGTTGGCGGAGAGCAGCGTGCCGAAGGGCGGCGGGCCGAAGCGGTCCGCGACGATGCGGATGGCGTTCGAGTAGTCGGCAGGGCTGACGGTCTCGGCGATGATGTCGAGGTGGACGGGGCTGAGCACCGTGATGTTCGCCTGGTAGCGCGACCAGACGTATTGGATGTAGCGAACGTAGGTATCGGGCCAGTCGTAATATTTTTTCCAAAGGAGCCCGGAGTCGCGGCGCGAGACCTCGATGAACGGGACGAAGCCGTTCGCATTGAGGTAGTCGATCTTGCGATCGACGTATTTGAAATACTCCGGGTTGATCCGGTCCATGTCCGGGAAATAGTTTTCGTAACCCGGAACCCTGCCGGGGTAGAAGAACGGCCGGCCGCCCTCGTTATCCATGTTTTTCGCGGAGCCGCGATCGTCGTTGCTCGGCGCGGCGGTACCGAACTCGACCCACGCGGAACGCACGGTCGTGCCGTCGGGCATCGCGAGCCGCCACGGCTTGTCGTCGGTTTTCCAGTTGGGAAACGCGGCGATGATGTTGACCCAGTTGAAACCCTGCGCCTTCCGGTAGCGGACGTAGTCCTGGAACGCGGCGCCGGGGCCGAGCGACCGGTGGACGGTTTCGGCGTCGTCCTTCCATTTGAATCGATTCGTGCCGGCGGAATACCAGGTGTCGCCGATCGCGAAGAACGGCGTGCCGTCGGCGTATTGCAGCGCGTGGCCGTTCGGCGTGGCAACGATCATGCCGTGGCGCAGCGGGTTTTCGGCGAGTTCGGCGGCGGTCCAGGCCGTGGCGTCGAACGCGCCGGATTTGCCGGAGAGGCCGGGGTCGTCGACGTTCGAGCCGCTGGTCCACGTCCAGGCGCCGGGCGCGGTGGCGAGGAGGTTGAGATGGTAAATCTGGCCGCCGTCCCAGAAGCCGTAAACCCGCTTGTGGAAACCGGGGCCGTCGAGATCGACCCAGACGGTGACCTCGCGGTAGGGATTCGCATAGGTGCGCTCGGCGGTGAACGTGAGCTGCTGTTTTTCCCAGACGTGGATCGGAGCGGCGACGGCGCTCGCGGCTGCGAACGGCCCGAGGACAGAGGAAGCGAGGAGAATGAGAGCCCGGGGTATGTTCATAAGCGAGGCATCGCGGCCGTGGGGAAGGCGCGGTTCAGGTGGCTGCGCTTTTCAAGCGCGAGTTTCCCGCGGGCAAGAGGAAACTCATCCGCACCGGCGGCAGGCGGAGCCCGATGTGTTCACCGGGCTGGCACCAATTATCTAAAAAAAGCCCGATGGGGACGTCGGGCTCCGCCGCAGAACTGTTCAGAACAGCGAGCCCTTGTCGTCGGGGCCGAGCATGGCGCGGCGGACGAGCGGGATCGGCGGACCGCCGTAGCTGAGGAACTGGTCGTGAAATTCCTTCCACGCGGCCTGGCCGCCGCGCGAGGCGCACCAGTCGTCGCGCAGTTTCCGGATCATGAGCTTGCCGAGCGTGTAGTTCAGGAACGCGGGATCGAAGGTGCCGCGGGCGGCCTGCTGCTCGGCGTTGGCGGGATCCTGCAGGCCTTTTTCGCGGAAAAGTCTTGTCGCCTCCGCGACCGTCATGCCCTGCGTGTGCTCGCCGATCGCGACGATGAAACGCACGTCGCGCAGCAGCGCCTCCTCGAGCTGGCCGATGTGCATCTCGGGCGAGCCGTTGGCCAGGCCGGAGTCCCACATCATCTCCTCGACGTAGTGCGCCCAGCCTTCGGAGAAGGCGTAGGTGACGAACACCTGGCCGAATTTCGAGCCGGCGCGATTGGCATGAAGGTATTGGACGAAATGGCCGGGGTAAACTTCGTGCACGGAAGTGAAGAGCAACGGGCCCAGCCCCGGGATGTAGGCGTCCTGTTTTTCCTTCGGCCACGACGGGTCGGGCGGCGAGATGTAGTAGGTCGAGGGCAGGTCGTGTTCGTAAGGGCCGGGAATGTCGATGTAGGCGATGTTCCACGCCTTGTAGGGTGGGGCGACGGCGACCTTCGCCTGCTCGGTGCCGGGAATCGTGAGGAGGTTGTGATCGAGGACGAACTTGCGCAGATCGGCGAGCTGGCTGGTGGCGACCGTGATGACCTGGTCGGCGGCGGGCTTGTGGGCGAGAGCCATCGCGACAGCTTCGGGGAGCGTCTTGCCCGGGGCGTAGCTCGCGCACGCCGCCTCGAGCGCCTGCCAGTTGCGATCGAGATCCTTCTGCGCCACCGCCTGAAGCTCCGGCAGCGTGATGTCCACGTCGTCGGTTTCGCGGAGCATCGCGAGGAATTTTTTCGGGCCGAGCGCGTAGCCGGTGTCGGGCGCGGTTTTTTCGCGTTCGTCGAGCCAGGCGGCGAAACCGCGCACCGCTTTGATCGCGGCGGCGTTGGCGGTGTTGAACTCGGCGGCCTTGTCGCCGGTCAGCGCGGCGGCGAAGACCTTCGGCACGTCGTTTTCATAAAAATCGGCGAGGCCGCCGATGGTCGTCCGGCCGATGGCGAGGAGCGGTTTCGCGAGCGGGCCCTGGAGATTGTGCTGGATTTGCGCGATCGCGTCGGGCACGGCGCGCGCGTAGCGAATGTAAGCGTCGAGGCGTTTCGGGAGCGGCGCGTAGTTGCGCGAGACATAAACGTCGGGATCGAGCGGATCCGCGTAATAGTAGGGATTCGTGTGCGGCTGGTCGGCGTTTTCGAGCCAGAAGAGGTCGCGGTGCACGATGGCGACGAGGTAGTCGCGTTCGAAGCGCTGGCTCGCGGACAGCTCGGCGGGGTCGTAGGTGAGGGCGGCGGCGCGCTCGGCCTCGAGGTGCTCGATGGCGGTCTTGAGGCCGTTGTCGCTCCAGTCGGGCAACTGGCCGTCGAATTCATGCCGCCCCTGCGCGACGGCGAACGACGGATTCGCGGCGAAGTAGGAGTCGAGGAACGCGGTGACGAAGCGGTTCCAGTCGACGGACTCGGTGGTGCGGGGCGCGGCGGCGGGCGGAGCGCCGGCCTTGGCGGGACCGGCCGGCGGGGCGGGTTGGGCGAGGGCGAACGAGCTGAGCAGGAGAAACGAAGGAAGGACGCGGCGCGCGCGAAGAACGGAGGAGGACATGACGGAAGCGAAAACCGTGTGCGAGTTTTGCGCGCAGACAACTGGATTGTGCCGTTCAGCCGGTGCGGGTGGGCGCGATCGCCTCGGTCGGGCGGATCACGTGGAGTGTATTCTATTGCCGCACGAGAGGCGGTCGCTTTTCCTCGCGCGTTCGAAATTCGGACTCGGTGCCGCCCGGGTTCCGCGGTCGTTTCCCCCGTTGTCCTTGCCTTCCACTTTTCCGAAGTCCGCACCTCTCATCGCTTCGTTGCCTCGCCTTGCCATGATTTCTCGTTCCCGCCTCCTGCTGTCCACGCTTGCCATCGGCGCTTTCCTAATCATTCCCGCGCACCGCGGATTTGCGGACGGCGGGGCGGGCGGCTATGGTTCTCCGGGAAATGGCGGGGCGGGCGGCGCGGGCACGACTGGAAACACTGGGGCCAGCGGCGTTACCGACGCTGGTGGCGGTGGCGGCGGTGCCGGTGGCGGGAATGGCGGCGCCGGCGGAGGTGGCGCTGCCGGCGGCGCCGGCGGCACCAATGTCAGCCCGGATGGGCAAGCGGGTGCAAATGGCAGCGGTTTCAATAATGGTGGGGGTGGCGGTGGAGGTGGTTACAACGGTAACGGCAACGGCGCGGCTTCCATCACAAACGCCACGGTCCTCACTGGCGGCAATGGCGGGGCCGGCGGCGGCGGTGGTCCTGGTGGCGGCGGTGGCGGTGGCGGTGGTGCGGGCGGTCTCGGCGCGATCGTCACCGGCAACGGCGCGAGCAGCAACACGAGCACCATCACGGGTGGCACAGGCGGCGCGGGCGGCGCCGCCACGGCCAACGGCGCGGGCGGGGGCGGCGGTGGCGATGCTGGCCCCGGTGTGCTCTTCATGGCAGGCGGCGCAAGCTTTACGAATTCCGGCCCGATCACGGGCGGCAATGGCGGCGCCGGCGGGTTGGGGCAAGGCAGTGGTGCCAACGGCACCAACGGCGCCGGCGGCGTGGGTGTCACGGGCTCGGGGTTGAGCGTCACCAACAGTGGCACGATCACCGGCGGTCTCGGCGGCGACGGGGTGACGCGGGCCAACGCCGTCACCTTCACCGGCGGCACCAACAGCCTCACGCTGCAGGCGGGCTACAGTTTCTCCGGCAACGTCGTCGCGTTCAGTGCGGCCGACACGCTTGCGCTCGGCGGCAGCGGCAGTGCGAGCTTCGATGCCTCGGCCATCGGGGCGAGCGCGCAATATCAGGGCTTCGGCGTCTTTCAGAAGACCGGCACGAGCACGTGGACGCTGACCGGCGCGGCGACCACGGCGATGACGTGGGACGTCACCGCCGGCACGCTCACGGTCGACGGCTCGCTCGCCGCGGGCACGACGGTCACCGTCGCCAGCGGCGCCACGCTCGACGGCACCGGGACGATCAACGGCAATGTCATCCTGCAGGCCGGCGCGATCCTCGGCGGCTCGCTGACCTTCGGCGGCGTGACCACCGAGAGCGAGTTGAGCAACCTTCTCGCCAACCAAGTCGACGGCATGACGATCGAGCTCGGCGCGGACATCGCACTGACCGGGGCGCTGCCGGCCTTGACGAAAAACGTCACCATCGTCGGCAACGGGCACGCGATTTCCAATGCGGCGGACGCCAGCGCCTTCACGGCCAGCGCCGGCGCCAGCACGCTCAGCAGCCTGGTGGTCGAACCGGACTATGTGATCCAAAACACCGCGACGGTTTCGCAGGCCGAGGACCTTGGCATCGGGGAGGTCGTCGGCGTCGACGGGCACCTGCAGATTCTCAACGGCGGGCAATTCTCCGTCGGAAATCTCAACCTCGGCGAGGCCTCCGCGGGCAATGTGACCGTCAGCGGCACGGGTTCGGTTTTGACCGTGTCGCCGTTCGTGCAAGCCGGCCGCAGCTCGACCGCCGACATTCAGGTGCTGGCCGGAGGGAAGATCTCCGCCACCAAGACTCTTCTCGGCCAGGTCACGGCCGTGACGGCGACGGTCAGCGGCGCCGGTTCGCTGTGGACGAACACCAACGCTCTCAACCTCGGGTTCGCCGGGTCCGGATCCCTCACGGTCACGGACGGCGGGACGATGGCGGCGTTTGACGTGGAGTTCGGCAACGGCGGCAGCTCGGGCACCCTGGCGGTCAACGGCTCGCTGGCAACCGGGCGCGGCGTGGTCCAGACCGGCCAGTTCATCAAGAGCGGTTCGGCGAGCGCCGGCACGATCGACCTCGACGGCGGCATCCTGCAGGCGACGGCGACGAGCACGGATTTCCTGTCGGGCTTCGGCGCGGGCGACGTGACATTGCAGACCGGCGGCGGGTTCATCGACACCAACGGCTTCGATCTCACTTCCACCGCCGTCATCGACGGCACGGGCGCGCTGACGAAGCAGGGTGCCGGCACCCTCACGCTTTCCGCAACCAACACCTACAGTGGCGGCACGACGGTGAGCGCCGGCACGCTCGCCCTCGGTGATGCCGGCGCGCTCGGCACCGGCGCGGTCAGTGTCGCCAACGGCGCCACACTCGATCTCGGTGGGTTCACCGCGACGATGGGCGCGCTGGATTTTGCCAACGTCAGCGGCACGATTCAGAACGGCACGCTCAGCGCGTCCTCCTACACCGCTGCGACCGGGACGATCGGCGCGGTGATGGGCGGCAGCGGCAAGTTCACGAAGACCGGCGCTGGCACGGTTACGATCACGTCGGCCGACACCTACACCGGCATCACCGACGTCACTGCCGGCACGCTCACGGTCAACGGCACGCTCGCTGCCGGCAGCACGGTGCACATCCGCGCCGGCGCCACGCTGAACGGCACCGGCACGATCAACGGGAATGTCATCGTTCATGACGGTGCCGATCTGTCCGGTGCCGGACTCACGATCGTCGGCACCGTCACCCGTGCGCCCGACCCGCTGCTCTTCGTGACACAGAGCGGCTCGGTCCGGGTTTTCAGTGGCAACCCCGACGGCACGCTCGTGTCGCTCGGCAATATCACGCTGGCCAGTGGTGCGTTTGCCGCGGCTGTGCGCGGCGATCAGGCCTTCGCCTACGTCACCGTCGACGGTCCCGATTCCGTGAACGTGATCGACACGAGCACCCTGGCTGTCGTGCAAACCATCACGACCGGCGTGAATGGCCCGAATGGCGTCGTGCTCAGTCCCGACGGCACGAAGCTCTATCTGGCGAATCACGCCGCCAACACGGTCGTGGTTTACTCGGTCGATTCGACAACCGGCCAGCTCTCCGCCCCCGGCACGATCACCCCCGGCACAGGTCCGCGCTGGCTCGTCCTCAAGCCGGACGGCACTCGCCTTTACGTGGTGAATCAGAGCAGCAACGACGTCAGCGTGGTCGACACATCCAGCAACACCGTGGTTGCCACCGTGCCGGTCGGCAGTCAGCCCGTCAGCGCCGCGATCACGCCGGACGGCTCGAAGCTCTACGTGGGTAACGGTTCGAGCCAGTCGGTCTCCGTGGTCGATACTTCGACCGATACGGTGACCGCGATCTTGCCGCAGGGTGGGACTCCCATCGGGATCGCGGTCAGCCCCGATGGGCTCCACTACTACGTCTCCAAGGAAACCCTAAACCAAATTGCGCAATACAACACGTCGGACAATTCGACGATCGCGGCCGATGTGACCAGCACCACGAGTCCGGCCGGACTCGCGATCAGCGCGGATGGCGCGTTCCTTTATGCAGCCGATAACGGCAACAACAACCTGTCGATGTGGACCATCGACGCCGGCACGGGAGCGCTGACGGCGAACACCCCGGCGACGATCGCGACCAACACCAACCCGCTGTTCCCGGGCATCGCGACCGACGGCAACGCGATGCTCGCCACCGGCGCGACCTTCGTCGCCGACCGCGCGGGCGCGCTCGCGACGACCGGGAGCGCCGGCGCGGTGTTCACCGGCGGCACGCTGCTCGTGAACGGCGCGAACCTGTCCTTCTCCACGCCGATGTCGCTCGGCGCCGGCGGCGGCACGATCGACACCAACGGCAACAACGCGGCCGTGACTTCCGTGATCAGTGGCGGCAACGCACTGACCAAAGCGGGCTCCGGCACGCTCACGCTCTCGGGCGCGAACACGTTCAGCGGCGGCACGATCGTGAGTGCGGGCACGCTCGCGTTGGGCGGCGCCGGTGCGCTCGGCACCGGCACGGTGAGCGTGGCCAGCGGCGCGACGCTCGATCTCGGCGGATTCACCGTCAACGTGCCGACGCTCGATTTCGGCACCGGCGCGATCGGCACGATCCAGAACGGGACGCTCACGAGCGATGCCTACGCGGTGCAGAGCGGCACGGTGAGCCTCGTGCTGGGCGGCAACGGCTCGCTCACGAAGACCGGCAGTGGCTCGGCCACCCTGTCGGGCGCGAACACGTTCAGCGGCGGCACGACCGTGAGCGCCGGCACGCTCGTGCTCGGCAATGCGAGCGCGCTTGGCACCGGCACGCTCTCCGTCGCGAGCGGCGCGACGCTCGATCTCGGCGGATTCGCCCTCGCGCTCCCGAACCTTTCCGGCTCCGGCAATTTCGCGCTCACCAGCGCCATCCTTACCGCCGGCAGCGACAACACCGGCACGACTTTCTCGGGTGTCCTCAGCGGCACGGGCGGACTGACCAAGACCGGCACGGGCAACCTGATCCTCACCGGCACCAACACCTATGTCGGCGAGACCACGGTCAACGCCGGCAAGCTCAGCGTGAACGGCTCGCTCGCGGCCGGCAGCGCGGTGATCATCAACAGCGGCGGCTTTCTCGGCGGCAACGGCACGATCAATGGGGATGTCACGATCGCGACCGGCGGCGCGGTTGCCCCCGGCAACTCGATCGGCACGCTGTCCATCGGCGGCAACCTGACGTGGAACGGTTCGGCGACGCCGCTGGCCTTCGAGCTGAGCAACAGCGACAACACCTCCGACCGGCTGGCGATCACGGGCGCGTTCACGAAAGGGACGGGCAGCACGTTCGCCTTCGATTTCCAAGGGACGGGCCGCGCCGGGGCGACCTACACGCTGGCGACATTCGGGAGCACGACGTTCAGCGCGGCGGATTTCAGCGCGACGAATCTCGGCGCGGGGATCGTCGGCACGTTCAGCATTGCCGGCGGCACGCTGACGCTGACCACGGAGTCTTTCGACTTGGGCTCAGCGCAGATCACGCTCGGCAATCTCGTGCAGGTTTACGACGGCACGGTGAAGACGGTGTCCGCGACAACGGATCCGGCGGGCTTGCATGTGGATTTCACGTATTGGCTCAACACGCCCAATCCGCTTCACGCAGCCGTCCCGCAGGCGGCCGGCAGCTACCTGGTAAACGCGACCGTATCGGGTCGGTATACGGGATCCGTCACGCGCACGCTGACGATCCTGCCCGCGCTGACGACCGCGCCGGTGAAAGCGACGGTGGCGATCGGCGGAAGCGCGACGTTCACCGCGGCGGCGGGTGGCGGCGGATCCGCAGTGACCTACCAATGGGAAAAGAACGGCGTGCCGATTTCGGGCGCGACGGATGCGAGCTTCACGGTCTCCGGCGTGGGGCCGGCGGATGTCGGGTTCTACGATGTGGTGGCCACCGCCGGCGGCGTGTCGACGACCAGTGCGCCGGTGCCGCTGGAGCCGACCTTCGACGGCAAGCTGGCGGGCGACGGCCGGGAAGTCGGGACGGACATCCATCACCCGAACGGCAATATCTACGATCAAGTCCTGCTCACCGGCCCGGCGGTCAGTGTGAAAGCGGATCCGGGGCAGGTCACGCGCGTGTCGTATGTGGACTTGAGCGACGACATCGTGCAGGTGGAATTTTCGGGCGCGGGCGTGCTGAGCGTGAAGCTCGCCAACCCGAGCGGGCCGGCCGCGCCGGTGAACTACAACCAGCCCGGCATGGTGTACATGAAGGGGCATGCGACGGTGACGGTGACCGGTGCGGACGCGACGACGAATGTGGCGATCTTCACCGTCGGCCGGGCGACGGCGATCGACCAGAGCCTGTTCCGCGACGGCGTGGACTACGACGGGGTGGCGGACGTCGCGCTCGTCGACCTTGCGAGCACGAGCGGCGCGTTCGGCGGTTTGTTCACCGGCGATGCGAGCTATGCGGACACGACGGGCTGGACAGGCGTCTATGCGCCGGGCGTGGAGTTCACCGGGCCGGTGTATCTCGAGGATATGAGCGCTGCGGATTCCGCGACGCCGGTGATTTTGCTCGGCGCCGCAGATGAGGACACGCGGATCACCGGAGGCGATTTGCTCCAGGGGAATGGCGCGCCGGTGCAGGTGAGCGGGATCACGCGATTGCAGTTCACCGACGGCACGGATTCCGGCGGCCACACACTGCCGGCGCAGGCGAACCAGGCGCGGCTCGTGGAGGACGGCGTGGATGTGACGGACCGACTCGTGCCGGCGAACTAGCCCGGATTGAACGATCCGTTCGATGGAGGCGCGGCGCCCTCGCTGCGTTTTACGGTCGCTGCGCGACGAGGGCGTCGCGCCTCCATTTGATCCGGGCCGGTCGCGGGGAAAGCGACGGCGAATGGCCGCACGCCAAAGTGCGGGAGCAATCGGGTGTGGCGGGTCTGAGACCCGCCCTACCAGGGGCCACGGCTACTTCTTCAGCTCCTCGACGGTTCGCTTGATGAACGGGCTGAGGATATCGAGCGGGATCGGCAGGAAGGTGGTCGTGTTCCGTTCGCCGGAGATTTCGCGCATCGTCTGGAGGAAGCGGAGCTGAAGGGCGATGGGCTCTTTGTCCATCATGGCGGCTGCCTGCACGAGCTTCTCGGCGGCCTGGTATTCGCCCTCGGCGTTGATGACCTTGGCGCGGCGCTCGCGCTCGCTCTCGGCCTGGCGGGCCATGGCGCGCTTCATGTTGTCGGGCAGCGCGACGTCCTTCACTTCGACCGCCGTCACCTTGACGCCCCACGGGTCGGTCTGGCGGTCGATGATCTCCTGGAGCGTGAGGTTGATCTTCTCGCGGTGGGCGAGGAGGTCGTCGAGTTCGGCCTGGCCGACGACGCTGCGCAGGGTGGTCTGCGCGATGAGCGAGGTGGCCTTGAGGAAATTTTCCACCTTCACCACGGCGGCCTCGGGATCGACGACGCGAAAATAGACGACGGCGTCGACGGCCACGGGGACGTTGTCGCGCGTCATGACCTCCTGTTTCGGGACATCGATGGTGATGATGCGCAGGTCCATCCGGACCATGCGGTCGACGATCGGA
>DASZPP010000230.1:0-13708 GCA_035549975.1 Opitutus sp.
CCTTAACGTTCCTGAGTTCGTGAAGTTTCATAAGTGTTCCTCGATGGGGGCGCCCCACCCTGCGGACATGCGGGGCGGGACTCGGATGAAAAGCAGCGCGCGGATCAGGCGCTGGCGGCCTCGGTCTTCGTGCGGATCGACGTGATGTCGTCCTGCAGGCGGAGCTGGAGGAGGCCGTTGAGCGTGGCGTGCACGACGGCGATGTGGTTGTTGGAACCCATCGACTTCGTGAGCACGTTCTTGACGCCGGCCGCCTCGAGGACGGCGCGGACGCCGCCGCCGGCGATCAGGCCGGTGCCGGGCGAGGCGGGCCGCAGGAGAACCTTGCCGCCGTCGTACTGGCCGAGCACGTCGTGCGGGATCGTGTCGCCCTTGAGCTTCACGTTGACCATGTGCTTGTGGGCGTGCGCGGTGCTCTTCTTGATCGCGTCGGGCACCTCGTTGGCCTTGCCGTAGCCGATGCCGAGCTTGCCCTTGCCGTCGCCGACGACGGCGAGCGCCGCGAAGCTGAAGCGGCGGCCACCCTTCACGACCTTGGCGCAGCGGTTGATGAAGACGACCTTTTCGATCATCGCCGGGCCTTCGCCGGCCGCAGCGGTGTCGCGATTGTCGCGACGGCCGCCATCACGGCGGGGACCGCCGCCGTCGCGGCGGGGACCGCGGTTGAATTGACGGGGCTGGCGGGTCGGCGCGGGCGCGGCGGTCTCGGTGGCCGCGGTTTCAGGCGCCGGGGTGGATTCGGGAGCGGGTTCGGTGCTCATGCAGGATTAGAATTGGAGGCCGCCTTCGCGGGCGGCGTCGGCGAACGATTTGACCTTGCCGTGGTAGCTGGCGCCGCTGCGGTCGAACACGACCGCACCGATGCCGGCGGCTTTCGCCTTGGCGGCAAAGGCGCCGCCGAGGGTCTTCGCGCCGTTCAGGTTGGCGGCGAGTTTCTTCGAGCGGAGCTCGGGATCGAGCGTGCCGAGGAATACGAGCGTCCGGCCGGCGTCGTCGTCGACCGCCTGCGCATAGATGTGCTTCGCGGTGAAGCGCACGGAGAGGCGCGGACGGGCGGCGGTGCCTTTGACTTTCTTGCGGATCCGCCAGCGGCGTTTCTGGAGGAGTTCGGCTTTGCGAATGGTATTCATGGACGGTGTCCCGGGAAAAACGATGATTACGATCAGGCGACGGTCTTGCCTTCCTTGCGGCGGACGCGTTCGGCGTGCTCGCCGACGATGCGAACGCCCTTGCCCTTGTAAGGTTCCGGCGGGTAGTAGCCGCGAATCTCCGCGGTGATGGCGCCGACGAGCTGTTTGTCCACGCCCTCGACCTTGAGCTTGGTCTGATCGGTGACGGTGATTTTGATCCCGTCCGGAATGTCCATCAGGATCGGGTGCGAATAACCCAGCGCGAGGTCGAGCTGCTTGCCCTTGAGCGCGGCCTTGAAGCCGACGCCCTGGATTTCGAGCTCCTTCGCATAACCGACCGTCACGCCCTTGACCATGCCGGCGACGACGGAGCGGGCGGTGCCATACATCGCCTTCGCGAAGCGCGACTCTTCCGTGGGAGCGAACGTGACCTTCTTCTCCTCGACCGTGACCTTCACGGCGGAGGCGAACGTCTTCTGGACTTTGCCCTTGGGGCCCTCGACGAGCACGGTGCCGTTGTTCACGGAGACCTTCACCTTGTCGGGGATTCGAACGGGTTGTTTGCCGATGCGGCTCATGATGCGGTGCGGTTACCAGACGTTGCAGAGGAGTTCGCCGCCGGCCTTGTTGCGGCGGCAGTCGGCGTCCTTCATCAGGCCCTTCGACGTGGAGACGATGCTGATGCCGAGGCCGTTGAGGACGCGCGGGATTTCGGTGTAGCCGTAGTAAAGCCGGCGGCCGGGCGTGGAAACGCGCGTGAGGCCGGTGATGGCGGGCGCGCCGTCCACATATTTCAGGGACACGACGAGCGTCTTGTGGCCCTGCGCGTCGGTGCCGGGCTTGTAGTCGGCGATGTAGCCCTCGGCCTTGAGGATGACGGCGATGGCCTCGCGCAATTTCGAATGCGGCGAGCTGGTTTCGGCCTGCTGGGCTTTCGAGGCGTTGCGCAGCCGGGTGAGGAAGTCACTGATGGGATCAGTCATGTTGGATGTTGGTGAGGCTCGGCCGGATCATATCCGACTTCCGGCAGAGGAAATCTGTTGAGAAGTGTTGATAAGTGCTGACGTGCAGTGCGGTTTTCGGTGGGGCGGGCCGAGACCCGCCCTGCCCTGTTTACCAGGAGGATTTCGTGACGCCGGGGATTTTGCCCGCGAGCGCGAGCTCGCGGAACTGGATGCGCGAAACGCCGAAGCGGCGGTTGTAGCCGCGCGGGCGGCCGCTGAGCGAGCAGCGGTTGCGGATGCGCACAGGCGAGGAATTTTTCGGGAGCTTCTGCAGCTTCTTCTGCGCGGCGAAGAACTCCTCGTCGGTCGTGGCGGGGTTGAGGAGGGTCGCCTTCAGCTCGGCGCGCTTCTTCGCGTGTTTCTCGACGAGGCGCACGCGCTTCTTGTTGCGTTCGATGGCGGAGGTTTTCGGCATGGTGGTATCAGGCGGCGTGAGCGGGTTTCGGGGCCGCCTCGGTGCGGCGGAAAGGCAGGCCGAGCAGGCGAAGCAGGTCGCGGCCTTCGTCGTCGGTGTTGGCGGTCGTAACGATGGTCAGGTCGAGGCCCATGTGTTTCTTCACGTTCTCGACGGTGATCTCGGGGAAAATCGTGTGGTCGGTGACGCCGAGGTTGTAGTTGCCCTGGCCGTCGAGCTTGGTCGGAACGCCGCGGAAGTCGCGGATGGTCGGCAGCGCGACGGCGATGAGGCGCTGGAGGAACTCCCACATCGACGGGCCGCGGAGCGTCACGTGGCAACCGACGACCTGGCCCTGCTTCAACTTGAAATTCGCGATGGCCTTGCGGGACTTCGCGAGCACCGGCTTCTGGCCCGCGATGAGCCCGAGGTCGCGCTGCACGTCGGCGATCTGGTTCTTGTCCGCTTCGGCATCGATGCCGGCGTTCAGGTTGATCTTAACCAGCTTCGGCACCTCGTGCTTGTTCTTGTAGCCGCGGCTCTTCACGAGCTCGGGCACGACCTGCTCGTCGTAGAGTTTCTTGAGGGAGGGAACGTAACTCATTTTCGTGGCGACCGGATTACCGACCCGGAGGCAATGGGTGAGATGTTTCGATTGGGAAAAGGATCAGTAACGCAGGCGGGCGGCGGGCTTGGCAAGCGTGCAGTGCTTACTTGGCGGGTTCGGGTTTGCGGCGCTTGCTCGCGTCGAACACCGACTGGAGCATCAGGTTCGAGACGTGGATGGAACCCTCGCGCTCGGCGATCGCGCCTTGCGGGTTGTCCTGCGACTTCTTCAGGTGGCGCTTCACCAGCGCCAGGCCCTCGACGCGCGCGCGCTGCTTCGCCGGCAGCACCTCGAGCACCTTGCCGGACTTGCCCTTCTGGGAGCCGGCGATCACGACGACGGCATCGCCGCGCTTGATGTGGAATTTCTGGGCCATGTTAGAGAACCTCCGGCGCGAGCGAGATGATCTTCATGAAGTTCTTCGCGCGGAGCTCGCGGGCGACCGGGCCGAAGATGCGCGTGCCGCGCGGATTGTTGGTGGCGTCGATGATCACCACGGCATTGCTGTCGAAACGCAGGTAGCTGCCATCGGAGCGCCGGATCGGGGCCTTCGTGCGAACGACGACGGCCTTGCAGACCTCGCCCTTCTTCACGGTGGCCTCCGTCGAGCTCTGCTTGATGTGAACCGTGACAATGTCGCCGACGGCGGCGGTGTCCGTGTTCTGGCCCTGACGGGAGATCATGGCGGCTTTGCGAGCGCCGGTGTTGTCGGCGACATCGAGGATGGAACGCAGTTGGATCATGGCGGGCCTCCGGGGAGATTAGGTTTTCGAAAATGATCAGGTTTGCGGCGCGGGCTTTTCCGCCGGGGCGGCGGTTTCCTTCGGCGCGGCGGTCTTCGTCGGCACCTGCTCGGCGACATCCACCTCGCTGATCGCGCGGCCTTCCGCGACGACGGCCTTCTGCACGATCGAGACGATGCGCCAGCGCTTCAGCCGGCTGAGCGGGCGGGTCTCCATGACCTCGACCTTGTCGCCGACGTGCGCCTCGTTCTTCTCGTCGTGGACGTGGAGCACGGTCTGGCGGTTGACGACCTTGTGATAAAGCGGGTGCGGCGTCTTGAAGGGCACGGTGACCTTGACGGACTTGTCGCCCGAGCGGCTGCTGACGAAGCCGATCAGGGTTTTGCGCTGGCTGCGCTGGCCGGTGGCGGAAGACATGGGAAAATTCAGTTTGGTTTTGGCGTTGCGGTTTCCGCGCTCAGGCCGCGGCGGCCTTCTTCGACTTTTCCGTGGCGATGGTCTCCATGCGCGCGATGTCCTTGCGGAGCGTGCGCAGCTCGTGGGTCTTCTCGACCTGGCCGGTCTGCTTGCGCAGGCGGAGCTGGAGGAGTTGTTCGCGGGTCTCGCGGAGTTTGGTGGCTATCTCGGCGGGCGCGAGTTCGCGGATTTCTTTCGCGGTCATGACGGGAATTTTTAAAAGTTAATCAGGCGACGACGCCTTCGCGCGCGATGAAGCGGCAGTGGAACGGAAGCTTGGCATCGGCGAGGCGGAAGGCCTCGCGGGCCACGGTGATCGGCACGCCGGCAAGTTCGAAGAGCACCGCGCCGGGCTTGATCACGGCGACGTAGAACTCGACCGGGCCCTTGCCCTGGCCCATGCGGACCTCGGCGGGTTTCTTGGTGACCGGCTTGTGCGGGAAAACGCGGATCCAGAGTTTGCCCTTGCGCTTCAGGTGGCGCGAGATCGTAACGCGCGCCGCCTCGATCTGCTGCCCGGTCATCGGGCCGCGGGTGAGCGACTGCAGGCCGAAATCGCCGAAGGCGAGCGTATTGCCGCGCTTGGCATTGCCGGCGCGGGAGCCTTTCTGGGATTTGCGGTATTTGGTGCGGGCGGGTGCGAGAGCCATGGAAGAAGGATTTTTGAACTACGATTTTCGATTTACGATTGAATCGCTTCGACGATTCCACGCGGCGTTTTCCCCATCGTAAATCGTCCTTCGTAAATCATAAATGGCATCAGTTGTTGTCGGACTCCTTTTTGCAGATCCAGCACTTGACGCCGATCTTGCCGTAAACGGTATGGGCCTCGGAGAAACCATAATCGATGTTCTCGCGGAGGGTATGGAGCGGCACGCGGCCCTTGCGCTGCCATTCGCGGCGGGCGATGTCCGCGCCGCCGAGGCGGCCGGAGCACTGGATGCGGATGCCTTCCGCGCCGAGCGTCATGGCCATTTCGACGGCCTTCTTCATGGCGCGGCGGAACGCGATGCGGCGCTCGAGCTGGAGGGCGACATTCTCGGCGACGAGCTGCGCCTCGATCTCGGGCTTCTTGACCTCCTGGATATCGAGGAGGATTTCCTTGCCCGTGAGCTTCGCGAGCTCGTCCTTGATCTTCTCGATCTCCTGGCCTTTGCGGCCGATGACGATGCCGGGGCGGGCGGTGTAGATCTTGACGCGGACCCGGTTCGACGCGCGCTCGATGAAGATGCGCGGCACGGAGGCCTGCTTCAGTTTCTCCATGAGTTTTTCGCGGATCACCTGGTCCTCGTGGAGGAGCTTCGAAAAATCCTTTTTCGTCGCATACCAGCGGGACTGCCAGTTGCGGCGAACGGCGAGACGGAAACCGACGGGATTGGTCTTTTGGCCCATGTTAGGAATTGGTTTCGCCGTCGGTGAGGACGATGCGGATGTGGGACATTTTCTTGCGGCGCGGGGAGGCGGAACCGCGGGCGGCCGCCTTGAAGCGTTTCAGCACGGGGCCGTTCTCGATCAATGCGAGCTTCACGGTAAGGCTGTCGGCCGAGAGGTTGTTGTTGTTCTCGGCGTTCGCGATCGCGCTCTTCAGCGTCTTCGCGATCAGGCGGGCGGACTTGCGCGGAATGAGCGCGAGGTAGTCGGCCGCTTCCGAGGCCTTGCGGCCCTGGATGAGGCGCGAAACGTCGCGCATCTTTTTCGGCGACATGCGCGCGTTGCGGGTGAGAGCTTGAACTTCCATGGTGGTCGGGAGGATTCCGAAGCGGTTTGGTTTTGGTTTCGGCGATAGCGGCTTGGCCGGAGGCGTCGCCCTACCCTTTTGGTTGCGAGATGAGTCGGACGAGTTGGGTTAAATTTCTTTGCGGGTCATGCCGCCGTGCGCCTTGAAGATGCGCGTGAGGGCGAACTCGCCGAGCTTGTGGCCGACCATGTTCTCGGTGACGTAAACGGCGACGAAGGCCTTGCCGTTGTGCACATTGAACGTGTGGCCGACGAAGTCGGGCGTGATCGTCGAGCGGCGGGACCAGGTCTGGATCGGTTTGCGCGCGCCGGACTTCGCCGCCTTCTCGATTTTTTCGAGCAGGTGGTTGTCGACGAAGAAGCCTTTTTTGATGGAACGTGCCATGGGCGATGAGAGGGTAAGTTGGGGTTACTTCTGACCGCGCGGCTTGCGGCCGTTGTGGTGAACGATGATCTGCGCGTTCGACTGCTTCGAACGGCGGCGCGTCGGGAAGCCCTTCGCGAGCTGGCCCCACGGCGACACGAGCTGCTGGCGGCCGCCGCCGCCCTTCGACTTGCCCTGGCCGCCGCCGTTGGGGTGGTCGACCGGGTTCATCGCCATGCCGCGGACCGTCGGACGGACGCCGAGCCAGCGCTTGCGGCCGGCTTTGCCGAGAGACTGGAGATTGTGGTCGCCGTTGCCGACCTCGCCGATCGTCGCGCGGCACTTCTGGTTCACGTAGCGAAGTTCGCCGGAAGGCATCTTGAGCGTCGCCTGCCCGTTCTCGAGCGCGACGAGCTCGAGGCCCGCGCCCGCGCTCCGCGCGATCTGCGCGCCGCGGCCCGGGACGAGTTCGACGCAATGCAGGCGCGTCGAGGGCGGGATGATGGCCAGGGGAAAGTTGTTGCCGACGTTGTAGTCGTTCGTCGTCGCCTTGTTTGAAGCGAAGATCTTGTCGCCGACCTTGAGGCCCTTTGGTGCGAGGATGTAGCGCTTCTCCCCGTTCGTATAAGAGACCAAGGCGAGATTCGCCGTGCGGCCGGGATCATACTCGAGCGCCTGGACCTTCGCCGGCAGGTCGAGGATGTCGCGCTTGAAGTCGACGATGCGATAAAGCTGTTTGTGGCCGCCGCCGCGATGGCGCGAGGTGACGCGGCCATAAACGTTGCGGCCGCCGCTCTTGGGCTTCGGCTGGGTGAGCGCGCGCTCGGGCCGTTTCTTCGTGAGCTCGGTCTGCTTGTTCAGCGACGTGAACCGGCTCGCCGCGGTGAGAGGACGGAAGGAATGGATAGGCATGGTGGATGTCTCCGGATCGCGGGGTGCGTCAGACGAGCTCGATCTTGTCGCCGGATTTCAGCGTCACGATCGCCTTCTTGTAATCGGAGCCGACGCTGGGCCGGCCCTGGCGGCTCTTCTTGTTTTTGCCGCGGTAGGTCAGCGTGTTCACGCGGCGGACGGTGACCTTGAAGGTCTGCTCGATGGCCGCGGCAATCTGGTGCTTGTTGGCGTGGCCGTGGACTTCGAACGTGTATTGTCCCAGCTCGGAGCTGAGCTTGTTCGATTTTTCCGACAGGCGGACGAGTTTGAGGATCTTGTCGGCTTGCATCAGTTCTTCCCTCCGTTGACGCGGGCGATGATGGTTTCGAGCGCCTTGGTGCTGACGACGATCTTCTTGTAGTGGGCGAGATCGAGGGTATTGAGCTTCGCGGCCTCCTGCAGCGAAACGCGCTCGATGTTGCGGATGGCGCGGGTCGCCTCGGGCGCGAACGGCGCGTCGACGAGCAGCACCTTGCCCTCGGGGGCGATGCGGCCGACGACCTGGTTCGCGAGCTTGGTTTTCGGCTGCGCAAATTCGAACTTCTCGATGGCGACGAGCTCGCCGGCAGTCGCGCGGTCGAAGAGCGCGCGGCTGAATGCGAGCTGCTTCACTTTTTGGTTCACCTTCTTCGAGTAGTCGCGCGGCTTCGGGCCGAAGACGACGCCGCCGCCGCTCCAGAGCGGGGAACGAATCGAGCCGGCGCGGGCGCGGCCGGTGCCCTTTTGGCGGAACGGCTTCTTGCCGCCGCCGCGGACTTCGCCGCGGGTTTTCGTGGAGTGCGTACCCTGGCGGTTGTTGGCGTTGATCGCGACGATCACTTCCTTGACCGCCTGCAGGCCCTTGTCGCCCTCGAAGGTCGGCAGGCCGAACTCCTTTTCGGAGCTCTGGGTGCCGTCGGAATTAAAAACGGTGAGTTTCATGGCAGTGTCGGCTGGGCGGTTCAGGCGGTGGCTTTCGGCTGGCCCTTGATGGCGGCCCGGACGAGCACGTCGTCGCCGTTCGCGCCGGGGATCGCGCCCTTCACGAGGAGGAGGTTTTTGTCGGGGATGATTTTCACGACGCGCAGGTTCTGCACCGTACGCTTCTGGCTGCCCATGTGGCCGGGCATCGTCTGGTTTTTCCACGAGCGGCCGGGCGTCTGCCGCATGCCGATCGAGCCGATCCGGCGGTGGAACATCGAGCCGTGGGCGGCGGGACCGCCCGCGACGCGCCAGCGGCGGACGACACCCTGAAAGCCCTTGCCCTTCGTGACGCCGATCACGTCGACGAACTGGCCTTCGGTGAAGGCGGTGACGTTGACGACGTCGCCGACCTTCAGCGTGGGCGCCGCGTCGAGGCGGACTTCGCTGAGGACGCGTGGTGTGTCGGCGAGGCCGGCCTTTTTCGCGTGGCCGTTTTCGCCGGCGGGCGTGTTCTTGGCCTTCTTCTTCGAGAAGCCGATCTGGACGGCGTTGTAGCCGTCGGTCTCGGTGGTCTTGACCTGCACGACGGCGCAGGGGCCGGCTTCGACCACGGTGACGGGCACGAGCACGTTTTGTGCGTCGTAGACCTGCGTCATGCCGAGTTTCTTGCCTAGAAGCGATGAGATCATGGGCTAAGCGGTAGGTGGATGGTTCCGTTTAAGGACCTACTTTAGCGAGAGGCCTGGCGGTTCCGCGGCGCGGGACACAGGCAGCTGCTAACTGTAGATGTTAGTTACGGGGGTGGTTCGTCAGACGTTGATCGTGATGTCCACGCCCGAGGGCAGGTTGAGTTTCTTGAGCTCGTCCACGGTTTGCGCGGTGGGCTCGATGATATCGATGAGGCGCTTGTGCGTGCGCGTCTCGAACTGCTCCATCGACTTCTTGTCGACGTGCGGGGAGCGGTTGACGGAGAGCTTGTCGATGCGGGTCGGCAGCGGGATGGGACCGGAGACGCGCGCGCCGGAGCGCTTGGCGGTCTCGACGATCTCGAGGGCGGACTGATCGATGACGCGATAGTCGAAGCCCTGAAGCTTGATGCGGATGCGTTGACCTTTCATGGGTGGCAAAGAACGAGGGTTACGTGCGGGCCGGGGCTTTCGAGGAAGTCTCGACGATCTTCGTGAGGAGTGAATTCGGCACCTGCTCGAAATGCGACGGCGTGACCGACGCGGAGGCGCGGCCCTTCGAGAGCGAGCGGATGTCGGTGACGTAACCGAACAATGTCTCGAGCGGGATGTGGGCGTTGATGATGCACGCGCCGCCCTTGTTCTCGATGCCCTGGATCGTGCCGCGGCGGCGGTTGATGTCGCCCATGAGATCGCCCTGATAATCCTCGGGCGTGGTGACCTCGACGTGCATGATCGGCTCGAGCAGGATCGGGTTCGCCTTCTTCATCGCGTCCTTGAACGCGAAAATGCCGGCCATCTTGAACGCGAGTTCCGACGAGTCGACCTCGTGGAAGGTGCCGTCGACGATGCGCACGATGACATCGACGACCGGGTAGCCGGCGACGACGCCGTTGTTGCAGCCTTCCATGATGCCGTCGGTGGAAGGCTTGATGAATTCCTTTGGAATCGCGCCGCCGACGATCTCGTTGACGACCTCGATGCCCTTGCCCTTTTCGTTCGGCTCGAGCTTGACGATGACGTGGCCGTATTGGCCCTTGCCGCCGGACTGGCGGATGAATTTGCCCTCGCCGTCGGCCTTCGCGTGAACGGTCTCACGATAGGCGATCTGCGGCTTGCCGGCGGTGGCCTCGACCTTGAACTCGCGCTTCATCCGGTCGCGGATGATGTCGAGGTGCAGTTCGCCCATGCCGGCGAGAATCGTCTGGCCGGTATCCTGGTCAGTCTTGACCCGCAGGGTGGGATCCTCGGCCACGAGGCGCTGGAGCGCGGTGCCCATCTTTTCCTGGTCGGCCTTGGAATTCGGCTCGATGGACATCGAGATGACGGGCTCGGGGAAGGACGGCGGCTCGAGGCGGATGTCGTAGTCCTCGTCGCACAGCGTGTCGCCGGTGATTACATCCTTCACGCCGACGAGCGCGCAGATGTCACCCGAATAGGCTATATCGATTTCCTCGCGGTCCATCGCTCGCATGAGGACGAGCCGGGAGACCCGCTCGCTGCGGCGCGTCCGCGGATTGTAGAGCGACGTGCCCTTCTTCAGCGCGCCGGTGTAGACGCGGTAGAAAACGATTTTGCCGACGAACGGATCGGTCCAGAGCTTGAACGCCAGGCCCGCGACCTTCGCCTTGTCGTCGACGACGGCCTCGACTTCCTTGCCGTCGCTGTCCTGCCCCTGCATCGGCGGAACGTCGATCGGGCTCGGCAGGTAATTGACCACGCAATCGAGCAGGCGCTGCACGCCCTTTTTCTTGAACGCCGAGCCGGGCACGACGCCGGTGAACTGGAGCGAGATCGTCGCCTTGCGCACGCCGAGCATCAGCTCGTTGACCGAGATCTCCTCGCCGCCGAGATATTTCTCGGCGATGACATCGTCGAAATCGGACACGGCCTCGATCAGCTTCTCGCGATATTCCTTCGCCTGCGCGGCGATTTCGGCCGGGATCGGAATGGTCTTGGCGTTGATGCCGAGCGGATCGTCCGCGGCGTCTTCGAAGGAGTAGGCGGCGTTCTGCACCAGGTCGACGAGACCGGAGAAATTCTCCTCCTTGCCGATCGGCAGGAACAGCGGGTGCGCGTTGGCCTTGAGCTTCTCGCGCATCTCGGCCACGGCGCGGAAGAAGTCCGCGCCGGTGCGGTCCATCTTGTTGATGAAGGCGATCCGCGGCACCTTGTATTTGTTCGCCTGGCGCCAGACCGTCTCAGACTGCGGCTGCACGCCGGCGACCGCGCAGAACACGGCGACCGCGCCGTCGAGCACCCGCAGCGAGCGCTCGACCTCGGCGGTGAAATCCACGTGACCGGGGGTGTCGATGATGTTGATGCGCTGCTTGATTCCCTTCCATGGACCGACGGAGGCGTTCCACGCGCAGGAAATGGCGGCGGCGGTGATCGTGATGCCGCGCTCGCGCTCCTGCTCCATCCAGTCGGTCACCGTCGTGCCCTCGTGGACCTCGCCCATCTTGTGGACGGCACCGGAGTAGAAAAGAATTCGCTCGGTCGTCGTGGTCTTGCCGGCGTCGATGTGCGCGGCGATCCCGATGTTGCGCGTCCATTCGAGCGGGAACGGACGATCCTTGGCGTTGGCCGGGGAAACCTTCGCCTTGTCGGTGACGATGGAAATGACAGGTGTGGCGGTGGCGGACATGAACGAGCAGGCTGGACTCTGGTTACCAGCGGAGGTGGGCAAAGGCGCGATTCGCCTGCGCCATCTTGTGGGTGTCTTCCTTCTTTTTGACGACGTTGCCCGTGTTGTTGTAGGCGTCGATGATCTCGGCGGCGAGGGCGTCCTTCATCGGGATGCCCTTGCGGCCATTCGCCGCGTCGACAATCCAGCGGAGCGCGAGGCTTTCCTGGCGTTCAAAAGAAATCTCGATCGGCACCTGGTAAGTGGCGCCACCAACGCGGCGGCTCTTCACCTCGAGCCGCGGGCGGGCGTTTTCGAGCGCGCCGAGCAGGAGATCAACGGGATCACCCTTCTCGAGTTTCTCCGACACCTTTTCGAACGCGCCGTAGACGATGCGCTGGGCAAGGTTCTTCTTGCCGTTCTTCATGATGACGTTCACGAGGTGCGCAACGAGCGGGCTGCTGTAGCGGATGTCCGGATCGACGTGACGTTTTTCGGCGCGGTGGCGGCGTGACATGGCAAAAGGAAATCGGAGGGTTGAAAAGAGCGCGAACTTACTTGGCGGCCTTCGGGCGCTTGACGCCGTATTTGGAACGGGAGCGGCGGCGTTTTTCCACGCCGGTGGCATCGAGGGTGCCGCGGACGATATGGTAGCGCACACCGGGCAGATCCTTCACGCGGCCGCCGCGCACGAGAACGATCGAGTGCTCCTGCAGGCTGTGCCCCTCGTCCGGGATGTAGGAAATGACTTCGCTGCCGTTCGTGAGCCGGACCTTCGCGACCTTGCGGATGGCGGAATTCGGCTTCTTTGGCGTGCGGGTCATGACCTGCACGCAGACCCCGCGGCGGAACGGATTGCCGGCCAAGGCGGGTGATTTCGACTTGGCGCGGATCTTCCGGCGGCCTTTGCGCACGAGTTGGTTGATCGTCGGCATACGAGTGGTGAGAAAATTGAAGAAAAGAGGAAGACGCTACCGCCGGTGAATGGTCCGGCAAGAACTTTCTGGCGAAAATCAGTCAGGTTCGCGGATCACGGGATTCGAGCCCCGGTTCGCGAGGGAAAAAGCGTTCTTCAGGCGACGCTGAAAACGCGCAGAAGAGAAGTGGGACCGGAGAAACTCGCGCGCGCCGATCCGAATTCAAGAAGATTCCCTCACCGCCGGAATATTTTCGCAAAAAAAACGCCCGGCGGTGAAGCCGGGCGATAAACCGAATAGAGCTAGGCTCGATATTCGGTTTTGGCGGGAGGGATTAAGACCATCGGCGAGGGGTGTCCGGGTGACAAGAACTTTTTTTGCCGTGTGCCCTGCCCCGCCGCGGGAAGTGGGCGTCCGCCGCGGAAAAGAAAAAGCCGCGAGCCCGAAAGCCCGCGGCTTGAAATGAGAATGTCGCTGTGTCGCGCGGCGAATCAGCTCGCCTCCGAGGCGGCCGCCGGCTCGGACTCGACCGGCAAGTCGGCCCCAAAGGGCAGCGTGATCTTGAGCTTCTTGAACTGCGGCAGACCCGTGCCCGCCGGAATCAAGTGGCCCATGATGACGTTTTCCTTGAAGCCCTTCAGGTGGTCCACCTTGCCGAGCGTCGAAGCGTCCGTGAGGACGCGGGTCGTCTCCTGAAAGCTCGCGGCCGAGATGAAACTCTCGGTCTCGAGCGAAGCCTTCGTGATGCCGAGCAGGATCGGCTCGGCCTCGGCCGGCTTGCCGCCCGCTTCCTCGATGCGTTTGTTTTCCGCGAGGAACAGCGCGCGGTCGACCTGCTCGCCCCAGAAGTTCTCGGTGTCGCCCGGATCGGTGATGCGGACCTTGCGGAGCATCTGGCGGATGATGATCTCGATGTGCTTGTCGTTGATCGTCACACCCTGCAGGCGGTAAACCTCCTGGACTTGGGAGATGAGGAAGTCGTAGAGCGCGCTGGGCCCGAGGATCTCGAGGATTTCGTGCGGATCGGCCGCGCCTTCGGTGAGGTGCTGGCCTTTGTGCACGACGTCGCCGGGCTGCACGATGATGTGCTTGCCGGTCGCGATGAGGTGCTCTTCTTCCTGGCCGGTTTCTTCGTTCTCCACGACCAGCTTGCGCTTGCCGCGCACGGTGCCTTCGAACGACACAATGCCATCAATGCGGGACATCTC
>DASZPP010000231.1:0-9716 GCA_035549975.1 Opitutus sp.
CGCGGCCCATCTTGCCGAAGACCACCTTCACTTCGGGGAAAGTGCGGATGATGCGGTCGGTCTGCTGCAGGACTTCGCGGGCCTTCGTCGGCGCGATGCCGGGGAAGGTCGTCGGCATGTAGAGCAGGTCGCCCTCGTAGAGCGGCGGCATGAACTCGGAGCCGAGGCTCTGGTAAGGGAAAAAGTGGTTGAGCGAGGCGGCGGCGTTCATCGCGGCGGTGAGCTCGGCGACGGTGCGGCGCCGGTGGGCGATGACGTGGCCGCCGGCGTCGGCGATGTCGACGGCGGGCCAGTCGGACTCGGGCTTCAGGGTGATCGTGGTTTCGATCATGTCCATCGGCGCGGGATCGGTGGCGGTTTCGGCACGGCCCATTTTGCCAAAAACCTCGGCGACCTCGGGGAAGGTGCGGATGATGCGGTCGGTTTGTTGAAGAACCTCGCGCGCCTTTGTCGGCGAAATGCCGGGGAACGTCGTCGGCATGTAAAGCAGGTCGCCCTCGTAGAGCGGCGGCATGAACTCGGAGCCGAGGCTTTGGTAGGGGAAGAGCGGGTTGAGTTTCGCGGCGAAGGTTTTGGCGGGGCCGGCGGGAAGCGGACGGACGACGAGCGCGTTCCACGGAAAGAAAACCCAGGCGACGATCAGCGCGGCGCCGCCGACGACGAACCAGCGGAACCGGATCACGAGATCGATCAGCGGGTGATAGAGCCAGGTGAGGAAACGGTTGATCGGATTTTTTTCCTCGGCCGGGATTTTTCCGCGGATGAAGAATCCCATGAGGACCGGCGCCAGCGTGACGGAGAGCAGCGCGGCGGCGGCCATCGAGTAGGTCTTGGTGAAGGCGAGCGGCTTGAAGAGCCGGCCCTCCTGCGCCTGCAAGGTGAACACGGGCAGGAACGAGACGGTGATGACGAGCAGCGAGTAGAAAAGCGTCGGGCCGACCTCGATCGACGCGTCGCGGATGATGTCCCAGTGCGGTTTTTTGCCGCGATCGTGTTCGAGGTGCTTGTGGGCGTTCTCGATCATGATGATGACCGCGTCGACCATCGCGCCGATGGCGATCGCGATGCCGCCGAGCGACATGATGTTCGAACTGAGGCCCTGCGACTGCATGATCCCGAACGACGCGAGGACGGCGACGGGCAGGATCACGATCGCGACGAGCGCGCTGCGGAAATGGAGGAGAAACAGCAGGCAGACGAGCGCGACGACGATGCTTTCCTCGATGAGCTTGCCTTGGAGCGTGTCGACGGCGCGATCGATGAGCGCGGTGCGATCGTAGGCGACGGTGTAACTCACGTCGTCGGGCAGGCTTTTCATCGACTGGTCGAGGCGCGCCTTCACGGCCGCGATCACGCGGCGGACGTCGACACCGTAGCGGACGACCACGATGCCGCCGACGGTCTCGCCCTCGCCGTTGAGCTCGGCGATGCCGCGGCGCATGTCGGGGCCGAACTGGACGTTGGCGACCTCGCCGAGCAGGACGGGCGTGCCGCCGGGGCCGCGGCCGACGGCGACTTTGCGCAGGTCATCGAGGCCGTCGATGTAGCCGCGGACGCGGAGGATGAATTCCTTTTCGCCCATCTCGATCGAGCGGCCGCCGACCTCGCCGTTGCTGCGCTTCACGGCCATCGCAACGTCGTTGAGCGAAAGATTGTAGGCGTGGAGGCGGTGCGGATCGACGGTGATCTGGTAGTGCTTCACGAAGCCGCCGACGGACGCGACCTCGGCGACGCCCTCGACGCTCGCGAGCTGGTAGCGGAGAAACCAGTCCTGCATCGAGCGAAGCTCGGCGAGGTCGTGGTGTTTCGCGTTGAGCGAATACATGAAGGCCCAGCCGACGCCGGTCGCATCGGGTCCGAGGCGCGGCGTGACGCCAGACGGCAGGTCGCCCTGGAGGCCGTTGAGGTATTCGAGGACGCGGCTGCGCGCCCAGTAGGGATCGGTGCCGTCGGCGAAGATGACGTAGACGAACGAGAACCCGTAGAACGAGTAACCGCGCACGACCTTGGCGGCGGGCACGGAGAGCATTTTCGTCGTGATCGGATACGTGACCTGGTCCTGCACGATCTGCGGCGCCTGGCCGGGCCACTCGGTGTAGATGATGACCTGCGTGTCGGAGAGATCGGGGATCGCGTCGAGCGGCATGCGGCGCAGCGCGTAGAATCCGCCGGCGACGATCGCGACGGCGGCCGCGAGCACGAGGGCCTTGTTGCGGAGCGAGAATTCGATGAGGCGCTGGAGCACGGGGAAACGGGTTATGGGTTATTGATTGGTCATGAGACGCCGCAGCAGCGGAATTTGGAAGTGTCACGTAATACGTGACACTTCACTTGGGGCGGCTAGTTGATTTCGTCGCCGCACTCGAGCATGGCGGAACCGTAGAAGGGGTTCTTGATTTTGGCGGTGCGCGAGAGCCAGCGGCCGGTGCCGATGCCGGGGGCCATCGGGCATTGGAAGATATGATAGCCGGCGGCGTGTTGGAGATGGTTCTCACGCACGAGATCGGCGACGGCGGTGCTGAACCAGGCGAAGTCGCGGCGGGCGGCGGTCACATCGGCGCGATCGGGCAGGGCGTCGCGGTATTTCGCGAGCGGACCCTGGGCGGCGAGCGGATCGCTGGCGAGGAACGCAGCCAGCGCGGCGCGCATCGCCGGGAGTTTTTTCTGGTAGCCGCCGAAGTCGTCGGCGCCGAGGGACTCGCTGGCGTCGACGGTGGTGCGGGCGAGCGATTCGAGCGCGGCGCGGGCGGCGGGAGGAAGCAGGGTGGCCTCGGCCATGCCGACGGAGGGGTAGGACGGGTTATCCCCAACCCGCCGATCGGGAAGATCGGACGTGGCGGGAAACGGCGCGTTGGGAACCCGGCCTTCGCGCGAGGCCACGGCGGGCACGGCGACGCGCCCGGCCTCGGACGAGGCAAGCATCTTTTGGATCGCGTCGCGGAGCTGGCTTTCGGAATCGAGCATGAACTCGCCGGAGGTGACGACGCGTTCGCCGGCGGCGAGGCCGGAGAGGACTTCGTAGAGGTCGCCCTGGCTGCGCGCGCCGAGGCGGACTTCGCGCGGAATGAAGGAGCCGTCGTTGCGCGCGACGAAGACGGTGTTGTGTTCGCCGCTGCGGACGACGGCGAGATCGGGGACGAGCACGGCGTCGTCGGCGAGTTTCGCGGCAAAACGGACGTCGACGAACATGCCGGGGCGCAGGTAGCCGTCGGGATTCGGAAGGATGATGCGCGCGGTGGCGGTGCGGGTTTGCTCCTCGACCTGCGGCAGCAGGGTTTGCACGCGACCGGTCACGACGTGCTCGGGCCCGTAGGTCACGCGGACGGTCGCCTCCTGGCCGGGGCGAACGAAGGCGAGGTCCTGCTCGTAGATCTGTGCGAGCACCCAGACCGAGGAGAGATCGGCGAGGCGGTAGATGAGCTCGCCGGGTTTGATCATGCCGCCCTGGATCGCCATTTTTTCGATGACGATGCCGTCGGCGGGCGCGCGGTAGATGAAGGTGCGGGCGGCTTGGCCGGTGCGGGCGAGCCCGGCGATGAAATTGTCGGGGACGTCGAAGAGTTGCAGGCGGGCGAGAGCGGCGCGCGTGAGCGGGTTGTCGGCGTTCGCGGGACGGTCGTTCGGGTGGTCGACTGATGCGGGCGGGACGCCTGCGCTACGTTCGCTGCGGAGGGCGACGAGGTAGTTGAGCTCGGCGTTGTAGAGATCGGGCGAGTAGATTTCGAAGAGCGGGTCGCCGGCCTTCACGGCGGTCCAGGTTTGGTCGACGAAGAGTTTTTCGATCCAGCCTTCGTATTTGGTGGTGACGTCGCGCAGGCCGGACTCGTCGTAGGCGACGGTGCCGACGGTGCGGAATTCGCGGAGGACGGGGCCGTGGGTGACGACGCCGGTCTTGAGGTTCATGCGCTGGATGGTCGCGGCGTCGATGTGGATGGCGCGGTCGGCGCCGGCTTCCGTCGCGGCGGCGGAGCGGGATTGGCCGGCGTTGTTGTCGCGGACAGGGACGAGCGCCATGCCGCAGATCGGGCAGTTGCCGGGTTCGTCGCGGATAATCTGCGGATGCATGCCGCAGGTGTAGAGCTGCTTCGCGGCGAGGAGGCTTGGGGCGCAGAGCGCGCAGAGAACAATCCAGAGGACACGGAGAACTCTGGCGCTGCCGTTGCGGCGAGGCAGGGCGGCGGCTGGCGTGAGGGTGTGACGGTGCATGATTATTCCTGGGAAGAATGGTTGAAGTCCGCGGGTGCGACGGCGGCGGTGAGGAGGAGGAGATCGACGACGGCGTTTTCGCGATCGCGAAGCGCATCGAGGCGCTCGTGCTGGAGGTCGAGCTGCGACATGCGCGTTTCGGCGATGGCGACGGGCTCGCTCGCACCGGAGGCGACGCCGGCTTCGAGGCTGTCGAGCGTGCGCGCGAGATTCGGGAGCGCGGTGCGGTCGATATAGGCGAGCATGCGGTCCGACTCGCGCACCATGAAGATCTGCTGCGCGAGTTCGGAGGCGAGTTCGAGCTCCCGCGCCTGCAGGCGCTCGGTGGCGGCGGCGCGACGGGCGCCGGCGGCGGCAATCGTCGAGGCGATTTTATCACGCCAGATCGGGAGCGAGACGGTCGCGGTCGGGCGAACCATCAGCGGGTTGGCGCGGAGATCGGCCATGGCGCCGACGGAGAAGTCGGGCGCACCGGACTTTTGGGCGACCTCGACGGACGCAACGGCCAGGTCGACCATCGCGCGCATTTGCGCGAGGTCGGGATTCGCGGCGGCGGTGCGGCGCCAGAGCTCGTCGGCGGGCGGGAGCGTGGTGGCGGTGAGCCCGGGATCGGGCCACGGCGGATCGGCGTCGCCGGGCGCGAGGCCCAGCGCGGATTTGAAGCGCGCGCGGGTGGCGACGAGCTGGTCGTCGAGCGCGGCGTGATGGGCGTGATGCCGGGCGGCTTCGTTTTGCAGGCGGGCCTGCTCGGCGAAAGAGGCATTCATGCCGCGGCCGGTGGCGTAGCCGGCATTGGTGAGCGCGAGGGTTTCGTCGATCGCGTGAATCGTGGCGCCGTAGAGGCGGCGGGACTGTTCGACGTAGGCGAGGTCGATCAGGGCGTGGCGGGCCTCGGCGGCGACGCGGAGGACGGCTGCGACGTAGGCGCGATGCGCGGTCTCGGCGCCCGCGGCGGCTTCGCGGCCCATCGCGGCGCGTTTGCCGGGGCCCATGACGTCGAACATCAGCCCGGGCATGAAGGTCATCAGCGTGTCGGTGATGTCGGCTTGAAACGTGAACTGCGGATCGGGCAGCGAGCGCGCCGGCGTGATGGACGCGACGGCGGCACGCCAGTCGTCATAGGCGGCGCGGACGGCCGGATGGTGCAGGACGGCGAAGCGGACGAAGTCCGAGGAGGGGGACTCGGAGTTGAGAGTTGAGGGTTGAGAGTTGAGGGACGGAGAGGGCGACGGGGCGGCGGCGAGGCGATCGCGGGCGTGCTGCTCGTAGGCCGGCGTGGTCGTGCGGCAGCCGGCGAGAAGCGCGGCGGACGCGAGGCAGGCGAGTGAAATTGCGGACGAGAGGTTCATGGCGAGACGGATCAAGCGGAGCGAACAACACGAAGACTGCACGCGAAGAGGCGGAGCTTCGGAATCGGGGCGCGCGCAGCGGCCCGGCCCGCGGGATGCGGGCACACTCAGGCCAGGAGCCTCAGATCAGAAAACTGCAGTGCGCCCGGAACAGGGGCACACTCGCAGGCGGCACCGCGAGCGGGGCCGAAGGGTCGACCGGTGCGACGGCCGGCGGAACAAACGAAGCAAAAAATTTCCGGTCCGCGCGGCGAGGGGCGACCGCGTTGCGCCCGACCTGCGGGCGGGCGACGGTGAGCGGCCGGGCGGTGTCGAACGCCGATTGCGGCGCCGCGGCCGGGACGGGGCAGGCCGGCATGCCGCATTTGCCCTCGCAGGGACAGCAGGGCTTTGCCTTCGCATGGACAACGACAGCACCGACCGGCGGCACTTGCGCGACGGCAAGGCAGAAGGCGGCGATCCAGAGCCACACGAGGTGTTTCATTGACGGACGGAATGATCGTCGATGCGAGCGCGGCGGGCAAACGAATATTCCGCGGGCTGAGGAGATGCGGCGAAAAACGCAAGGGATGCACAACCGGCGCCCGCGGGCCGGGAGCGGGCGGCGGCGCGGTCAGCGTTTGCTGAGCTGGATGTCGGTCAGCCAGAAGTCGTCTTCGCGGACGATCACGGTGGCGGAGATCGCCTGGCCTTTCTTCGCGTATTTGAAAACATCGGGGTTGGAGACGCGAAAGGCCATCGTGCCGGCGTCGAGCAGGCCGGTGATTTTTTCGTTCTTGATGAGCAGCGTGGTTTTTTCCGGGAAGACGCCGAGGACGACGCCGTGCAGCGGGTAGCGCGGGGCGGAGTCTTTCGCGGCGGCCGGGGCGGGTGGCGCATCGGCCGCCACCACGCCCGCGGGAAGCCCGAGGGCGAAGGCCGCCAGCGCGAGGGCGAGCGGGGAAATTCGGCGAAAATGCAGCATGGGAAAATGTTCGGTCCGACTACGGAGACGGTGAAGAAGAAAACCACGAATGCAATTCGAGCGGCGGCGGGCCAGTTGCCCGGGCTAGAGGTTGAAGCGTGCGCCGACGGTGAGGAGGGAATGGGGCTCGAGCTGGAGGCCGTTGACGCGCTGGTAGACGGGAAGCTGCACGAAGACGAAGGCGGTCGTGTTCGCGCCGAGCCCGGCGGTGACGCCGGGACTGAGGTAGGCGAGGGTGTTGCCGCTGTTGGGCGTGTCGGCTTCGCGGCCGTGCTCGCGGGTTTCCCAGCGGACGTTGAGTTGAAGCTGCGGGGTGAAGCGCGTGGCGTTGAGCCAGCGGAACCCGCCGCTGAGCGTGGCGCTGGCGGAAGGAAGAAAACCGTCGCGCGCGGCGAGCGGTTGATCGAGCTGGAGCTGCGCGAAGGTGCCGAGGCGCGGCGTCGGCCGGCTGAACCACGAGACGCCGAGAAGGAGATCGGTGGTGCCGGTGCCGAGCTGGAGGCCGCGGTCGAGGAGCTCGCCGGCGGTCGGACCGGAGGCGAAGGCCTGGTCGAAGCGGCCAGTGGGCAGCTTCAGGCCGAACTGAAAGCCGAGGCTGCGCGAGAGCGTGAATTTCTGCCAGCGGGCGAGGACGCGGAGGTCGCCGAGGCCGGAGGCGTCGGAGGCGGAGAGATCGGTTTCGCCCTCGTCGATGGTGGTGTGGAAGCGATCGTGGAACGGGACCTGGAGGACGAAGCCCCAGCGGCGGCTGGCGACGTAGTCGAGATCGAGCCAGGTGTTGCGGTTGAGCGTGTGCTGTTGGATTTCCTCGTCGCGGGGAAACTCGAGCGCGGCGCGATCGACGGACCGGGTGCCGGCGCGGAGGTCGGTTTGGTCGAAGTATTCGTAACGGAGGCCGAGTTGGAGGCCGGGCATCATCGGGTAGCCTTGCGCGGCCCAATCGGAGCTGAGCGAGCAGCCGCAGACCGAGCAGGCGCGCGCGGGTGGAAGGGAGAGGACGGCGACGGCGCTGAGCGTCGCGAGAATCGGAAAGGTTTTCATGAACGGAAAAGTAAAGTGAGAGTGGGAATGGGAGAGACGGAGCCCGGGCGAGCGCGCGGATCCGCGGAGGAACGACAGGCGCGAGCCGGAGGATGAACCCGGGCGCGCGCTGCCGGCGTGCGCGAAGACTGCGCGGCGAAGGCCGCGGCCGCAGACTGTCGCGACGGTGAAGGAGTCGGGTTCGAACCCGACCTAGGCCAACGCTCGCGGTGGCGGGCTGGGAGGCGCGGAACGTCCGGTGCTCACGGGTGCGCCGAGCGGCGCGAGCAGGTGGGCCAGGGCAAAGTGCGATCCGAAGACGACCACGTGGACCGGCGCGCAAACGAGCGGGATCTTGCCCGCCGTTTTCGCGACGGGCACGGCGGGATTTTTCCCGGCCTGCTGCTTCGCGGCGGCGACGACGCGGCAGAGATTGCACATCGTCTCGGGCGTGAAGGTTTTCGCGACCGCCTCGGTGAAGCTCATCCGTTGCGAGTAGCCGGCGATCATGCGGCCCCAGGCGAACGTCTGCACCAGGTCCCATTCGCTGCCCGTGGCGAGGAGCCACGCGATCAGCGCGAAGACGAGGGAGAGTTGACGGCGCATGGAAGCTGGGAACAAACGCGCGCCGGGGTTGGCCGCAAGCGCTTTATGCGCGGTGGAACTACGGACATGGGGGCAAACGATCCGGCCGCGGAAGAAAAAGGATGACGGATGGGTTACATTTTGGCCGGGTGGCGGGGATTTTCCGTGCGATGAAACGAAAGGGCGCTATGCGTGAGGGGCATGTCGTTTGCCATCGTCGCGGCCGTTGTCGGGATCATCGTCGCGATTTATTTTTTCAACAATCCGCTGAAGCACGGCGGGTGGTTCATGGTGCGGCGGTTCATCAACTGGTTTCCGCTCGGGCTGACGTATGCGTTTCTCTGTTTCGGGCGCTACAACGTGATCGTGGCGAAGAGCGCGCTCGGCGAGCTGATGACAAAGGAGGACCTCGGGATCATCTTCGGCGTGGGCACGTGGGTGTATGCGCTGTCGTTTTTGGTCAACGGGCCGCTGATCGACAAGAAGCTCGGCGGGAAGCGAGGGATCATCATCGCGGCGGTCGGCGCGGCGGCGGCGAATCTCGCACTGGGCGTGCTGACGTGGCTGATCATCGCGCGCGGCGTGAAGGTGCACATCGCGACGGCGTTCACGCTGCTCTACGCGGTGAACATGTATTTCCAGAGCTACGGGGCGATGTCGATCATCAAGGTCAAGGCCTACTGGTTCCACGTGCGCGAGCGCGGCGTGTTCGGCGCGATTTTCGGGACGCTGATTTCGGCGGGCGTGTATCTGGCGTTCGACTGGGGCCCGGCGATCATCGGGATGACGCGGGCGCAACCGACGGGGCAAGGCGGATGGATCGAGGGCATGTTCCGGGCAATCTTCGTGCCGGCGGGGGCGACGCACGACGCGATCTGGACGGTGTTTTTCGTCCCGGCGGTGCTGCTGGTCGGCTGGGCGCTGCTGGACCTTTGGCTGATCAAGGACACGCCGGAGGAGGCGGGCTTTCCGCAGTTCGACACGTGCGACGCGTCGTCGGGCGAGATGCACCTGGAGTTTTCGGTGTGGCAGTTGTTGGGAAAGATTTTTGCGAATCCGCTGATGCTGCTGATCGCGACGGTGGAGCTGACGTCGGGGGTGTTTCGCTACAGCATGACGGAGTGGTATCCGCTGTTCGGCAGCGAGACGGGGCAGGCGGGCGCGAAATTTTTCGTGGGGCACTGGGGATTGCTGCTGTTTGTCTTTGGCGTGATCGGCGGGTTCGCCGGCGGTTTGATCTCGGACCATTTGTTCCAGTCGCGGCGCGGGCCGCCGGCGGCGATGCTGTGCGGGCTCGTGCTGGTTTTCGCGCTGGCGATGTGGCCGGTGCTGTTTTCGGCGCCGTCGATCGTCGGCTGGTCGGCGGTGCTGATTGTGATGTGCTCGATCGGGATCACGTCGCTGATGTCGGGCACGGCGGCGACGGACTTCGGCGGACGGAAGGCGACCGCGACGTGCGCGGGCGTGGTCGATGGGTTCGCGTATATCGGGAGCGGCGTGCAGTCGATTTCGCTGGGCTACATCACGACGCGCGACTGGCACTGGTGGCCGCTGTTCCTGGTGCCGTTCGCGGTGATCGGGCTGGCGGTGTC
>DASZPP010000232.1:0-17111 GCA_035549975.1 Opitutus sp.
CAAGTTCCCCACGCTCGGCACGAACCCGCACTCGTGGGGTTTTCCCACGATCGCGGCGATCGGTTTTCCGATTGTCATCGACTGGGCCACGTCCGTCGTCGCGATGGGCCGCGTGCAACAACTGCTCCGTGAGGGAAAACAGCTTCCGCCCAACGCCGCCGTCGACGAAACCGGCGCACCCACGACCGATCCCGCGAAGGCGAAATACCTCCTGCCCTTCGGCGCGCACAAGGGCTACGGCCTCGCGCTCATCGACGAACTCGTCGGCGCGCTCATCGGCGGCTCCCTGCCCACTCTCCGCAACCGCTGGTCGCAGGTCGGCGAAGGCGAAAAGGGCACGTGCACGTTTTTCTTCCAGGTCATCCATCCCGACGCGCTCAACGCCGGCGCCTTCGCGCAGGGCCGCAACCAGACGGAAAACCTGAAGGCCGTCATCGGCGACATCCTCGGCCACGGCAACGAAACCTGCATGCTCCCCGGCCAGCCCGAAGCCCAGTTCGCCGCCCGCAGCGCAAAGAACGGCGGCCTGCTCTTCTCCGAGGCCGAGATCGCCGCCTTCAATGAGCTCGCCACCGAAACCCGCCAGCCCAAGTGGAACCTCGCCGATCTCAAAGTCGCCGAATAAGCGATCAGCCATCAGCAGGCAGCGAGCAGCCAACTTCCGTCACAACCGCCTTCATCAGCTGACAGCTGACCGCTGAAAGCTGAGCGCCTCTTCTCATGAGCCTCACGATCAAACCCGCCGCCTCCTGCGCCTTCGACCAACTCTCGCTCGGCGAGATCATGCTCCGCCTCGACCCCGGCGAAGGCCGCATCCGCACCGCCCGCCACTTCCAGGTCTGGGAAGGCGGCGGCGAATACAACACCTCGCGCGGCCTCCGCAAATGCTTCGGCCTGCGCACCGGCGTCTGCACCGCCTTCGTCGACAACGAGGTCGGCCGCCTCGTCGAGGACTTCATCATGCAGGGCGGCGTCGCGACCGATTTCATCCAGTGGCGCGCCGACGACGGCATCGGCCGCACCGTGCGCAACGGCCTGAATTTCACCGAGCGCGGCTTCGGCATCCGCGGCGCCGTCGGCGTGCCCGACCGCGGCAATACCGCCGCCTCGCAGCTCAAGCCCGGCGACTTCGACTGGGAGCACATCTTCGGCCAGCTCGGCGTCCGCTGGTTCCACACCGGCGGCATCTTCGCCGCGCTCTCCGAGACCACCGCCGCGCTCACGATCGAGGCCGTGAAAGCCGCGAACCAGCACGGCACGATCGTCAGCTACGACCTCAACTACCGTCCGTCGCTCTGGAAATCCATCGGCGGCCTGAAAAAGGCGCAGGAGGTCAACCGCGAGATCGCGAAGTATGTCGACGTGATGATCGGCAACGAGGAGGACTTCACCGCCTCGCTCGGCTTCGAAGTGAAGGGCGTCGATCACAACATCAGCGCGATCGAGACCGATGCGTTCAAGGCAATGATCGAGACCGCCGTGAAGGAATTCAAAAACTTCAAGGTCGCCGCCACCACGCTCCGCCGCGTGATCACCGCGACGAAGAACGACTGGTCCGCGATCCTCTGGCACGCCGGCAAATTCCACGAGAGCCGCAAATTCCCCGAGCTCGAGATCCTCGACCGTGTCGGCGGCGGCGACTCGTTCGCGAGCGGCCTGCAGTTCGGCTTCCTCGAATTCAACGACCCGCAGAAAGCCGTCGACTACGGCGCCGCCCACGGCGCCCTCGCCTCGACGACTCCCGGCGACACCTCGATGGCCACCCGCAAGGAAGTCGAAAAACAAATCTCGGGCGGCGGCGCCCGAGTGGTTCGGTAACGCACCACCCGGCTCAGATGAGCCGGTCGAGCGGGCGGCGCGCGCGTCGAGCGCTCGAGCGGCCTCGGAAAAGTTTTCGTGGGTCCGCCGGTAGGGACGGCTCTCCGAGCCGTCCGCGGACCGCGCCTACAGCTCTTCTGATATCAACGACTCCTTTGCTTTGGACTTCCCATGGTAGCGGCCGTCGTCCCGACGGCGATTTTTCCGAGGTGGCGGTCGGGTCGACCGCCGCGATCCAAACCCAAACGTTCCGAGGCGTTGGTGTGAAATCACCTTAAACCGCAGTGGAATCTGTCGATCCGCTCCGCCCCTGATGTTTGATCGTGGTCGCGAACGTAGGCGAGCGGACGAACCTTCCACCCGCTCACGCTCGCGGCCACGGTCCTGCCAAACCCAATGTTCTTTCAGCGCAGGAGCAGCGTGAGCTTGCTGTTGCCGTTGAGGACCAGCTTGTCCGCCGCGAGGCCGCCGCGGAGTTCGCTGTTGCCGTTGATCGTCACCGTGCCTTTCGGCGCGACGACGTAGGCGTAGACGGAGACGTTGCCGTTGAGGGTCACGCTGCCGTCGGACACCCGCAGGTCGAACCACTCCGGGTGCGAGCCGTTGCCCATCGAGCCGTTCACGTTGATCGTATTCTTTACGGTGACGATCACCGGCCCGACGATGTTGAATGCCGTGTTGCCGTTGAGCGTGAGGTTCTGGAACTCGTAGACGGACGGCGTGGTCGCGCCGGCGACGCCGAGCGTGAAGCCGCTATTGCCGTTGGCGGTGAAGTTGCCGTAGACGCCCGCGGGGACGGCGACGTTGCCGACGTTGCCGTTCAACGTCAGGTTCCTGACGGTCGCCCAGGCGCCGATCGCGTCGGTCGATTTGTTCATCGTGACGGAGCGCGAGCCGGTCGGGTTCGCCGGCGCGGCGACGATGGGCAGCGCAACCGGATCGACGCGGCGGACGAGCCGGCCGAGCGAGGCGCCGCCGTTGAGCGTGATCGTGTAGTTCGACGGACTGGTGCTGCCGGTGAAGTCGGCGGTGCCGCCGAAGCCGGGTTTGCCGTTGAGCCGCACGGCCGGCGTGCCGACCACGAGCAATTCGCCGGTGATCGCGCCGCCGCCGTTGAGCGTGACGCCGTAGTGGTCGAGCTGCTGGATGGAGCCGTTGATCGTGCCGTTCAGCGCGGTGATCTGGTTCACCGCCGCCGTGGCGGGCGCACGCACGGTCACCTCGAACGATCGCGTGGCGACATTGCCGGCGGCGTCGGTCGCCGTCGCGGTGACGGTCGTCGTGCCAACCGGGAAGGTGCTGCCGGACGCCCGGCTGAGCGTGACCGGCCGCGAGCCGTCGACGATGTCGCTCGCCGTCACGGTGAACGTGACCGCCGAGCCGAGAACGGTCGCGGAATCGACCACGATGTCAGCCGGGACGTTGATCGTCGGCGCCGTGGTGTCCCGCACGGTGACGTGGAAGGTCTCCGTGCTGGTGTTCTGCGCCGCGTCGGTGGCGGTGAGAGTGACGGTCGTGGTGCCGAGCGCGAAGGTGCTGCCGGAGGGCTTGCTCGCGGTCACCGTGTCCGTGCCGTCGACGATATCCGTGGCGGTCGCGGCAAATGTCGCGACGGCCCCGGACGGACCGGTGGCCTCCTGGACGAGGTCGGCTGGCGCGGCGATGGCCGGCGGGGTCGTGTCACGCACCGTGATCGTGAACGTGCCGGTCGCGGTGTTCGCGGCGGCATCGGTCGCGCTCGCCGTCACGGTGGTCGTGCCGAGGGCGAAGCGGTTGCCCGAGGGCGGGCTGAAACCCACGGGCAGGTTGCCGCTGACGAGGTCGTTCGCGCTCGCGCTGAAGGTCGCCACCGCGCCGGTGGCGGCGGTCGCTTCGAGGATCTGGTCGGCGGGCAACGAAAGCACCGGCCTCGTGGTGTCGCGCACGGTGATCGTGAACGTGCCGCTCGTGGAATTGTGCGCGGCATCGCTGGCGGTCACCGCGACCGTCGTCGTGCCGAGCGGGAAGGTGCTGCCGGGCGCGATGCTGTAGGCGAGCGATGCGCCGACGGCATCCGTCGCGCTCGCGAGGAATGTCGCCGCTGCGCCCGCCGGGCCGGTCGCCTCGAGCGTCTGGTTCGCCGGCGTCGTGAGGACCGGAGCCGTCGTGTCCTTGACCGTGACGGTGAAGGTGCTCGTGGCGGTGTTGCCGTGTGCGTCGGTCGAGGTGAGCGTGACCGGCGTCGTGCCGAGCGGGAAAACGCTCCCGGACGCGGGGCTCGCGGTCACGGAAACGGCGCCGTCCACGAGATCGCTCGCGGTCGGGCTGAAGTTCACCACCGCACCGGCGGCGCTCGTCGCCTCGGCCACGATATTGGCCGGGATCGCGATGGTCGGCGGGGTCGTGTCCTGCACCGTCACGGTGAAGGAACTGCCCGCGGCGTTACCCGCCGCGTCGTGCGCGGCCAGTTGCACGGTGGTGGTGCCGATCGGGAACGTGCTGCCGGAGGCCGGCGAGGCGTTCACCGCCACGGCGCCGCTGACGATGTCGAGCGCGCTCGGCGTGAAGGCAACGACCGCGCCGTCGGCCGAGGTGGCCTCGACGACGAGGTTGTCCTGCGGCGCGATGATCGGCGCGGTGGTGTCGGTGACCGTGACGCTGAAGACTTTCGTCGCGGTGTTGCCCGCGGCGTCCGTTGCGGTGAGCGTCACCGGCGTCGTGCCAACGGCGAAGGTACTGCCGGACGGAATGCTGCTCACGACCGAAACGCTCCCCGAGACGAGGTCGGACGCAGTCGGCGCAAACGTCACCGCGGCTCCCGCGGGACCCGTGGCTTCGGTGACGATGTCGGGCTGCGTGATAACCGGCGGAGTCGTGTCGACGACCTTCACGGTGAAGGTCGCATTCGCGGAGTTGCCGGCGGCATCCGCCGCGGTGAGCGTCACCGGCGTCGTGCCGAGCGCGAAGGTGCTGCCGGAAACCGGCGAGGCGATGACATTCACGGCGCCGTCGACAACATCGACCGCGCCCGGCGTGAAGGCGACGACCGCGCCGGCGGCGGAAGTGGCTTCGACGACAAGGTTGTCCTGCGGCGCGATGACCGGCGCGGTGGTGTCGGTGACCGTGATGCTGAAGACTTTCGTGGCGGTGTTGCCCGCGGCGTCCGTCGCCGTGAGCGTGACCGGGGTCGTGCCGAGCGGGAAGGTGCTGCCGGAGGCGACGGACGAAGACACGGCGACGTTGCCGTCGACCAGATCCGTCGCGGAAGTGGAGAACGTGGCGGCGGCGCCGGCGGCGCCGGTGGCTTCCGTGACGATGTTCGCCGGCACGTCGATGACCGGAGGTGTCGTGTCGCGGACGGTGATCGTGAAGGCGCCGCTGGAGCGGTTGCCCGCCGCGTCAGTTGCGGTGACATTCACGGTCGTGGCGCCGAGCGGGAACGAGCTGCCGGAGGCCGCGCTGTAGGTGATCGTGGCGCCCACCGCGTCGGTCGCGGAAGCGGCGAAGGTGGCGATCGCACCGGCGGCCGAGGCGGCCTCGAGCGTTTGGCTGGCCGGCAGCGTCAGCACCGGCGCCGTGGTGTCGGCGACGGTGACGGTGAAGCTGCGGTTGGCCACGTTGCCGTGTGCGTCGGTCGCGGTGAGCGAGACCGTGGTGGTGCCGAGCGGGAACGTGCTGCCGGAGGCCGGTGAGGCGGTGACGGCGACGTTGCCGCTGACGAGGTCGGTTGCGACGGCGTTGAAAGTGGCGACCGCGCCCGCGGCGGAGGTGGCCTCGAGCGTGAGGTCGGACGGCGCGCTGAGCACGGTGGGTTGTTTCGCAATCGTGAGATTGTCGATCACGCCGGCGAACCGGCCCTCGAGCAGCAGCGAGCGGATGCGGGGGTGCAGAGCGCCCGTGCCATCACCCGTGTAGGTGAAGACGACCGGGGACAGCGTCGAGCTGCCAGCGTAGGCGCCGGGCTTGTAGGTGAACGAAAACGCGACGGAGTTGTCCGCCCGCAAAAGGTCGACGACGAGGCCGTCGCCGGCCGCGGTGGCCTGGCTGGGCGTCGCATAGACGGCGGGGCCGGCGGAGAACTTCACGACGTACGCGGTGCCGGAATCGTTGGCCGCGACGGACTGCGTGGAGGTGATGACATTGTCGTTGTAGATCATCACGGCGAAGTTGCCGGTGCCCGTGAGATTGACGGCGTGGATGGCGTGCAGGCCCGCCTTGGTCCAGTTGGGAAGATTGCCGCTGTAGGACAGCTGCAGATTCGACAAATATTGCGGGGCGTCCTGAATGCCGCCGGAATAGGCATCGAAGGTTTCCGCAAACAGGTCGGGTTCGGGCGGCGCGGTGCTGATGACCGGCGCGGTGGTGTCGCGGACCGTGATCGTGAACGTGCCGGTCGCGACGTTGCCCGCGGCGTCCTGAGCCTGGGCGGTCACGACGGTGTCGCCGAGCGGAAAAGTGCTGCCGGAAGCGGCGCTGGTCGTGACGAGGACATCGCCGCTGACCGCATCGGTCGCACTCGTCGTGAACGTGACCGCGGCGCCTTCGGGACCCGTCGCCTCGGCGATGATCGGCGACGTCGGAATCGTGAGCGCGGGCTTGCTCGTGTCCTGCACGGTGATCGTGAAGGAACCGGAGGCGCTGTTTCCGGCGGCGTCGGTGGCGGTGACATTCACCGTCGTGCTCCCGAGCGGAAACGTGGCGCCGGACGCGACACTGTAAACGATCGCGGGCGACGTCGAAACCGCATCGGTCGCGGAGGCGGCGAAGGTCGCGGATGCGCCAGCCGCGCCCGTCGCTTCGAGGGTCTGGTTCGCGGGCAGCGTGAGTGTCGGCGCGGTGGTATCGCGGACGACGACCTGGAACGTGCTCGAACCGACATTGCCGGCGGCGTCGGTCGCATGAAGCGTGACGACCGTCGTGCCGAGCGGGAACGTGCTGCCGGCGGCCGGCGAGGCGACGACGGCGACATTACCGCTCACCGTGTCACTCGCGGTCGTGCCGAATGTGACGACGGCGCCCGTGGCGCCGGTGGCTTCGGTGACGAGGTCCGAAAGCGGGGCAATCGCCGGCGCGGTCGTGTCGCGGACGGTGATCGTGAAGGTGCCGGTGGCGACGTTGCCAGCGGCATCGGTCGCCGTCACCGTGACCGGGGTGGCGCCGATCGGGAAGACGCTGCCGGACGCCTGGCTGTAGGCGATCGCGGGCGACGCGGTGATGGCATCGGTCGCGGTCGCGGCAAACGTCGCGATGGCGCCGGCGGCGCTGGTGGCTTCGAGGGTTTGATTCGCGGGGAGCGTCAACGCCGGCGGCGTCGCGTCGAGGACGACGAGGTTGAACGAAGTCGTGGAGACGATGCCGTTGGCGTTGGTGGCGGTGACGTTGACCGTGCTCGAGCCGACGGAGCCGACCGGCGCGGCATAGCTCCAGCTCCAGGTGCCGGGCGTGGTGTATTTTTGGACCACACCGCTCGCCCAGGAAGCGATGTAAATGCTGCGGCCGGCCTGCGGAAAGACCGTGCCGTGGGGCTGGTTGAGTGCGCCCGTGCCCGTGCCCGGTCCGAACTGGTCCACGAATGTGCCGTCGGCGGTGAATTTCTGCACGCGGCCGTTGAAAATGTCGCCGACGTAAACGTTGCCGCTCGGATCGATGCCGACGCCGGCGGGCTGGTTGAACTGGCCCGCGCCGCTGCCGGGCGTGCCCCACTTGCCGAGGAAGTTGCCGTTGGTGTCGAAATACTGGACGCGGTAGTTGTTGCGGTCGGCGACGTAAACGCGGCCGCTCGCGCTGACGCGGATGCCCTGGTTGAAATTGAACTGGCCGTCGCCGCCGCCGGCGCCGCCCCATTTGCGCAGGAACGCGCCGCTGGAGTTGAAGACCTCGATGCGGGCGTTGCCGGTGTCGGTCACGTAAACGTTGCCGGACGAATCGACGGCCACGCAGTAGGGGTTGCTGAACTGGCCGTCGCCGCTGCCGGTCGTGCCCAAGGTGGAGATCAGCGCGCCGGTGAGCGTGTATTTTTCGACGCGGTTGTTGCCGGTCGAGACGACGTAGACGACGTGGTTGACGTTGTCGACCGCGATGCCTTTCGGCGCGCCGCCGACGGCCCACGTGGTGACGAGCACGCCGGAGCTGTCGTATTTATACACGGTGTTGTTTTCGTCGACGACGTAGAGGTTGTCATCGCTGTCGAGGCTGAGCTCGATCGGTTGGCCGCCCGGGGACAGGGTTTGCTGGTAAGTCCACACACCCGTGGCGGTCTGTGCGACGGCGCCCTTCGAGGCGGACACGGTGACGGTGACAGCGTCGGAATCGTTGAATGTGCCCGAATTCGCAGCGACGGCGCCTTCCTTCACGGTCACCGTCGGCTTGTCGGTGGTGACGGTGAGCGAATGAACCTTGACGGTGAACGTGCCCGTCGCGGTGTTGCCCGCGGCGTCCGTCGCGGTCGCGGTCACGAGAGTCGTGCCGATCGGAAACAGCGAGCCGGAGGCGGGGGTGAGCGTGACGGGCACGGCGCCGTTGACGTTGTCGTTCGCCGTCGCCGTGAAGGTGACGACCGCACCGGCGGAGTTCGTGGCTTCGACGACGATGGGCGAGGTCGGAAGCGTGAGCACGGGCTTGGTCGTGTCGCTGATCGTAAGCGTGGCGGAAGCGCTGCCGGTGTAGTTCGGGTTGGCGACGGTCGTCGCCACGGCGTAGGCGCCGACCGCGGTGGGCGCAGTGGCGGAGCCGTTGTAAGTGGTCGTGGTGGCCAGTCCGGCGGGCGTCGTGGCGACACTGACGGTTTTCGGCGAGCCGTCGTAGCTTTGCGCGAGATTGCCGAGGATGATCGTTGCCGGCGCCGGGTTGATGAGGAGCGTGTCGGAGGCGGAGCCGATGTAGGCGGGGCTGTCGATCACGCCGATCACGCCGTAGCTGCCGGCGTTGACGGGCGGAAGGTTCGCGCCGGTGTAGGTGAAAGCGACCGGGAGGCCGGCCGGCGACGTCGTGGCGGTGGCGGATTTCACAGTGCCATCGTAAGTCTGGGTGAGGCTGCCGAGCGTGACGCCGGCGGGGGTCTTATTGACCGCAAGGACGAGCGTGTCGCTGCCGGTGCCGAACGCGCTGCTCGCGGAGAGCAGGATATTGTAGGTGCCGGCCGCGGTCGGGGCGCCGGAAATCACGCCGTTCGCCGGATTGACCGTCAGGCCGGCGGGAAGATTGCTCGCCGCGAAACTCGTGGGCGAATTGGTCGCGGTGATCGTGTAGTTGAACGGGCCGTTCACCGTGTCGGTGGCGGACAGGGCGCTCGTGATGGACGGCGGCGGCGTGAGAAGCTGCAGCGGCGAATCGGCCTCCATGCTGAGATCGATGCGGTAGTTCAAGCCGACCCACCCGCCGTAATCGATGAGGCGGACGTAAAGGATGTTCAGGCCGGGCACCAGATACTGCGTCGGGATCGCGCCTGAAGTGGGCGTCACACCGCCGATGGTGTGGGCGATCAGCGTGCCGTTGAGAAGGATGTCGGCTTCGTTGTCGGCATTGACCGTGTAGGTCATCTGCGCGTTCGTCCACGTGCTCGGCGCGTAGAAGCGCACGCGGAAATCCACCCTCTCGTTGAGGCCGACGAACGGGCTCGGATCCTGGTTGAGCCACGCGTTGGTGCCGGAGATGTAGCCCCACGGATGTCCGGTGAAAAGATACGCCGGATGCCAGGTGACGCCGCCGTCCTTCGAGTAATCGGTGTTCGGCTCGACCGAGCCCGCGACCCCGTTGGCGCCGAGGATCGTCAGCGTCTGCGTCGCCGCGCGCGTGACGCAACCGAGCGCAAGGCCGGCAAGAAGGAAAACAAACGTGCGCCAATTGAATGCGCCGGTGGACCGTCCGATTCGATTTTTCATGCTGGAAATGGGGAAAGAAGCAGTCTGCCTCAGCCCGACAGAAGGTGGTGGATTTATACCTCCACGGAGGCGCAGAGGCGGGGTGATTTACCTAACTACCCGCTCCCCGAGGCGCAGTCTCGAGTGACGAACCGCCCTCCCCGCGTGACGAACGGACCGACGCGGCCCCCACGATCCACGGCCGCGCCGCTACGCGATCCGCAACCGCGCCTTCACTTCCGGCCAGGTTTCGCGCCCCACGGGAATGTTTCCGGCAAAGCCCCGCAGCCGCAGCGAAAAATTCTTCGCGCCTTCGCGATCGTAGCCCACGACATGGGCCAGATTCACGATCATGGTCCGATGCACCCGCATGAATTTGTCCGCCGGCAGGACACCCATCCAATCCTTCAGGCTGCGACGCATCAGCACCCGCGTGCCATCGACGAGCCACACGAACGAATAGTTTTCCTGCGCCTGGATCGCACCGATGTGCGCCACCGTCACGAAGCGCGCCGAGCCGCCCGAGCGCAGGTGGACCAGGTCGTCCGTCCGCAATGCCGCGCCGCCGGGCCCGGGCTCGGGTTCCACCGCCACACGGGCGAGGGCGGCGGCGAGCCGCCCGGCCTGCACCGGCTTCACTACGTAATCGAGCGCGTTCACCTCGAACGCCCGCACGGCGTGATCGTCGTGGGCCGTGACAAAAATCACGCGCGCCGCCGGTCGCACCCACTGGATCAAATCGAAACCCGATCCGCCGACGATCTGCACGTCCAGCAACACGAGCTCGTAGTCGTCGCGGGCAAGCAAGCGCTGCGCCGTCGCCATCGACGCCGCCTCGCCGACGACCTCGACTTTGCCGTGCGCCGCGAGCATCGCACGCAGGTCGGCGCGGGCGCCGGCGTTGTCCTCGATGATCAACGCACGCATCAGGTCGGGTCGCCCGCCCCGTCGCCGGTGGGCGAAGTCAGCGGCAGCCTCAATCGCACGCGCACCCAGCCGCCCGCCGTCTCGCTCGTGAATCGATGCGTACCGGGATAATGCCGGTTCAGCCGCTCGCGGAGATTGTCGAGCCCGAGACCGAGCGACGGAAGCCCGTGCGCCTCCGGCCGCGCGACCCATTCGCCGGAATTCCCGACCACGATCTCCCACCCGTCTGCCGCGGGCCGCGCCGTGATCCTCACCTCGAGAAACTCCGGGCTCGTGGCCTGCCCGTATTTGATCGCGTTCTCCACCAGTGGAAGCAGCAGTCGCCGCGGCAGCAGGCCGCCCTTCAGGGCCGGATCGACGTCGAACTCGACCCGCAGCAGCTCGCCCAGCCTCGCCTGCTCGATGTCGAGAAAGGCGCGCAACATCGCGAGCTCCTCGTCCAGCGTCCCGAGCTCCCCGCCGCCCCGGCCGTGCAAAGTGAAGCGGCAGAAATCCGCCAGCCGGTCCACCATCTCCCGCGCCGCCGTCAAGTCGGTCGGAATCCGGCCGCGGATCGACGCGAGCGCGTTGAAGAGAAAATGCGGATTCAACTGGTAGCGCAACACGTCGAGGCGGGCTTTCTCCTCGGCGAGCCGGGCGGTGATTTTTTCATCGAGCTCGAGCCGGTGGAGACGCGTGAGCTCCTGGTTTTGTCGCGACAGCACCTCCGTCCGCGCCGCGACGAGATTTTCGAGCCGCCGGTTTTTTCGCCGGAGCCCGCGCGTCCGCAGATTCATCGCCCCCGCCAGAAGCCCGCCCGCGAGCACCGCTTCGCCGGCGCAAGCCCAGCCGGTCAGCCACCACGGCGCGGCCACGGTGAACGACAGCACCGCCTCGGGGCTTTCGCGGTCCTCGAAATCCCGCGCCTGGACATGAAAGACGAGCCCCCGGTGCGGCAGGTTCGTAAGCTCGCGAAAATTCTGGAGCGTCCACGGCGTCCAGTCGTCATCCAGGCCCTCGCAGCGCGTGCGGTAGCGCGTCTGCATCCGGCCGCGAAAATCCTCCGCATGAACCGGCGCCGCGAACTCGATCCGCACCGCCCGCTCGTCCGGCGCCAGCCGCAACGGCTTCGCCCCGGCCGCCTCATCGCCGCCGAAGACCAGCCGTCCCGCCGCGGTTTCCAATCTTCGAATCATCACCCGCAGCGGAGGCTCCGCCCGGCGCGGCTGCCAGGCGGTGTCCGCGGAAAAAAGCCCGAGCGTGCTGCAGATCCACAGCGTGTGCGTCGCAGGCTCGGCCTGGAGTTTGTTGATCGGAAGCTGGCCGATGGGGCCGTCAAAAAATTCCCGGGCGCGCCAGTGATCGCGCCCGTCGGGCTCGACATGAAACAGCCTCACCCGCGCCGCGCCGCCGCGCTCCGGCTGCTCGTGGCCGGAATCGCCCGGCCCGCCATAGCGAAACCAATACGCGCCGCGCTCCGCCGGCTCCGGCGCATCGAAGCCGATCCCGACCGGCAGCCCCTCGATCCGCGTCTCGGGCACGAAGCCGTGCGCGGCGGCGGCGAATCGGAAAAGCCGCCCCGCCCGCGCCGCCTCCACCCCGCCGCCAAAGGGAAAAGCCAACGTGACATATCGGTCCCCCGGCAGGGCTTCGACCGGTTCGAGCGGGAAATGCGCGACCGGCGCGTCGACGCGCAGCCCGCCGCGAAAGTCCGCCCGCCAGACGCCATCGCTCGCATCCGTGCCCCAGAAAAAACCGTCGCCGCCATCGAATCCGAAACGCTCCGGCTCGACGACCCCCGGCACTTTCCCGACGGGCCGCAGCTTTTTGCCGTCGCGCACGAGAATCCAAAGCGCCCGCCCGTTCACGTCTCGTTGCAACCCGAGAAATGCATCCGGAGCGCCACTCGCACGGTGCAGCGCATACAGCGGCTGCGCGGCGACCAGCTCGAGCCGGTTCTCCGGCGTGATCTCGCGCACTCCGCTCGCGTTCACCAGCAACCGCGCCTCGTCGCGGAAAAACGTGGTTCCCCCCGGCGTGTCGTCGGGCAGCCCCGCGAGCGGTTGAAACGAGTTCGTGGCGGCGTCCCACACCGAGACCCCTTCCCCGTGCGCCACGTAGAGCCGCCCGCGGTCGCGCGCGACGTCGCGCATGCTGCCTTCGAGGTTCCGGACAAACCGATACGGCGAATCGAGCTGCACGCGGGCCAGGCCGCCTTGCTGCGCGAGCCACAGCCCGCCCTCGGCGTCCTCCGCGATTTCGTTCACGCGATCCGACGGCAGTCCCTCCCGCCGTGCCATTTTCAACCCGAGCCGGCCGGCGGCGTCGAACACGAGCAGGCCGTCCCGCGGCGTGCCGAACGCCAGCCGTCCATCCGAGAGAAATACGCCGTGCAGGGCCGGCCGTTTCGCGAACCACGCGGCCGCCTCGTCCGCGAGCGGCGTCAGCGTGCCGCGGGCCTCGTTCCAGATCAGCGGCCCTTGCGACGTGAGCCAGAGCCAGCGGTTCGAGCCGGCCGCCAGCGCGCGCACGGCGAAGATTCGCGGGAGCGACCACCCGGTGACGCCCACGCGCTCCAGCTTGTTGCCGCGCAGGCGGAAGAGCCCCGCATCCGCCTGCGTGACGTGCAGCGCGCCATCCATCCAGAAAATGGACTCGAAGCGCGTCGCCGGTTTCCAGGTCGCGACGGAACCGCGCCGAAGGGCCACGAGGCGCGTCGGCGCGCACAGGTAAAGCCCGTCGTCCGCCGCCACGCCGCCGATCAGTTGGCCCAGTTTGGCCTCATCCGCCGTCAAACCGAGCGGGTGCGCCTCGAAATGAAGAAGCCCGCGCGAATCGGGCGCCAGCCGGCTGAGGACGCCGGCGACGCTGGTCCAGATCCGGCCGTCGCGATCGCGCACGAGCGCGCTCGTGTGCGACAGAAACGGCTGCGGAATCTGCCGCCACCGCGCGCCGTCGAACTCGAGGATTTTCAGGCTGTTCGCAACGTAAACCAATCCGTCCGGCTGCACGAGCACGTGCGAGTTGATCGGCGAGCCGGCATAGTCCTCCGCTCCGAACACCCGCACGAAAGGCTGTCCCGGTTGCGTCGCGAGCGCCGGCCAATCGACGTCCTGGCCGCGCGCGACAGTTGCCCCGAAAACGGCGGCAGCAAACAGGACGGAAACTCGGCTCATGGGGCCCTCGGGACGTTGCGTCCAGCCGCGGCGGATGCAACGTATTTGTCCGCCTCGCCTGCGGCGGCAGCCGCTTGATCCGCTGAAGAAGTGGCGCGATGCTTTCTCGTCCACCCTAGCCTTGGCAAAGCCGGACGCCCGCGCTCGTGCAGCGGCAAGTCTCTGCGCCGGCGGCATCCGGAGAGACCTCGCAAGCCGAGCCTCAACAGCAGCGGGGTGCTTCAACCCGCGCCACCTCAACGCCCGCCTCCTCCCACAGGTCAGACTTTACCCCCGACCCTTCCCGGCGTAATTCCGTTTCCTCCGATGAAGTCGAAATCGCCCCGAAAAGTTTACCTCGTTGCCAGCGGCGACCTTCGCCAGTCCGCCAACGAAACCTGCTGGCCCGCGCAGGCCGCGATGGAAAAACAGCTCGCCGACGCCGTCGCCGAGCTCGGCGGCCGCATCGTCCGCGCGCATCCTTACGATCCCGCCCGCAAACATGGTTTCATCGCCTCGCAAAAGGAAGGCCTCGCGGTCTTCGCGAAGCTCGATCCCGACGTGCCGCTCATCGTCGCCGAGGCCGTCTGGCAGTATTCGCATCACGTCCTCCCCGGCCTCATCACGCACCGCGGCCCGATCCTCACCATCGCCAACTGGAGCGGCCAGTGGCCCGGCCTCGTCGGCATGCTCAACCTCAACGGCTCGCTCACCAAGGCCGGCGTCCGCTACTCGACGCTCTGGAGCGAGACGTTCACCGACGATTATTTCCGCGCCAAGCTCGCCCAATGGCTCCGCACCGGCCGCTGCACGCATCGCACCGACCACGTGCACGCGTTCAACCCGCGCCGTCTCCCCGCCCGTGCCCGCGCCGTCGCGCAAAAAATCGCCGCCGACCTCCGCCGCCGCAAATCCATCATGGGCGTCTTCGACGAGGGCTGCATGGGCATGTATAACGCCATCATCCCCGACGATCTCCTCTACGCCTGCGGCATCGGCAAGGAGCGCCTCTCGCAGTCCGCGCTCTACTTCGCCGCCACGCAGGTCAGCGACGCCGAAGCCCGCGCCGTGTTCGACTGGTATCTCGGCAAGGGCTTCAAATTCCACTTCGGCACCGACGAGGCCACCGAGCTCACCCAGTCGCAGGTCCTCTGGCAGTGCAAGACCTACCTCGCCGCCGTCCGTCTCGCCGACGAGTTCGGCTGCGAAGCCATCGGCATCCAATACCAGCAGGGCCTGAAGGATCTCCTCCCCGCCTCCGACCTCGTCGAGGGCACACTCAACAACGCCGACCGTCCGCCCGTCGCCCGCGCCGATGGCTCGATCATCCGCGCCGGCCAGGCGATCCCGCATTTCAACGAAGTCGACGAATGCGCCGGCCTCGACGCGATCTTCACCAACCGCGTCCACGCCGCCCTCCGCCAGCCCGTCGAAACCACGTTGCACGATCTCCGCTGGGGCGCGCCGGACGCCAGCGGCACGACCGACGACTACGTCTGGGTCTTCCTCATCTCCGGCAGCGCGCCGCCCGCGCATCACGTCGACGGCTGGGCCGGCAGCGACTCGCTCCGCCAGCCGCCAATGTATTTCCGGCTCGGCGGCGGCACGCTCCGCGGCATCGCCAGGCCCGGAGAAATCGTCTGGAGCCGCATCTTCGTCGACCGCGGCAGGCTCAAGATGGATCTCGGCCGCGCCAAGGCGATCGCGCTCCCCCGCGAGGAAACCGACCGCCGCTGGCGCGAAACCACCGTCCAGTGGCCGATCATGCACGCCGTCACCTACGGCGTGACGCGCGACCAGATGATGGCCCGTCACAAGGCGACCCACATTCAAGTCGCCTACGCCAACTCCGCCGCCGACGCCGACCTCGCCCTCTATGCCAAAGCCGCCCTCGCCGCCGCCCTCGGCCTCGACGTCTCCCTCTGCGGCACCAAGGCCGACGGCTCGGCGCTGTAGGGGCTCTTATCGGCTAACGATCTATCGCCGCTTTAGCGTATGACCCCCGAGGAAAAGCGGATACTCGATATCGAACGAATCATGCCGTATGATTCGAAAGGCACAAAGGGGTGGCTTGTCCGTTTTAATTACTATCCCAATGGCGCACGGGGAGGGATGAAGTGCCACAGCAAGCTCTTTTCTTGGAAGAAATATGGCACTCCAGACGCCGCACTAGACCTTGCAAGGCGCTACCGCGAGGAGTGGCTTTCGAAGAATCGAGATATATTGTGGCTCCGCGGAGGGGGCGAGTATAGCCACATTCTCCCGCGGAATAATACAAGTGGGATTCTCGGCATCGACCGGGTCGGCCGTCGACTTGCCAGCGGAAACGACAACTACGCTTGGCAGGCAGCAGTCAGGTGTGCGGATGGCGTTAAGCGGAGCACCAGATTCGCCGTCAAGAAGCACGGCGAACTAGGCGCGCTAAAGAAAGCGATCGAATACCGGCTCAACGGCTTGCGCGGCCTACTCGCATCCGACCGTTTCAAGGACGACCCGACACTATCAGGCGTCATTAGTTACTACGGCGATATTTTGGCCAACATCGAAGATCTGAAGGACCAAGACTCTTCTCGGTCGGTGCTGGAGATAGTGAAGGATGCCGAAATCGATGCCACCTCCAAATATGAGCAAATCTGCGTTCGCGTCGGCCAACAACGATTCCGTCGTCAGGTAATGGAATATTTCGAGTCGCGTTGTGCCGTGACGGGTTCATCAGCTTTGATCCGAGCGTCGCACATTAAGCCGTGGCGAATTGCGTCAGATCCAGAGCGTCTCGACTACAGAAACGGCCTTGCTCTTTCTCCTTCGCTGGACGCGGCATTTGACCTGGGACTGATTTCATTTGGAGCCGACGGACGAATATTGATCGCGCAACCGTTCCTGTCCGATGCATGCCGACTTGGGATTACCCCGAGCATGCGACTGGTGCGCCTGACGGACGGGCACATTCACTACCTTGATTGGCATCGGAAGAACGCTTTCGACCGAGGCCTTCCCAACGGGGACGCCAAGACGCTGGTGGACGCTACTGGACTCGAACCAGTGACCCCTAGTGTGTGATACTAGTGCTCTAACCAACTGAGCTAAGCGTCCGGTCAGGGAGGCGAGAACGTGGCGCGCCCGCCCCGCCGAATCAACCCCGTTTTCCGCCTTTCTGCGCGCTGGAGTAAGTCCTTGGTCCTTGGTCCTTCGTCCTTGGTCCTTGGTCTCGCGGCGCCGCGTCCGCTTCGTCTCCCCAAGGATAATTCTCGCGCCATCCTGCAACCATGGCTCTTCCGGCCAGATTGAATTGCAACCCGGGGCGCAGCGCCCATTTTTCCGCCGATGAACGCTGCGATCGAATCAGAGTTCCGTGCCCTGTCTCCGGCCGAGCGCATCCTGCTGGTCGAGGAGA
>DASZPP010000233.1:0-12876 GCA_035549975.1 Opitutus sp.
TCCGGTATTGGTGCTCGGTAATCATGGGCTCCTCGTGGGGCCCAAGCTTTACCGGCCACGCGAACCGGTGACCGTTTTTTCCTCCGCCAAGATGGGGAGGTTTAATTGGCACCGATAGGGAGGTCTAGTTGGCAACAGACACCTGATCAACAAACTCAAACAGTTCCGGCGCATCGCCACGCGCTACGACAAGCTCAGCCAATGCTTCTTCGCCGCGCTCTGCCTGGTCGCCGCCTTCATCATCTCGAGAAATTCGTGAACAGCTCCTAGTCGTTGCAACGAGTCCCCGACTGTTTCGCACCCCGCAAGGCACGCCGCCAATGCCCGGAGAGTCGAAACTCCGCTGTTGCTAAGTTCGAAGTCTTTCTTTTGAACGCCCAACCTAGATTTCCAACTAACCTGTCGGCAACCAATTCAACGAAGGCTCGCTTTGGACCTAAAACAGATCAAACAGATCATCGATCTAATGAAGCGCTCGGAGCTTACCGAGTTCTCCGTTGAGGAAGAAGGGTTTAAGCTCAAGATTCGCCGCGGCGGAAATGGAGGACCGGTGATCATGGGCAGTTCAACGTCCAACGCACCATTTCCTCTTACCTTTGACTCGCCAACAGCTCCGCTTGCGCAGCCAGCTTCAGCACCGAACCCGACGGCTCAGGCCGAACCCGAAGAAACTGGAGTCGCTTTCATTCGATCACCGATGGTGGGCACCTTCTATCGCTCGCCGTCACCGGAAAGTAAGCCGTTCTCGGATGTTGGCACAAAAGTCGTTGAAAACACCCCAGTTTGCATCATCGAGGCAATGAAGATCATGAACGAGATCCAAGCCGAAACCAAGGGCACGATCATGGAAATCATGGTCGAAAACGGCCAGCCGGTCGAATACGGTCAGAAGCTGTTCAAGGTTAAGCTGGGCTAGTCCGATTCGGTCCGCACGGGGAAGCGTCAAGGCACGCGCTCCAGCGTCCCATCGCCAAATCGTCTATGATCCAAAAGATTCTCATCGCGAATCGCGGTGAAATTGCCCTGCGCATCGTTCGCGCGTGCCGCGAACTCGGAGTGAAGACTCTGGCAGTCTACTCTGAGGCTGATGTCCAGTCGCTGCATGTTCAACTCGCGGATGAAGCGATCTGCATCGGCGGTCCGCGAAGCTCGGATAGCTACCTGCGCGGCGACCGGATCATCAGCGCCGCGGAAATCGCCGACGTCGACGCCATCCATCCGGGCTACGGCTTTCTCTCCGAAAACGCGAAATTCGCCGAACAGTGCGAGTCGTGTAATATCAAGTTCATCGGCCCCAAGTCGAAATCCATCAAGATCATGGGCGACAAGGCAGTCGCCAAGGACACCGTCAAAAAAGCAGGCGTGCCGATCGTTCCTGGCTCGGATGGGCCCGTCGAATCGGAAGGGGACGCGGTCAAGGTCGCCCGGAAGATCGGCTACCCCGTCATCATCAAGGCAGTCGCCGGCGGCGGCGGGCGCGGCATGCGGATCGCGCACAACGACGTTTCGTTCGCGAAGGAATATCACGTCGCCCGCAACGAGGCCGAAAAGGCCTTCGGCAACGGCGCCGTTTACATCGAAAAATACATCGAGCGCCCCCGCCACATCGAGTTTCAGATTCTGGCCGATTCGCACGGCAGCGTCATCCATCTCGGCGAGCGCGATTGCTCGGTGCAGCGCCGTCACCAAAAGCTGATCGAGGAATCGCCGTCTCCCTTCCTCACGTCGGATTTGCGCAAAAAGATGGGCAAAGCCGCCATACGCGCAGCCGAAGCCGCGGAATACGAAAACGCCGGCACGATCGAGTTCCTCGTCGATGCCAAGGGCAATTATTACTTCATCGAGATGAACACGCGGATCCAGGTCGAGCACCCCGTAACCGAGGAGGTCACAGGAATCGATTTGATCAAGCAACAGATTCACGTCGCCAATGGCGAGAAGCTCGACTTCGACCAAGGCGACGTGAAATTCGACCGCCACGCGATCGAGTGCCGCATCAATGCCGAGGATCCCGCCCGTAACTTCGCTCCGTCGCCGGGCACCATCGGCCTTTACTATGCGCCGGGCGGCCACGGCGTCCGGGTCGATTCGCACATTTATTCGGGCTACAGTATTCCGCCCTACTACGATTCGATGATCGGCAAACTCATTTGCTACGGCTCGACCCGCAAGATCGCCCTCGAACGCGCCTACCGCGCACTGAGCGAATATCTGATTCGCGGCATCAAGACCACGATCCCGCTGCACAAGGCGATCATGGCCGACCCGGTTTTTATCGAGGGCAAGGCCACCACGAGTTACATGGAAGAGTTCATGAGCCGGACTCCGCCGGACCTGTTTTCCTGAGCCCGCCGCCTCAAGCGGGCGGTCTCCGCAAAACGAGATCGCTCCAGTCACCCGTCGTCCGGCTCTCTTGAGCCCAACCAGCGGCAGCGTCTTCGAACGCGGCTCGCACTTCAGCGATCTCGATCGCGAGAATCCCGCTCAAAATCAGCGTTCCGCCGGGCGCCACCGCGGCCGTCAGCTCCGGAGCGAATTTCATCAGCACGTTCGCAAGGATGTTGGCCACGACGATCTCGGCCTGCCGGCCCGACAATCCCGTTACCAGGTCGCCGGGAAAAAATGTTACCGCTCCCGCGAGTCCGTTGGCCGTCGCATTCTCCTCGCTCACCCGCACCGCCTCCGGATCGATGTCGAAACCGACCGCGTCGCGAAATCCGAGTTTCGCCGCCGACAGGGCCAGGATTCCGGATCCGCACCCGGCATCGATCAGCCGCCCGGCCACGCCGTTGTGCTCTGCCATCGCCACGATGCGCTCGACGCACAACCGTGTCGTCTCGTGATTGCCGGTCCCGAACGCCAGCCCCGGATCGAGCCACAGGACGGCGTCGCCCGGCGGAAGCACGAACTTCTCGCGCTCCCACACCGGCACCCAGTGCAGCCGGCCGAATTGCCACGCGTGAAAGTGCGCGCGATAGCTCTCGCGCCACTCGGCGTCGCCCAATTCGCGCACCGTGGCCTCGCCGATCACGACGCCCGCCAGCGCGGGGGCCAATTCCTCGCTCCGCCGCCGGGCCTCCCCGTCGCTCGCAAACATCCCAATCAACCACGCCTGCCGCGCGGCGACGTCTTCAAACACGCTCCACGACTCGTCCGCCATCTCGGCGAGTAGTTCGCCGACCTGCTCCGCCGACGCGAACGGAATCCCGGCCCTGACTTCGAACAAACTCACGCCCGTGCCTCGCTCAATCGCGCGATGACAGCCGGCAACAACGCGTGCTCCGCCTCGTGCATTCTGGCCGTAAACATTTCCAGCGTATCGTCGGCTTCGATCCGCACCGCCGCCTGGTCGAGGATCGGGCCGCCATCGACCTCCGCGGTCACGCGATGGACCGTGCAGCCGGTTATCTTCACTCCGCGCCGCCAGGCCTGGCCGATCGCATCGAGTCCTGGAAAACTCGGGAGCAAACTCGGGTGCAGGTTGATGATCTTCCCCTCGAACACCGAGAGAAACGGCAGTTTCAGCACGCGCATGAATCCCGCCAGCACGATCAGGTCCGGCCGGCAGGCCGTGATCGCCGCGATGTAATGCTGCTCCGCGGCGCCATCGAGCTTCGTCTTGAAAGGCGCCGCGTCGAGGAATGCCGCCGGCACCCCGAACCGTCCGCCCAGCGCCAGAATCCCGGCATCCGCTCGATCGGCGAAGATCTGCACGACCGTCGCGCGCCCGAGCGCGCCGGCCGCCTGCGCGCGCAGGATCGCCTCCGCGTTCGAGCCCCGACCCGACCCGAGAATCACCGTTCGCATCGCGCTGCTCATTGACACCGCCACCACGCTCCCACGGCGCCGCGCGACTGTAAATCAACTTCCGGTTCCTCGGTCGGATTCGTCACGAGGCCACTCAAAAGAATTTCTTCGCCTTCTCAAAAAAACTCTTCGACGTCGGCTCGTTCGCATCCCCGCTCACCCGCGCAAATTCCTCCAGCAGCCGCCGCTGCTCCGCGGTGAGCGATTCCGGCACTTCCACGTGCACCTGCACGAGCTGGTCGCCGTGCCGGCCGCCGCGCAGCGTCGGCATGCCCTTGTCACGCAGGCGAAACGTCGTCCCGCTCTGCGTCGCCGCCGGGATTTTCAGCGCGGCTTTCCCAAAAAGCGTCGGGACCTCGATCGATCCGCCGAGGGTGGCAAGCGTGAACTTGATCGGGATCTCGCAAAAAAGATCGTCGCCCTGCCGCTCGAACAACTCGTGCTCCTTCACCGAAATCACGATGTAGAGGTCGCCGTTTGCACCGCCCGCGACGCCCGCCTCGCCATTTCCCGAGGAGCGCAGCCGGGAGCCGTTGTCGACGCCGGGCGGGATGCGCACGTTGATCTTCGTCGTCTTCAACACGCGTCCCTCGCCCTGGCATTGCGTGCAGGGTTTCTCGATCTTCGTGCCCGTGCCGCCGCACGTTGGGCAGGTCTGGGTAAACGTGATGATGCCGCCCGAACGCCGCACCTGTCCCGCGCCCCGGCAGGTTGGACAGGTCACGCGTTTGGAGCCCGGCTCCGCGCCCGTGCCGTCGCACCGGTCGCAGGTCACATGCTTGCGAAACGAAATCTCCTTCTCGGTCCCGCGCGCCGCGTCCTCGAGCGTGATCTCCAGGTCGTAGCGCAGGTCCGCGCCGTCCTGCCCGCCCGCCCGCGCCCGCGCGCCGCCGCCGAACATTTCCTCGAAGATTCCGCCGCCCATCCCGCCTTGCTGTCCGAAGACCTCGCGAAAAATATCGAACGGGTCGTGAAACCCGCCGCCGCCGAAACCGCCCGGCCCGCGCGGCACTCCGCCGGCGCCGCCTTCGAACGCGGCAGGCCCGTAGCGATCGTAGGCCGCCCGCTTTTCCGCATCGCTGAGCACCTCGTAGGCGTGGGAGATTTTCTTGAACATCTCCTCCGCCTCCTTGTTGCCGGGATTCTTGTCGGGGTGGTACTGGACCGCCTTCTTGCGATAGGCCTTCTTCAGTTCCTCCGCCGACGCACCTTTCTGCACGCCGAGCAGTTCGTAATAATCTTCCTTCGCCATGGCTGGATGGTTGCTGGATCGCCACCGTGCCGTCCGCGGCACGGTTCGCACGCGGGCGCGTGCGGTTGCGTTCCTATTTCGCCTTCTCCTCCTTCGGTGCGCCGCTCGAAACAACCACCGAGGCCGGCCGCAGCAGTCGCCCGTTGAGCGCAAACCCGGTGCGCACGACGTTCAGGACCTTGCCGTCCGGCACTTCCGCGCTCGGCTGGGCGGCGATTGCCTCGTGCAGGTTGGCGTCGAAGGTCTGCCCGGCCGGATCGATTTCCTTGAGGCCGTGGCTGGCCAGCGCGGACTTGAGCTGGTTGAGCACCATCTCGACGCCGCCGACCAATCCCTTCAGATCAGCATCGGGCTTCTTCGCCGCAACGAGCGCCAAGCCGAGGTTGTCCATCACCGGCAGCAGGTCTTCCAGCACGCGGCCGGCGGCAAAGAGCCGCAGCTCCTCTTTCTCTCGCACCGTGCGTCGCCGGAAATTCTCGAGGTCCGCCACCGCCCGCAGGTAGCGGTCGTAGTTTTCCGCCGCCTCCGTCTTGGCCGAGGCGAGCTCGCTCGCCGCCGGCGTCAGCTCGTGCGCAATCGACTGCGCTTCCTTGGCCGGGGCGCTCCCCGGCGGGCTGGATTGATTGAGGGTGTCGGTGGATTCAGAGGACGACATGGGAAATGAACGGTCATTTAACTATGGCTTTGCGCATTCTTCAAGCGCGCTCCAACGCCTTCGCGTGATCATGCCGCATGATCCCCGGCCGCTGCGCCGCAGGCCCCGCCTCAAGCGCCCGCGAAATTCTCCGTCACGAGCAGGATCGAAGTGCCCGTTGCACTGAAAGTGAAAGCGCCCGCGAACGGCAGCAGCACATTCTCGCCCGGTGCGAGCGCCTGGCCAAACGGCGCCTTGCTCCCGCCGCCGGTGCTGCCGGCCGCGCTGGCCCGCACGGCACCGCTCACCACGCTCACCAGCCTCGGCTGCTCGCCCGCCGCGACCGACATCCTTTCGCCCGCGCCCAGCACCACCCGGCGGATCGTGAACTCCGCGCAATCCGCGATCACGCCCGACGTCGGCGCGCCGCGCACCGGCGCCGGCTCGAAGTCGTTCCAGTCGATCGAGCGCAACGATTCCTCGATGTGCAGCCGGCGCGGCTGCCCGTCGAGACCCACCCGGCCCCAGTCATAGACGCGGTACGTCGTGTCCGAATTCTGCTGAATCTCCAAAATCAGGTTGCCCGCATCGATCGCGTGCACCTGTCCGCTGTGGACGAGAATCGAGTCGCCCGCCGCCACGCGAAAATGATGAATGCAATTCTCGAGCGTGTTGTCCTTGATCGCGCGCTCGAACTGCTCCCGCGTCACGCCCCGCTTGAGCCCCACGAGCAGGTGCGCGCCCGCCGCCGAGTGTGCGATATACCAGTTCTCCGTCTTCGGCTCGCCTTTCAGCTCGTCGGCGACAGCCGCCGGCGGATGCACCTGCAGGCTGAGCCGCTCGCGGCAGTCGAGCCATTTCACCAGGATCGGAAACGCCCGCGCCGCCGGCCATTTCGGCCCCATCAAGTCCGCCGCGAATTCCCGGATGAGCGTGCGCAGCGTCTTGCCCTTGTGGGATCCGGCCCGCACGACCGACTGCGCCTCCGGCCGGTCCACGATTTCCCAGCTCTCGCCGACCGGTTGATCCGGCGGCAGCTTGCGGCCAAACGTCGCCTCGAGCACGCGGCCGCCCCAGACGCGTTCCTGGTAGATTGGCTCAAATTGCAGGATATCTCGCATGGAAAACGTCCAATTTTAACGTCTTGTTTTCATCGCCACGGCCGCCGGGGAGTTTACATTTGACCGTGCTGAGGCTAAGGACATCTGCTGATCCGCTGGCCCACACAAATGCCCAAGTCCGCGAGTTCAAACTCAAACAACGGTCCATCTTTTCAGGCTCCGCGCTACCGGCCCAACTGGCTCGCCGCGGTCATCTGCTTCGTGCTTGGTCCGTCGCTCATGGTCGCGTTGATCGACTACTCACCGAATCAGGTGACGCTGAACACGACCCATGCAACCGCAACCAATATCGTCGGCACCTTCGGCGCCGATGCCATTTGGTGTCTTTACTGGACCTTCGGCGTCGCCGCCGTGTGCATCCCGCTTTTTCTTTTCTGGATTCTCTACGCGGCGATCCGGCATCCGCGCCGGATCACTCCGGCGCGCCTCGTCGCGATGCTGGTGTGCATCCTCGCGATCTCCGGGCTCGCTGCGATGGTCAATTCGCCGGCGAGCGAATGGTTCCCCAACCGCCTTGGCGGCTTCACCGGTTCGCTGCTGTTTGACCGGCTGCTGGTCCACTCGGTCGGCCTCTTCGGGTCCGGCCTGCTGCTCGTCACGATTTCCTCGTGCGGTTTCGTGTTTGTTTTCACGCGGGACATTGGCGCGGAACTCGAACGCGCGCTGGCGGCTTTTCACGCCTGGCGCGACGCACGCGCCAAACGCAAAACCGAGCTCGCCGCCGCCCGCGCGAAGGCCCGGGAAGAGGGCGCGAAGCAAAAAGCCGCGGCCGCCGCGGCACCGCCACCGGCGCCCGTCGGTCCTCCGCTGAAGAAAATCACCGTTCCCAAAACCGCCGACGAGCCGCTCGCAAAACCGCCCGCGCCCGTCCTCGAGCCGCCTCCCGCCAAGCCGGTCATCGCGGCGCCGTCGCTCAAACTCGGGTCAAAGGCCGCGCCCGCCGTTCCGGTCATCCACAAACCCGTCGCCACCGCGAAGGCGCCCGTCGAGCAGCACCCCGGTGACGATTACAAGCGCTTCCCGCTGCCTCTCCTCAAGGAGCAGACCCAGCCGCCGGAAAACAGCGACGAGGAACACATGCGCAACATGGCCGATCTTGTGCGCATCCTCGGCGAGTTCGGCGTGGAGGTGAAACCGGGCGAAATCCAGGTCGGCCCCGTCATCACCTGCTACGAGGTGGTTCCCGCCGCCGGGGTCCGCGTCGAGAAGATCGCCGGCCTCGACAAGAACATCGCGCTTGGCATGCGCGCGCAGTCGGTGCGCATCCTCGCGCCGATTCCGGGCAAGGCCGCCGTCGGCGTCGAAATCCCGAACAGCCAGCCCACGCCCGTCGGCATCCGCGAAATCCTCGAGTCGCAGGACTGGCGCAGCGCCCGCGCGGAAATTCCCATCGCGCTCGGCAAGGATGTCTCCGGCACGCCGTTGATCTCCGACCTCACGAAGATGCCGCACCTGCTCATCGCCGGCGCCACCGGCTCGGGCAAATCCGTCTGCATCAATTCCATCATCGCCTCGATCGTCTATCGCAAGAGCCCGCGCGACGTGCGCCTGATCATGGTCGACCCGAAGGTCGTCGAGTTGAAAATTTTCAACGTCCTTCCGCACATGCTCATCGAGGTCGTCACCGAGCCGAAAAAGGTCCCGGGCGCCCTCAAGTGGCTGCTGGGCGAAATGGAGAAACGCTACCAGCAATTCGCCAAGGCCGGCGTCCGCAACATCACCGGCTTCAACAACCGCAAGAAACATCCTCCCGCCGGATCGGCGCCGGCCGATGTGCAGCCCACCCTCGATGGCATCACTCCGGCGGACGATACCGAGGAACTGCCCGAGCACCTGCCCTACATCGTCGTGATCATCGACGAGCTCGCCGACCTCATGATGATCGCACCGGCCGACATCGAGACGTCGATCGCGCGTCTCGCCCAGCTCGCCCGCGCCGCCGGGATCCACCTCATCATCGCCACGCAACGCCCATCGGTGAACGTCATCACCGGCGTCATCAAGGCGAACCTGCCCTCGCGCATCGCGTTCCAGGTCGCCTCGCAGGTCGATTCGCGCACGATCCTCGACGTCAAGGGCGCCGACAATCTGATCGGTCGCGGCGACATGCTGTTTTCGCCGCCCGGCAGTTCGCGCCTCGTCCGCGCGCAGGGCGCTTTCGTTTCGGACGACGAGGTCCACGAGTTCGTGAAATTTCTCAAGGAGAACAATCCGCCGCCCGCCCTGGCCCAGGAGGTGCAGGCACACATCGACCGTTCGGCCGACGAGGAGGACGACGAGGACGGCGAAGGCGACGATGCGGATCTCGGCGACGACGAGGAGCTCTACCAGCAGGCGATCGAAGTCCTGAAATCCTCCAAACGCGCCTCGACCTCGATGCTGCAGCGCCGCCTTCGCGTCGGCTACAACCGCGCCGCCCGCATCATGGAAATCATGGAGGACAAGGGCATCGTCGGCCCCGAGAACGGCTCGAGCCCGCGCGAGATTCTCGTGGACCTGGACTCCTTGTAGCGGCGGCCTGTCACCGCCGTGTTTCGGCGGCGGCTTCAGTTCCTTCTTCCCCTTCAACTCCAAAACTCCAAACTTCGACTCATGCAGACCATCGGTGAACGCCTCGAGGAAGCGCGGAAAAAAAAGGGCATCTCCATCCGCGAAGCCGCCGAAGCCACCAAGATTCGCGGCGACTACCTGAGCAAATTCGAGAACAACCAGTTCGACATCAATCTCACCGAACTGTACGTGCGCGGATTCCTGCGCACCTACGCGCAGTTCCTGCGCCTGCCCGTCGACCGCATCCTCAACGACTACGCCGCGCTCGGTCGCGGCGAAGCGCGCCGCCAGCCCAATCGCGAGGTTTACGGCCGCATGGACGTCTCGATCTCATCGGCCGACGAACGCAGCGAGACTCCGACCGCGGTCGCCGCGGAGCCCGTGCCATCCGCGCCGCCGCCGCGCCACACGCCGCACCTGCCGCGGCGCGGCGCGCAGAGTCCGCGCACGAGCATCGATCCCGCACTCGTCTTCAACGTGGGCAAATGGGCGGGCGTTGTGGCGATCGCCGCGCTGCTCGTGTGGGGCGCCATTTCCCTTTTCAAATCCCCGGCCGACCGTCCCGCCAAGGCCGCCGCGACCAACGTCACCGCGTCGCCGCCCTCGCTCGAACCGACCATCACCCTCATCGCCCTCGGGCCGGTGCGTTTGAAGGTCGCGGTCAGGAACCCCGACGGCTCGAGCGGCGAGGTGCTCCTGCCCGACGTGAGTCTCGCCGCCGGTGAAAAGCGCATCGTCCCGAAGCGCGGCCCGCTCTACCTGACCGCCACCGCGCTCGAAAATGTCGCCTTCGAGGAAAACGGCCGCCGCGTGAACATCCGCGACCAGGGCTTCACCGGCTACAGCCGCGTTCAAATCGGTCGCTAGGATTTTCGCGGCCTCCGCGGGCGAGCCTCCTCCCGGCCGGACTGCGTGACATTGCCGTTGCACGCGCGAAAAACTTTGCGCGGCCCTTGTGCCCCGGCTAATCGCCGGACGTGGAAAAGATCACCTATCTCGGAGAGACGATCACCCGTTGGACCGTTGGCCAATCCACGTTCCTCGCGCTGCCGGAGAAAGGCGCGCGCCTGATGAACTGGAATGTCACGCTCGGCGACGGCTCCATCCGCGACGTGATCTACTGGCCCGAACTGGCCTCCCTCGACAACTTTCACCACGTCCGCGGCGGCAATCCGGTCCTCTTTCCGTTTTGCGGCCGCACCTTCGATCACGGCGACATCAACTTCTGGCGCGCCCCCGGCGGTGAGCGCCGGCCGATGCCGCAGCACGGCATCGCGCGTCAGGGAAAATTCAAGCTTCTCGCCAGCGACCAGCGCGGCTTCTCCGCGCAGTTCGAACCCGGGGCCGAGGCGCGGGCCGCTTATCCCTTCGACTACGAATTCACTGTCACCTATCGCCTGGAGTCCCTCGGTTTCGCCTGCGAATTCACTTTGAAAAACCTCGGCGCCGCCCCGCTGCCCTGGTGCGCGGGCCATCATTTCTATTTCACGCTGCCGTGGAGCGAGGGCGCCGTGCGCAACGACTACCTCATCCGCATCCCCGCCGCGCAGCGGTTCCGCCAGGACAGCAGGGGCCAGATCGTGCCCGGCCCCGAACTCGCGCGCGACGAATCCGTCGCCGACCCCGCGCTCATCGACACCCTGCACGGCGGCCTGCTGGGCAACGAAGTCGTCTTCGGCGAACGCGGCCGCAGCGGCGACGTCGCCGTTCGCCTCGGCACGACAAAAAAGCCGCCGGCCGACGCGGTCTTCGTCACGTGGACGCCCGACGAAAAGGCGCCGTATTTCTGCGTCGAGCCGTGGATGGGACCGCCCAATGCGCCGGAACACAAACGCGGCCTCGCATGGGTCGCACCCGGCGCAACCGGCTCGTTCACCGTCGCGGTCAACTTGAGGTAGCGATCGTTCCACCCGTCCTAATACTCGACATTTGCCCTTACGTTCTGCCGAATTCGGCTTCTATTTCCCTCATGCCGTCCGTCCTGATTCCCGTCGCGCTGTTGCCTGATTTTGGCGGCGGGGAAATGATGCTGATTCTGTTCGTCGTGCTGCTGCTCTTCGGCGGCGACAAGATGCCGCAGCTTGCCAAGAGCATTGGCAAGTCCCTGCGCGAGTTCAAACGCGCCGCCGGCGAGGTCGAGCGCGAGATCAAGCGCGCCATCGACGAGGTTCCCGACGTGCCCAGCATCCAGACCACGATCAAGAACGCGATCGAGACCAACAAGGCGAAGTCGCTGCCCGCCGCTCCGCCGGTCCCGCCCGCGCCTCCGCCACCCGACGTCGCCGAACAGCTCCCGTCGCCCCAAGCCACCACACCTTCATCTTCGCCGGAAACGCCGCCGCCTGCCCCGCCCGCGCCGCCGCCGTGAGCGCCGAAACCGACGACCAGCCGATTCCGCTCCCGGTCACCGGCGAGCTCGACCTGCACACGTTCCGCCCCGCCGATCTCGGCGAACTGATTCCCGCCTACCTCGCCGAATGCGCGGCCCGCGGGCTGCGCGACGTGCGCATCATCCATGGCAAGGGCACCGGCACGCTCCGCAGCACCGTGCACGCGCTCCTGCAACGCTCGCCGCTCGTCCGGTCGTTTCGCCTCGGCGACGAGCGCAGCGGCTCATGGGGTGCCACGCTCGTCACCTTGAAGTCATGAAACTCCTCCGTTCGCTCGCGCTGTTGCTGGCTCTCGCCGTCGGTGGCTTCGCCGCACCGCCGCCCCTCGTGCTCGTATCGTTCGACGCGTTCCGCTGGGACTACTGCAGGCTGCACCCCGACGCGACGCCGCATCTGCGCGCGCTCGCCCGCGAAGGTGTGACGGCCGAGGGACTGATCTCCGTTTTCCCGAGCAACACGTTTCCCAACCACTACTCGATCGTCACCGGCCTCTATCCCGCGCACCACGGGATCATCAACAACGACATGTTCGATGCGGCCACCGGCGAGTTTTTCAACTACGCCCGGATCAGCTCCTATGGCGCGAGCCGTTGGTGGCAGGGCGAGCCGATCTGGGTGACCACCATCAAGCAGGGCGGCCGGGCCGGCACCTGGTTCTGGGTCGGCTCCGAGGCTGCAATCGAGGGCGTGCGACCAAATCCGTGGCTCGCGTATGATTCTTCGATCCCGTTCGAAACGCGTCTCAATGGGATGATCGGCTGGCTTTCACACGTGCCGCGCGACGCACCCACGCTTGCGACCTTCTATATCGAGAAACTCAACAGCACCGGCCACAGATTCGGACCCGATTCACCCGAGCTCGCGGCGGCGCTCAAGCAGGCCGATGAGCGCATCGGCGCGATTGTCCGCCGGCTTCGCGAAGCGCACATCGACGCGAATCTCGTGATCGTTTCCGACCACGGGATGACATCGATCAGCCCCGACCGCATCGTGCACTTCGACGACTTCATCAACCCGTCCGACGTGCAGGTCGACTTTGACGGGCCCGTCGCCGGGCTGCGGCCCAAAGCCGGCGTGACGGTTGACGCCCTGATGAGTTCGCTCGCCGGCTTGAAACACGCC
>DASZPP010000234.1:0-49610 GCA_035549975.1 Opitutus sp.
CGAGAAACCCGTCGACCTCGTCATCGAGGCGCTCGAGACCTATCCCAACCACGCCACGACCGCCATCGACCTCGAGCTGCTCCTCGGCCAGGTCGTCGGCGACGACAAGTTCAAGAAGTGGTGGTCGTCCACCAAGAAGGCGCTGGCCAAGGACCCGCGCGTCTCTGTGCCGGAAAAGAAAACCGAGTGCTACATCCTGCGCGAGACGCCCGTCTCCGCCGAGGACGAGATTCTCGACCAGTTCAACACCACGCGCTCGGCCCGCCGCCGCATCGCCCTCGCCGACCAGCTCACCGACGCCATCGGCAAGAAGGAGGTGAAGACCGACCTGTCCGCGATCCTCTCCGGTGTCGCCGACGCCGTGAAGAGCAGCAACCAGCTCGATCCCTCCGAGCGCCTCTACGGCGCCGCCGTGCGCGACGAGCTCGCCGCGCAGCTCGGCGTCGATCCCGCCACCTTCGAGCCGCAGCAATCCGGCCTCGTCGCCAGCGTCCGCGACCTGCCCGACATCGCCGAGAAAATCCCGGTGCAGTTCCAGCCGCGCTTCCTCGAGCTCGTCCACGCCACCCATCCGATCGAAAGCCGCGACATCCTCTTCAACCTCCTCAAGACATCGCAGGGCAAGTTCACCACCGAGGTCATCAACTTCCTCGTCGAGCAGGGCCACGCCGACGAGCTGGCCGCCACGCTGAAGCGCTGGCAGACCGAGCAGAACCTCCGCGCGCCCGTCCTCCTGTGGATCGTCAAGAACCGCCACTCGAAGAAATTCGCCAAGCTGATCAACGACCTCATCACCCCCCGGCTCCTCGGCGCCATTTTCTTCGCGATCGACTACGAGGCGCTCCAGTCCTCCAGCGCCCGCCGCATTCCGCTCGCCGACATCCTCAGCGACGACACCGAGCTGATCGCCGACCTCCTCGCGACCGCGGATCCCGAGACCGCGCGCGACCTCGCGAACACCCTCATGCTCAACCAGGGCTTCGAGGAGCTCACCAAAAAGTCCCTCCTCGCCCGCTTCATCAAAATCTTCCCCCGCATCCAGTCGCTCGTCGCCGCCGACGCCGAGTCGAAGGAGGAACAGCTCCTGGTCTCGCGCCCGAGCTACGAGCGCAAGCGCGAGGAATACGAGACCATCGTCTCCAAGCGCATCCCGGAAAATTCGAAAGCGATCGCCGCCGCCCGCGAGCACGGCGACCTGCGCGAAAACGCCGAGTTCAAGATGGCCAAGCAGGACCAGCAGGTCCTCATGGCCCAGAAACACGCGCTCGAACGCGACCTCGGCCGCGCCCGCATCACCGATTTCAAGGAAACCTCCACCGAGCAGGTCAGCATTGGCTCGATCGTCGAGGTCCGCAACACCGCCACCGGCGCCGTCACCCGCTACACGCTGCTCGGCGCCTGGGATGGCGATCCGGAAAACCACGTCATTTCCTACAAGACGCCGTTCGGCGCCGCGCTGCTCGGCCGCAAGGCCCGCGAGACCGTCGCGGTGAAGACCGGCACCTCGGAGGAAAACTACGAGATCGTGAGCCTCGCGCGCTACGCCGACCGGCCCGCGACCTGATCGCCGCGCGCGCGGGCCCTTTTTCGCCGCTCCGCCCGTGACGATTTTTCTCGAAGGCGCCGTCATGGGCTTCTGCATCGCGGCGCCCGTCGGGCCGATCGGCCTGCTCTGCATCCGCCGCTCGATGCGCGACGGCCGCATCTCGGGCTTCGTCTCCGGCCTCGGCGCCGCCACCGCCGACGCCATCTTCGGCTCGATCGCCGCCCTCGGCCTGACCGCGATCACCAACTTCCTGATCGCACATCGTTCGACCATCGAGCTCGTCGGCGGACTGGCGCTGCTTTGGATCGGCTACGTCATCATCCGCTCCCGGCCGCGCGACATCACGGCCGAAGGCGCCCACGCGCGCAGCCTGCGTTCCGCGTTCGCCTCGACGCTCCTGCTCACGCTCGCCAATCCGACGACGATCCTCACGTTCCTCGGCATCTTCGCCGCCTTCGGTCTCGGCGTGAAACTCACCGAGCGCTCCCACGCCGCGTGGCTGGTCGCGGGCGTGTTCGTCGGCTCCGCCGCGTGGTGGTTCATCCTGAGCGGCAGCAGCCACTGGCTCAGCCGGCGGCTCACCACCACCGGCCTGCGCATCATCAATTTCGTCTCCGGCGCCCTCGTCATCGCCTTCGGCCTCTGGCAGCTCGGCGAGCTGGTCCTCCGCCAGAGCGGTTAAAAAAACTGTGGCCGGAATCGGCCACAAGGTAGCGGCGCTCGTCCCGACCGCCATCGGCGGAAAATGGCCGTCGGGACGACGGCCGCTACCCTCGACGCAACGGCTACAGTTCTGATGAAACCGCCGTAGCCCGCTTTCTGCCGCCGGCGCAGCCACGCCCCGCCGCCTGCGTGCGCCATTGCCATCGGTTCCCTCCTCGCCCAGCCTCGCCGCGGTGAACGCCTCCTGGGACATCCTCAAGATTCTCTCCGATCCGACGCGGCTGCGCCTGCTCGCCCTGCTCACGCGCGAGGAACTCGCGGTCGCCGAGCTCCAGGAAATCCTCGGCATGGGCCAGTCGCGCATCTCTTCCCAGCTCGCGCTCCTCCGCCAGGTCAACCTCGTCTCCGACCGCCGCGACGGCAAAAAAGCCTTCTACTCCCTCCGCGCCTCGCTGTCCGCGAAAACGCTCGCGCTCCTCCGCGCCGCCATCGACTCCATCTCCGACCAGCCCGTCCTCGCCGAGGACCGCGACAACCTCGACCGCATCCTTCAGAAACGCCGCCGCACGCAGGAACAGTACTTCAACACCATCGCCGGCCGCCTCGGGAAAAACTACTGCCCCGGCCGCTCGTGGGAGGCCATCGGCCATCTCGCGCTCCGGCTCACGCCCGCGATCGACATCGCCGATCTCGGCGCCGGCGAGGGCCTCGTGTCGCAGCTTCTCGCGCACCGCGCCCGCCAGGTCTGGTGCATCGACAACTCCCCGCGCATGGTCGAGGTCGGCGCCGAGCTCGCCCGGAAAAACGGCCTCGCCAACCTCGCCTACAAGCTCGGCGACATCGAGCACGTGCCGCTCGGCGACCGCTCCGTCGATCTCGCGATCCTCAGCCAGGCATTGCATCACGCGCAGCACCCGCAGGCCGCCGTCAACGAGGCCCATCGCATCCTCCGTCCGGGCGGCCAGCTCCTCGTGCTCGATCTCAACGAGCACACGTTCGAAAAAGCCCGCGAGCTCTATGCCGACGTCTGGCTCGGCTTCAAGGAAAGCTCGCTGCACAGCTTCCTGAAGCGCGCCGGCTTCACCAAGGTCGAGGTCACGGCCGTCGCGCGCGAATCCTCCGAGCCCTTTTTCGAAACCCTCCTCGCCAGCGGCCTGAAATCAAAGTAGCGCCGGCTCCCGCTTGGTAGACCGGCGCGGGAGCGCGGGGACACAGCCCCCGAACCCACCCGCCGCTCACGCAGCGGCCGCTGCCTCGATCGCACGCCCCGCCTAATTTCTTTCCACCATCATTCCCGCCACCGCCGCGCGAAAATCGTCGATCGCGAACGGCTTCGACAGGCAGGTGCGCCCGTTCTTCTGCAGGAACTGCTCGAACGTGTCGTTGATCACGTCGCCCGTCATGAACAGGATTCGCGCCGCCGCGGTCGGATCCGTCGCGAGCAATTGCTCGTAAAGATAAATCCCGCTCAGCCCGGGCATCTTCCAGTCCGACACGATCACGTCGAACTTCCGCTCCTTGATCCGCGCCAGCGCCGTCTCGCCGCTCGACACCGCCTCGACGTCGTAGCCGTCGTTGCGCAGCAACTCCTCCGTCAGCTCGAGGATCCACGTCTCGTCGTCGATCACGAGCACCGACTTCCCGGCACCCGCCGCCGCCGGCCGGACCGGGCGTGGGAACGGGTTCGCCGAATCCGGCCGCAGCGCCGCCGCCGCCTGCGGCGCGGCGGCCGGCAGTTCGATCACGAACATCGCGCCCTGCCCCACCTCGCTTTGCGCGGTGATCTTTCCCCCGTGCTCCTGGATGATGCCGTAGGAGAGGCTCAGGCCCAGGCCCGTGCCCTTGCCCACCGGCTTGGTCGTGAAAAACGGATCGAAGATCCGCGACAGGTTTTCCGGGCGGATGCCCGGGCCGTTGTCCTGGAGCTCGATTCGCACCACGCCGTTCGTGTGCCGCGTCCGCACGTCGATCTGCCCGTCGCGCCGGAATCCCTGGATCGCCTGCCGCGCGTTGCCGAGGATGTTCACGAACACCTGCTGCACCTGGTGCGGATCCACCATCAGCTTCGGCAGGCCGTCCGCGAAGTCGCGCTTCACCTTCACATTGCTCGTCCGCAGGTCGTAGGCCATGATCTCGAGCACGTCGTCGATCAGCGTGTTCACCTCGACGAGCTTGCGCTCCGGTGCGTGCTGCCGCGCGAAGCTGAGCAGGTTTTGCACGATCTTGTGACACCGGTGCGCGCTCTTCGCGATCAGGTCGAGATGCCGCCGGTTCTTCTCGTTCGCCTCCATGCTGCTCAGCAGCTCCGCGAAACCGATCACCGACGTCAGCGGGTTGTTCAGCTCGTGCGCCACGCCCGCCACGAACTGGCCCACCGCCGAAAGTTTTTCGCTCTGCACGAGCTGCGCCTGCGTGTTCTTGAGCGTCTCCACCGTCCGCTCGAGTTCCGTGCGCGAGTTTTGCAGGTTCGCGGTCATTCGGTTGAACTCGTCCGCCAGCTCGCCGCACTCGTCGTTCGAGAATCGCTCGATCTTCCGCGAAAAATCCCCGCGCCCCACCGCTTCCGCCATGTCGCGCAGCTCCCGCAGCGGCTGCGTGATCCGCCGCATGAAAAATCCCACCCCCAGCGCGCCGAGCACGATCCCGCCGAGGCTCACCTCGAGCAGCGTCTGCCGCGTCGCCTCCAGCGCGCGCAACTGCGGCTCGTAGGACGACAACAGCAAATAATGCACGCCCTGCGCCATCGTCTCGTAGGTGCCCGCGACCGCGAGAAAATGCATGCCGTCGAGTTCCACGCGCCACGGCGTTCCGCTGTCGCGCGCCGGCCACGTCGCCGGCACCAGCGCCGCCACCGCGTCGACATCGCGCACGGTCGTGACCGCCACCGTGCCGTCCGCCACGAACACCGCCTCGGTGTGCGGCAGCCTTTTCAAGTCCTGCAAGGTCGCCTCCGTGATCCGCATCCCGACCGTCAGCACCGCCACCTGCTCGTCCACGCCGGACTGCTGCCGCAACAACACCGGCACCGCGATCACCTGGTAATAGTGCCCGTCGAGCCCGATCACGCCGTCCGCCGCGTCGCCGCGCAGCGCGCGCGTGGTCACCGGCGCGGCCGCTTTCGCGAATGCCTCCAGGCTGAACGCGTCCGCCCGCACGCCGCCGAACGTCTTGCCGTCCCGCATCGACGTAAACGTCATCACCTCGTAGTCCGGCCCGTATTCCGTGAGTCGTTCCTTCACGAACCGCTCGATCGTCGAACGCGCCGCCTGCTCCTCCTCGCCGGTCGGCCGGTTCGCGAGCTCGCCGAGCTGGTAGAAGCTGACTTCGTTGACGAGATTGCGGAAGCGCGAGATCAGGTCCCGCGACTGGTTCACCAGCGAGTTCTTGAACACCTGCTTCGCCGTCGCGAGCGTTTGCTGCGCCTGCTCTTGCATCTCCTCGTCGAGGTGGCGGTCCACGACCAGCACCGTCACCGCCGGCACGAGCACCAGCACCGCCAGCACCGGCACCAGCACCTTCGTCTGAAAGCTCACCCGCGCCCTGCGTCCTTCGTTCGCCATGGTCGGCCGGTGGTCTAGGGAGTCGCGGCGCCCCCGCCGCGATTCGCATGTTCACCGCGGCGCGGGCGCCGCGGCTCCATCTTGCTTTTGGTGGTGTTGCTCATTGCGGGATCGAGACGCGGGCTAGTACTTCGGCAGGTCGGCGACGCCGAGCACGAGATCGAGCGTCACCTCGCCGTCCGCCGGCACCGTCACCTCCACGACCTTGGCCGGCAGCCGCTCATGCCACGCGTGCAGCTTGTAGGTGCCAGCCGGCACATCCCGGATCTCGAACCGCCCCCGCGCATCCGCCTTCGCGAAGTAGGGCGTCGGCAGCACCAGGATGATGCAGTGCATCTGGGAATGGATCGCGCAAAACACGTCCACCCGCCCCGGCTTGTCGAAGGTGATCTCCGGCACCCGCTCGCTCTTGTAGAGGCCGAGGTTGAACGTCTTGGCCTCCGACATCGCATAGACGTTGTGGAACACGTCGTCGTCGTTCGGCCAGCGCACCGTCGTGCCCGCCGCGATCGGCAGCACATGCGGGACGAAGCTCGCGTCCTTCTGCGTCGTGACCGCCTCCTTCGCGTGCACCGGCGGCGGCGTCTGGCCCGCCGGCTCGTCCAGGTAAACGACGAAATCCGTCAGGTGCGCGTAGTCGATCCGCTCGACGAATTTCCACTTCCGGCTCGCGTAGGCCCCGCCGCTGTCCTGCGCGTCGATGCCGGGCGGCGGCGCGGCGCGCACCGTCCCGCGGATGGTCCCGGCCCGCGCCGGCAGCACGGCTCCGAGCAGCAGCACCAGCATGAAAATTCCCGAGCGTGGCGGCGGACGCGTGGTCATCGATTCAGCTAGAATTTCATCCCGATCTCCGTGGAAAGCATGTCTTCCTTGTCGCGCTCCGCCCCGTTCACCTGCCGCCCGCGTTCGCGGCTGTATTCGAGCTTCAACACCAGCGGCGGGCCAATCCGGTAGCCCAGCCCGAGGCTGAGCCGCGACAAGTCATCCGTCAGCGCCGCGAATGGATTGTAGAAAAACGTCCCGGAGTTGCCGAGTCCCGCGAGCGGATAACCTTTCGGGGCGCGCACCTCACTGTAGCGCGCCACGCCGTAAAGTCCGTCGCCAATGTCCTGCACGCCCTCGACCGACCAGTAGCTCAGGCGGCGGGAATTGTCCGCCGCGGTGTCATCGTCGTCGTAATCCGCCCAGCCCGCCATCGCAGTCAGGTTGCCGCCGCGCCAGCGGCCCGTCGCATCGAACTCGTAGAGGTTCGCGCGAAAGGTGCTCGTGGTTGCCGCCCCGCCGATCGAGCGGAAAAACGCGTTGCCAAACCAGACCGCCGACAGCGTATCGGACTTCACCGACAGGTCCCCCGTGCGCATCGCGCTCGCGCTCACGCGCAGCCAGGAGGCCGGCGCGTAGCCGACGCGCGCGGCGACGGATTTGTCCGAGTTGAAATCGTGCAGCACGTTCGCGCCGCCGTTCTGCAGCGCGGCGACATAGGTGAACCCGTGCAGGCCGCCATAGGTTTCCACGCCGTTGTCGAATCCCCACACGTCGGCCACCGAATGGGAAATCAGTGGATTCTCGACCACGCCGCGCACCTGGTATTCCTCGCCAAATGGGATCGCGAACCGGCCCACGCGCACGTTCAACGCCCCGGGCGCACCCCAGCGCGCGCCGAGGTCCTCGAACTCCGCGAACAACGTCGCGAGGTAAAGGGAGTCGTCGGTCGTCTCACGCGTCAGCAGGTCGATCTCCGACACCGCATAAACGTTCTCCAGCACCTTCGCCTCGACCAGCAGCTTTGCGTCGTCGATCCGGAACTCCGAATGCGGAAACTGCCCCGCCGATCCGGTCTTGAAAAACGCCATTCCCGCCTCGCCCGAAATCCGCAGCCGGGCCTCGCCGGCGTCCGGCGCCGGGACCGCCGCCGCGCCGCCCGCTTGCTGCAAGTCCTGCAGTTCCCGCCCCTGCCGCTCGCTCGCGCGCCGCATTTCGTCCATCTGCGCGCTCAGGTTCTCGATCGTCTTCTGCTGGGCCTGCAACTGCTCCTGCAGCTTCCGGTTTTGCTCCGCCAGCGCGCGCACCGCCTCGTCGCCCGTCCCGTCCGCTCCCCGCACCCACACGGCCGCGAACGCACACAGCGCACCGGTGACCGCCATGAAGCTGGGATGCTTCGCCATAGATTGCCGTCTGCATACCATTTTCAGTGTCCGACGCAAGCGGCCCAAACGTAACATTCCGTCCAGATTTCTCCACGACATCCCTTCGGCCATCCGACGCCGTGTCGCCGAATCCGCCGGCGCTCCGCCCCGCCGGTGGCCTGACGCCGGACATCGTTCAACCGATCACGGCCCGGATGGCGCCGACTGCAGTCGTTCCAGCATCGCGCGCGCCGGCGTGAGATCGGGCTGCAAGCGCAATGCCTCGGCATACTGTCGCCGCGCCTCGTCCCAGCGGCGCAACTGCGCGAGCGCATTGCCGAGCCCGAGATGGGCCAGCGCGTTGTCCGGCTGCAGCCGCAGCGACTCGTCATAGCTGGCGACGGCTTCCTCCAACCGGCCCGCGCGCGTGAGGGCGACCCCGAGGTTGGCGCGCGCCTCGGCCAGGTTCGGATCGAGCCGGATCGCGTCGCGCAATAGCTCAATTCCCTCCTGCAGTCGTCCCATTCTCGCCAGCAACACCCCGAGGTTCATCCGCGCCGGCGCATGCCGCGGGTCGAGTCGCATCACGTCGCGATACTGCCTGATCGCCTCGTCCGTCCGCCCCGCCGCCGCCAGCAGCAGCGCGTAGTTGTACTTCACCTCGGCTTCTCCGGGATCGATCGCCCGCACCCGCTCCAGCTCCGCCAGCGCCTCCGCCGTCCGTCCCTGCCGCGTAAGCAGCACCGCGAGGCTGTGATGCGCTTCCGCCGAGTCGGGCAACGCCGCCACCGCCGCGCGGAGTTGCGGCTCGGCCTCGCCGAGCCGGCCGAGATTCTCCAGGACGCGGCCCAGCTCGAGGTGCGCCTCGGCGTAGCCCGCCTTGAGCTGCAACGCGCGTTCGAAACTGGCCGCCGCCTCCGCGGGGCGATGCATCGCCTCCAGCGTCAGTCCGAGGTCATAGTGCGTCCGCGCAAGGTCGGGATCGAGTCTGATCGATTGTTCGTAGAGTTTCACCGCCTCCGGCAGATTTCCCTGGTGCTGGTAAGCCATGGCGAGACTCGCGACCGCCCTCGCGTTGGGCCGGTGCGCGACCGCGTCCTGCCACAGCGCCGTCTCCGACCGATAGTCCCGCGCGCGCCGCCACGTCAGTCCTGCCGCCACAATGGCGGGCGCCAACAGCGCGATCACGCCCCGCCGGCCCCAGCGGGCCGCGATGCCGCCGGCCACCAGTACGATCACGGCGGCGAGCGCCAGATACATCCGATGCTCCGCGATCGGCTGCGTGACCAGCGGCACCAGGCTCGAGCTCGGCGCCAGGATGACAAAAAACCACGCCCCCAGGAAACCGAGCACGGGCTTGCGCCAGAGAGCGACCACCGTCCCCGCCAGCAGCGCGAGCACCACCAGGCCGCGCCACCAGACATCGCCCGGACCCGGCGTCATGTTCACGCCGTAGTCGATGATCAGCGGATGCGGCCAGAACGACAGTTGCAAATAAGTCGTCAGCGCCTCGCACTGGATCAACAGGTAGCGCCACGGACTCAGGCCAAGCCCGAAACCCACCGAGCCGCCGCGCGTCACGCTGTGCGACATCAACCAGCCCAGCGGCACCCACGTCGCCGCCAGCGAGCTGTGCAGCCACTTGCGCTGCCGCCACGCTTCGCGGAAACCGCCCGCCACGAACGTGCGGTCATACAGCAGCACCAGCAACGGTGCGGTCGCGATGATCTCCTTGCTCGCCACACCCAGCAGGCAGGCAATGACCGCAAGAATTCCCCAGCTCGATCCGCCGGCCTCCGCCGTCGCGGCCCGGATGAAGCAATAAAGCGTCAGCAAATAGAAGAGGCTTCCAAGCACCTCGCTGCGTTGCGCGACGCTGATCACCGACTCGGTCAAAAGCGGATGCACCGCCCAGAGCAGCGCGCAGGCAAAGCTCATCCACCCGGCGTTTTCCCCGACGCCCCCGATTCTCCGCATCACCGGCCATTGCAGCGTCCGCCGCAATACGCCCCAAAGCACCAGGGCGGCGAGCGCGTGCAGCAGCAGATTCGTCAGATGGTAGCCGGGCACTGCCAGGCCGCCGATCGCATGGTCCACCGCCAACGACAGGTTCAGCAGCGGCCGCCCCGTGGCGCTGGAGCCGTTGGCGGGCGTGGCCAGCACGCGTCCCAGGGGCCAGAGCTGCCGGATCGACGCATTGTCCACGACGGTGGGCAGGTCGTCGAACACGAACGGCGCCGACAGGCTGTTCTCATACGCGGCGAAGATCGCCAGCACGAGCACGCCGCCGGCGACGAGAAACATCCGCGGCCTAGCCATTGAGCAGCCGCAGAAACTCCGCCTCGTCGATCACCTTTACTCCGAGCGCATTCGCCTTCTCCAGCTTCGATCCCGCCTCCGCGCCGGCGAGCACGTAGCCGGTTTTCTTGCTCACGCTCCCGCTCACTTTTCCGCCCGCCGCCAGAATCTTCTGCTCCGCCTCCTCGCGCTTCAACGTCGGCAGCGTGCCGGTCAGCACAAACGTCTTGCCGGTGAACACGCCCGCCTCCGCCACCGTGCCCTGCGGATCGATGCCGAGTTCGCGCAACTTCCCCAGCAGCCGCTTTCCCGGCGCGCCCGCGAAAAATTCGAGCGCGCTCCGCGCCACCGCCGGCCCGATCTCCGACGGGACGCCCGCGAGCACGCCTGCATCGAGCGCCGCGACTTCCGCCTCGATTTCGGCGCGCCGCGCCTTCCGCCGGTCGCGCTCCGCGTCGTCCTTCGGCGGATTCTTCTTCGAATTCGGGCTGTCGCGCTCCTTCTCGTCCTCGAGTTCCGCCTTCCGCAGCACGGCGCGCAGCAGCTGCGAGTCCTCGAGTTCCGCGAAGTTCCGGTGCCGCCGGCCCAGTTCGCGCGCCGTCGTCTCGCCCACGTCCGGCACGCTCAGCGCGTAGAGCCACTTCTCCAGCGGCAGCGCCCGCGCCGCCTCGCGCGCCGCGACGACTTTCGCCGCATTCTTCTCGCCGAAAACACGCGGCTCCGCCTCCGTCCCGAGGTTCAGCGTCGCCAGTATCTCGAGTTTCACGTCGTAGAGATCCGGCGGATCGCGCACGAGATCGAGCTCGACGAGCTTCGCCGCGACCATCTCGCCGACGCCATCGATCGCGAGCGCGCGCCGGCTGCAAAAAAACGTCAGCCGGCCGACCCGCTGCGCGCGGCAGTCGTAGTTCTGGCACTTCCAAGCGGCGCCGACGCCGCTTTCCGTGTCGACCTCCACCTTCGCGATCGCGCCGCCGCACACCGGACATTTTCCTCCGACGGCCGCGAACAGGTCGAACTCCTTCGCCTCCGCCGGCCGCTCCTCGGGAAACGACCGCAGCACCGCCGGAATCACCTCGCCCGCGCGCTCGATCTCGACGAGATCGCCGACCCGGATGTCCTTGCGACGAATCTCGTCCTCGTTGTGCAGCGTCGCCCGGCTGATCGTGCTCAACGACAGAAACACCGGCTCGAGCTCCGCCACCGGACTGAGGATCCCGGTCTTGCCGACCTGGATCGTGATCGCCTTCAACCGCGTGCGCGCCGTGTCGGGCTTGTATTTATACGCGATCGCCCAGCGGGGCGCCTTGTCCGTCGCGCCCGCGTCGCGCTGCTGCTCGAAATTGTCCAGCTTCACCACCGCGCCATCCGTGCCGTAGGCGAGCGTCCGGCGCATCTGGTCCAGCTCGCCGATCGCCGTCCACGCCTCGTCGATCCCGCGCACGCGCCAGATTCGCTCGACCGTCGGCAGGCGCCACGCGCGCAACTGCTCATGCCACGCGCTCTGCGAGCCCACGACCGGCGGCTCGCACGCGCCGAGCCCGTAGAGCACGATCGATAGCTTCCGCTTCGCAACCTCCGCGGAATCGAGCTGCTTGATCGTGCCGGCGGCCGTGTTGCGCGGGTTCGCGTAAAGTTCCTCGCCCGCCGCCGCGCGCTCGGCGTTGATCCGCTCGAATTCCGCCTGCGTGAAATAGACTTCGCCGCGAATCTCCACCAGCCGCGGCGCCTCGCCGGGCAGCGCGTGCGGCAGCATGGCGATCGTCCGCACGTTCGCCGTCACGTCGTCGCCCCGGTCGCCGCGCCCGCGCGTCACCGCGCGCACGAACTTCCCGTGCTCGTAGGTGAGGCTCATCGCGAGCCCATCGATCTTCGGCTCGACCGTGTAGCGCAGGTCTTCCGTGCCCAGCAGCCGCACGAGGCGCGCGTGAAACGCCCGCAGTTCCGCCTCGTTGTAGGTGTTGTCGAGGCTGAGCATCCGCTGGCGATGTTCCACCTCGCGGAATCCCTGCACACGATCGTCGCCGATCCGCTGCGTCGGCGAATCCGCCGTCGCGAATTGCGGCCAGGCCTTCTCCAGTTCCGCGAGTTCCTGCTTCAGCAGGTCGTAGTCGAAATCGGTGACCTCCGGCTGCGCCTGCCGGTAATAAAGCTCGTCATGCCGCGCGATCTGCGAGCGCAGTTCCCCGATCCGCTTTCTCGCTTCCGCTGATTCCATCCTCGCCGATTAGGCACGCGGCCCGCGCGATTTCAACGCGACGTTTCGTCAGCAGCGTCCACGCCGGCATCTCCAGCAGCGCGCGATACCAGCGCCAGGTCGCATACAACACCGTCGCCAGCGCCGCGCCCGTCGTGTCCGCCACCCAGTCGAGAAATTCCGCATCCCGCCCCGGCGTGAAATACTGGTGGATTTCGTCCGTCGCCCCGAATGCCGACACGATCAGCACCGCCACATAAATCCCGACCACCGGCGTTCGCTGCACCGCCGCGATCCTCCCCACCAGCGTCGCCATCAAGCCATACACCAGCAGGTGCATGATCTTGTCGTTGTGCGGCACGATCGACGGCTCCCAAATCATCCGGCTCGAGCACCAGACGATCGCTCCCGCCAGCGCCACCGGCCAGGCGTATCTCCTCCATTTGGCCGGTCGTGTGGTGGTGTTGTTCATTCAACCTAGGACACCCACGACCGTCGAAGTGCCGAAAAACTCACCTGCTCCGGCCTCGCCGCGCGCGCGGAACAAGCTGTCCGGGCGGCATCGATGAATGGTCGGGCCGGTGAGATTCGAACTCACGACCTCTTGCACCCCATGCAAGCGCGCTACCAGGCTACGCTACGGCCCGAGCAAGAGAACGGTCAGGAAGCGCCACGGGTCGCTTCGAAGCAAGAGTTTTCTCCCCGTGGTTTCGCGCCGTCTTTTCCGCCGTCGCGCCCGGGTTTGCGCGGCATTTCGACCCGGCCGGGAGCTTTCGCCGCGCGGCTCGCGATCAATGCCCGCTTTCTTCCCATTTCCGGGAAACGTCGCTCCCAAGCTCGGAAGAAAAACGGCCCGCCCGCCGCGTGCCGGAACTCGGAAAAAAATTTTATGCGCTTCGATGCAGCGACTTACGCGCTTCGTTTTCGCTTGGCACAGCGGGTGCGATAGAGGGGCCACTCAACCATCCACCATGAAAGCATCCACTGTCATCAAGTTCATCGCTTTGATCACCGCCGCGGGTTATCCCTGCGTGGCGTTGGCCCAGTCGTTCGGCGCTTCGCTGCCTTCCTTCGTGTCCACCGGAGTTCTCTTCAATGTCTTCTGCACCGCGCTGGTCGTGCTCACCGTGATGACCGACTACACCCGCCGCCATCGCGTCCTCGTGGCCGGCCGCCGCTCTGCGGCTCCCACGCCCGCCGCGCGCCGCGCCGAACCGCACCGGCTCGCCGCTTGACTCCGCTCAACCGGGTTTCGTCTCTTGGCCCATGGTCACTCCGGACTCTCCAGCGCCCCGTATCCTGATTGCCGATGACCAACCCGATGTTCTCGAGGCCCTCCGCCTCCTGCTGAAAACCGAGGGTTACCAGATCGAGACCGTGAAGTCCCCCTCCGCCGTCCTCAAGGCGGTCGAGGCCCGCGACTTCGCCCTCGTCCTGATGGATCTCAATTACACCCGCGACACCACCTCCGGCCAGGAAGGCCTCGAACTCCTCAACAAACTCCAGGCGATCGACACGTCGCTCCCGCTCGTCGTCATGACTGCCTGGGCCAGCGTCGATCTCGCCGTCGAGGCGATGCGCCGCGGCGCGCGCGATTTCATCACCAAGCCCTGGGACAACCCGCGCCTCCTCGCGATCGTCAAGAACCAGATCGAGCTCGCCAGCGCCGTCCGCGCCTACCACCGGCTCGAACAGGAAAACCAGATTCTCCGCGGCAAATCCGGCCCCGCCCTCATCGCCCAGTCCGCCGCGATGCGGCCCGTGCTCGAGGTCATCTCGCGCGTGGGCCCGTCCGACGCCAACATTCTCATCACCGGCGAAAACGGCACCGGCAAGGGCGTCGTCGCCCAGGCGCTCCACGCCGTCTCCGTGCGCGCCGCCAAGCCTTTCATCTCCGTCAACATGGGCGGCCTCCCCGAGGGCGTGTTCGAGAGCGAGCTCTTCGGCCACGTCCGCGGCGCGTTCACCGACGCCAAGTCCGACCGCGCCGGCCGCTTCGAGCTCGCCGACGGCGGCACGCTGTTCATGGACGAGATCGGCAACATCCCCATGAGCCAGCAGGCGAAATTGCTGCGCACGATCGAGACCGGCGAGTTCGAACGCGTCGGTTCCTCGCGCACCTACCACGCCAGCGTCCGCCTCGTCTCCGCGACGAATTCCGACCTTCCCGCCGAGGTCGCCGCCGGCAAATTCCGCCAGGACCTCCTCTTCCGGCTCAACACGATTCACATCCATCTCCCGCCGCTGCGCGAGCGCCGCGAGGACATCGAGCTCCTCGCCCAGCATTTTCTGAAGGGCCACGTCGAGCGCTACCGGAAGCCGATCACCGGCTTCGACGAAGCTGCCGTCGTCGCGATGCGCGACTACAACTGGCCCGGCAACGTCCGCGAGCTCGACCACGCCGTCGAGCGCGGCGTGCTCATGTCGCAGGGCAAGGTCGTCCGCGCCGGCGACCTCGGCCTCACTGTCGCGCGCGATGCGACGCCGCGCCTCGAGGAAATGAGCATCGAGGAGGTCGAAGCGTTCCTCATCAAGAAAACCCTCGCCCGCGTCGACGGGAACGCCCGCCGCGCCGCCGAGGAGCTCGGCCTCTCCCGCAGCGCCTTCTACCGCCGGCTCGAGAAATACGGCTTGTAGCCATCAGCTTTCAGCGCTCAGCGTTCAGCCGCTGATGCTTCGATGAAAGATCACCGCCAGCTCGAAGTTTGGCAGCGCGGCCACGAGCTCACGCTGCGTATTTACGAGATCACGAAAACATTTCCCAAAGAGGAACTTTTTGGGCTCACGAGTCAGTTGCGTCGCGCCGCCTTTTCAATTCCCGCGAACATCGTCGAGGGCTGCGGTCGTGACAGCGACGCCGAACTGAAACGCTTCATCGATATCGCCCACGGCTCTGCTGCCGAAACCGAGTATTTCCTGCTGCTTTCGTCGGACCTGAACTTGATTGCGACCGCGAACTACTCGCCCCTGGCCGACGAGATCTCGCAAATCAAACGGATGCTAGGAGCCTTGGCTCGGAAGCTGAAAGCTGATCGCTGACCGCTGATGGCTACTAAGCGAAAACTCTCCCACGAGCAGCACGTCTTCCTCCAGGCGCTGCTCTCCGGCCTGCCCGCCGTCATCGTCGCGCTATGGATTCTCTGGCTCGGCATCGACGGCCACATCCCGACCTCGAAAGTCCAGTGGACGCTCACGTTGCTGATCGTCGGCTGCTGGCTCGGCTTCGCCGGGGCCGCCCAGGGTCGCGTCGTCCGGCCGTTGCAGACGATGGCCAACCTCCTTTCCGCGCTCCGCGAAGGCGACTTCTCCGTCCGTGCCCGCGGCGCCAACCGCGACGAGCCGCTCGGCGACGTCATGGCCGAGATCAACACCCTCAGCCGCACGCTTCAGGAGCAGCGCCTCAGCGCGCTCGAGGCCACCGCGCTCCTCCGCACCGTGATGGAAAACATCGAGGTCGCGATCTTCGCCTTCGACGCCGAGGGCAAGCTCCGCCTCGCCAATCACGCCGGCCAGCTCCTCCTCGCCAAGCCCGCCGAACGCATCCTCGGCCGCGACGCCGCCGAGCTCGGCCTCGCCGAGTGCCTCGTCGGCGAACCCAACCGGCTCCTCGCCCTCACCTTTCCCGGCGGTTCCGGCCGCTGGGGGCTGCGCCGCAGCGCGTTTCGCGAAGGCGGCCGGCCGCACCAGCTCCTCGTCATCGGCGACCTCAGCCGCACGCTGCGCGAGGAGGAACTCCACGCGTGGCAGCGCATCGTCCGCGTCCTCGGTCACGAGCTCAACAACTCGCTCGCCCCCATCAAGTCCATCGCCGGCAGCCTCGCCAGCCTGCTGCGACGCGAACACCGCGCGCCGGACTGGGAGGACGACATGCGTTCCGGCCTCGACATCATCGCCGCCCGCGCCGACGGCCTCAGCCGTTTCATGCAGGCCTACGCACGCCTCGCACGGCTCCCCGCGCCGACCCTCGCGTCCTGTCCGGTCGCCCCGCTCGTCAATCGTGTCGTCGCCCTCGAAACCCGCCTGCCGGTCGAGGTCGCCGAAGGTCCCGCCGTCACCATCTCGTGCGACGCCGCGCAAATCGAGCAGGTCCTGATCAATCTCATCAAGAACGCCGTCGAGGCGACGTTCGATCACCATCGCGGTTCGGCCACCAGCAGCCGCGTGCGGCTCACGTGGACCAAGTCTCTCGCGCAGGTCGAAATCATCGTCGAGGACAACGGCCCCGGCGTCGCCAACGCCGGCAATCTCTTCGTCCCATTCTTCACGACCAAACCCGAGGGCTCCGGCATCGGCCTCGTCCTCTGCCGCCAGATCGCCGAAAACCACGGCGGCACGCTCACGCTCGAAAACCGCCCTGATGCGACGGGTTGCCTGGCCCGTCTTCGGTTGCCCACCGGCAGCCGGTGAGTCCGCGCGCGGCTCCCATCATGAAGATTTCAACAACCGCGATCCTCGCGCTCGCCTGCATATCGACTTTCGCCGGCTGCCGGAACCCGATCAACGCCTACACGGGCGGCCGTTATTACTCCGCTGGCACGCAGGCGGAAACGGCCGGCGATCTGCGACTCGCGCGCCGGAACTACTCGCGCGCGTATGCCAATGCGCAGGCGGGAAACCTCGGACCCGCGGCCGAGGCTTACGCATTGTATGACTGGGCGCGGGTGACCGGCTATCTCGGGCTGCGCGACGATGCCGCCAAGGGCTTCAGCGATGTTCTGGCCCTGATCGACCGGGCCAAGGGCGCCGCCGACAAGCTCCGCGCCCCGGCTCTCTCCGAATACTCCCGCCTGCTTCACGATACCGGGCTGCACGCCGAAGCCGTTCCGGTCTTCGCCCGGGCGGAAGCTGAATTGAAAAAAATCGGGATCCTTGAGTCCGACGCGGTCGGCTTCGCCTTATTGCTCGACGACTACGCTGATTCCCTGAAAGCCGCCGGATTTGCCGGACGGGCCGGCGAAGTCGAGGCGGAGGCGGCCAGAATCCAAGCCGCGCATCCCGGCGAAGCGCCACGATTCGTCGCACGCGGCTACAAAGCTTGATCGCCGGATCCGAACGCGCGCCTGCAAAATCTCGCAGGAACAGGCCAAGCGGGGCGATCGTGCGCGACTTCAACGCTCGTTCGGCACGCCGGACCAGACGGCGGATTCTCGTGCGAGCAGACACCGCCGAATAACACTCATCCCAATTTCGGGATTCCTCCGTCCCGCGTTCGATGCGCGCGACAAAACCGCCGCCGCGCCGCTGAATTTTTATTCTCTTCGCCCCAAGCGTTTACGCCGCACCAAAATCGCTGGCACAGCGCCTGCAATTGTTCGCGCACGCATGGACATCCCGCGCCCAGACCAATCCAAGGCGAAACGCAAGAAACGCATCATCTACGGCTCGATCGCCGTCCTCGTGCTCGCCGGCATCACCGTGTTGCTCGCCCGCCTCAAGCCCGCCGCGCCCACCGTCGATCGCAACCTCGTCTGGGTCGGCGACGTGAAGCGCGGCGAGATGATCCGCCAGGTCCGCGGTCTCGGCACGCTCGTTCCCGAGGATATCACTTGGATCGCCGCCCGCACCCAGGCTCGCGTCGACAAGATCATCATCCGCCCCGGCACACCCGTCAAACCGGGCACGCTCATCCTCGAGATGACAAACCCGCAGGTTGTCTCCGACGCCGCCAATGCCGATTCCCAGCTCCGCGCCGCCGAGGCCCAGCTCGCCAATCTTCGTTCGCAACTCGAGAGCACGCTGCTCCAGTCCGAAGCCACCACCGCCGCCGCCAAATCCAGCTACGAAACCAGCAAGCTGCAGGCCGAGGTGAAGGAGCAGTTGTTCAAGGACGGCCTCGTCTCCGAACTCGAGCTGAAACTCGCGCAGGCCACCGCCGCGCAAGCCGCCGTCAGCAACAACATCGAGCAAAAGCGCTACGCGTTCGCGCAGGAGTCGATCAAGCCGCAGCTCGCCGTCCAGGAAGCCGAGGTCGAACGCCTTCGCGACCAGGCCAAGCTCCGCCATGAGGAACTCGACGCCCTTCAGGTCCGCTCGAACATGACCGGCGTCCTTTCCGCCCTTGGCACGCCCACTCTGCCCATCGAGGTCGGCGCCCAGGTCCAGCCCGGCACCAACCTCGTCCGCGTCGCCGATCCGACCAAACTGAAGGCCGAGATCCGCATCGCCGAAACCCAGGCCAAGGACATCGCCATCGGCCAGAAGGCCCAGATCGACACCCGCAACGGCATCGTCGACGGCATAGTTTCCCGCATCGAGCCCGCGGTGCAAAACGGCACCGTCACCGTCGACGTCCACATCACCGGCGATCTCTCCGGCACCGGCGCGCGCCCCGACCTCTCCGTCGACGGCACCATCGAGCTCGAGCGGCTCAACGACGTCGTCTACGTCAGCCGTCCCGCCTTCGGCCAGGAAAACAGCACGGTCGGCATCTTCAAACTCGACCCCGACGGCACCTATGCTTCACGCACTCAGGTCAAGCTCGGCCGCAGTTCGGTCAACACCATCGAGGTTATCTCCGGCCTCGTCCCCGGCGACCGCGTGGTCCTTTCCGACATGTCGCCCTACGACGCCAACGACCGCATCAAACTGAACTAGCCCCGACTTCCCGCGCGTCCGCACCAAATCTTCCCGCTTCCCCTGTAACTTTGCCCCGCACTCCCGTGTTACCCCACCGCAGCATCCCCGTGATCCCTTTTGTCGTTCTGCTTCTCGCCCTGATCGGCGTCGTCGTCCTCGACGGGGATCATTCCAACGCCTGATGTTCACGGCCCACCGCTTTTTTCGTCCCGCAATCTCAACCCAACCAAGAATCCCATGAGCGAATCCCTGATCAAGCTCGACGGTGTCACCAAGGTCTTCCTCACCGACGAAGTCGAAACCCACGCCCTCTCCGGCATCCACATGGAAATCGGCAAGGGCGAATACGTCTCCATCGCCGGCCCGTCCGGCTGCGGCAAGTCCACCCTCCTCTCGATCCTCGGGCTCCTCGATTCGCCGACCGACGGCACCTACGTGCTCAACAGCCGCCCCGTGCAGGGCCTCTCGCTCCCCGAGCGCGCGCGCATCCGCAATCGCGAGATCGGTTTCATTTTCCAATCGTTCAACCTCATCGGCGACCTCACCGTCTACGAAAACGTCGAGCTGCCGCTCACCTACCGCGGCATGCCCGCCGCCGAGCGCAAGGTCGCGGCCATGGAAGCCCTCGAGCGCGTCGGCATGGGCCACCGCTCGAAGCATCTCCCGTCCCAGCTCTCCGGCGGTCAACAGCAGCGCGTCGCCGTCGCCCGCGCCCTCGCCGGCAAACCCGCCGTCCTCCTCGCCGACGAGCCCACCGGCAACCTCGATTCGAAAAACGGCGACTCCGTGATGCAGCTCCTCGACGAGCTCCACAAGGGCGGCGCCACGATCGTCATGGTCACGCACGATGTCCGCTTCGCGCGCCACGCCGACCGCACCATCCACATCTTCGACGGCCGCGTCGTCCAGGAACAGGTCGAGTCCGACCCGACCCAAGCCTGACCGCCCCAGCCGCGCTCGACGACGAATCTTGAAATCATAAATCGAAAATCGGTCATCTGAAACTTCCCGAGTTCCGCTGATCGATCGTCGGTTTTCACGATTCCTCCTCCCATGAACGCCGCCGCCGCCAAACACATCCGGTGGCGCATCGTCTCCTGGCCCGCCCGCCGGCACGCCTGGCTCCAGCACCTCGACCGCATCGTCGTCCCGCCGCCCGCCTTCGAACGCGCCGCCGGCCCCCGCCTCCGGCCGTTCCCCGACTGGGCCCGCCTTCCCGTCGCCGAAGTTCTTTCCAAGACCGCGCGCTGACTTCCAGCGCCCCGTCCTCCTCGTAGCGGCCGGCGTCCCTGCGGCCGATCTTCGGCGCCACAAACTCGGCAGGCCCCGCGGCCCGCTGCCACCCTGCGCCACCCGCCTGCGCGCCTCCGCGCGCCTTCACCGCCGCGCTTTCATTCGGCATTCGGCACCCGGCCTTCCCTTTTCACCCATGTTCCTCGAAACGTTCTTCCAGGATCTCCGCATCGGCGCGCGCGTGCTCGTGAAGGAACGCAGCTTTTGCGCGCTGGCCGTCCTCGTGCTCGCCCTCGGCATCGGCGGCGTCACCACCATGTTCAGCGTGATCGACGGCGTGCTGCTGCGCGGCATGCCGTTTCCGCATCCCGACCAGCTCGTCGATGTCCAGTGGCGCGACCCGACCCAGCCGCCGGGCACCACGAACTTCCTCCTTCCGGCGGACTACCTCGAGCTGCGCGCCGCGCAAAAATCGTTCTCCGATCTCGCCGCCTACCTCAATCTCTCGACGGTCAACATCACGATCAAGGGCATCCCGCAGCGCCTCCAGGGTGCCTATGTCACCGACAGCTTTTTCTCGATCGTCGGCGTGAAGCCCGTCATGGGCCGCGATTTCACGCCGGCCGATAACACTCCCGAAGCCCCGCGCGTCGCGATCATCGGCTACACGACGTGGCAGCATGAGTTCAACGCCGACCCCGGCATCCTCGGCGAGGGCGTCCGCCTCAACGGCCGCGCCGCCACGATCATCGGCGTGATGCCGCCCGGCTTTGCGTTCCCCACGCAGGAGCAGCTCTGGCTGCCGCTCTTCAACACCTTCGCCCCGCCCGCCCGCAATTTCCAGGTCGCCGTCGGCCTCGGCGCCGCCGCCGCCCCCAACATCGGCGTCCTCGCCCGCCTGAAGCCCGGCGTCCCGCTCGCCGCCGCGCGCCACGAATGGAACGCCTACGCCGCCCGCTTCGCCGCGATGTATCCCGACACGAACAAGCTGCTCACCGAGGCCTCGATCCGGCCGCTCATCGAGGCCTTCGTCGGCCGCAACCAGCGCATGATGCTCTACATCATGTTCGGCGCCGTCGTCGGCGTGCTGCTCATCGCCTGCGTGAACGTGATGAACATGCAGTTCGCCCGCGCCACCCTGCGCCAGAAGGAGCTCGCCGTCCGCAACGCCCTCGGCGCCACCCGCACCCGCCTCATCCGCCAGATGCTCACGGAGAATCTGCTGCTCGCGGTTCTCGGCGGCACCGCCGGCGTGCTGCTCTCGCTCTACTCCATCGACCTTTTCAACAGCGCCCTCGCCGTCCAGCAGCCGCCCCCGCCGTTCTGGATTCACTTTCAAATCGATCCGCGCTCGCTCGGCTTCACCGTCGGCCTCGCCATGCTCGCCGCGGTCTTCTCCGGCTTGCTGCCCGCGTTCATCGCCTCGCGCGCCCGCGCCGCCGACGCCCTCAAGGACGCCGGCCGCGGCAACACCAGCCGCTCCGCCAACGCCATGACGCGGCTCCTCGTCATCAGCCAGATCGCCCTCGCCTGCGCGCTGCTCGTCCTCTCCACGCTCGTCATCCGCTCCGTCGTCAACCAGCAGCACATCGACTACGGCTACGACACGAACGCCATCCTCTCCGCCCGCGTCGGCCTTTTTTCCACCGACGACTATCCGACCGGCGTCGAGCGCGGAAAATTCTTCAGCCGCGTCCTGCGCCGCCTCCGCGACACACCCGGCATCGCCGACGCCGCCGTCACCTCGCGTTTCCGCATGACCGTCGGCGGCGCCGGTCCCTACGAGGTCGAGGGCGCCAAATACGCCACCGAGCGTGACCGCCCGCAGGGTTCCTTTGAAAACATCAGCGACAGCTACTTCGCCACGCTCGGCCTGAAAATCATCGCCGGCCGCGACTTCACCGTCGACGACAACGATGCCCGCCAGCCCGTCGCGATCGTCAACGCGTCCTTCGCCCGCACGAACTTCGGCAGCGCCAGCCCGCTCGGCCGCAAGATCCGTCCGTTCAATCCCGCCAGCCCCGGCCCGTGGCGCACGATCGTCGGCGTCGTGCCCGACACCGTGATGCAGGCCCCGCCGCTCAATCCCGCCGTCAACCGGATCGGCATGTTCATCCCGCTCACGGTGCTGCCGCCGCCGTTCGCCACCATTCTCGTCCGTCCCGGCGGCGGCTCGCCGCACGCGATCGACGCCGCGCTGCGCTCGGCCGTCGCCGCCATCGATCCCAACCTGCCGCTCTACTTCGTCGACACGCCGCAGCAGAGCCACGACGAATTCCTCGCGCAAAATCGCATCCTCGCGACGATGTTCAGCCTCTTCGGCCTCGTCGCCACCGTGCTCGCCGCCGTCGGCGTCTACGGCGTGATGTCGTTCTCCGTCAGCCAGCGCACGCAGGAATTCGGCGTGCGCATGGCGCTCGGTGCCGACCGCCGGCAGATCGTGACCATGGTGCTCGGCCAGGGCGGCCGCCAGTTGCTCATCGGCCTCGCGTTCGGGCTTCTCGCCGCCGTCGCCCTCGTGTTCTGGTTCACCGGCGCCTACGCCGGCCTGTTCTTCGGCGTGAACCGCTTCGATCCGGAAATCTACGGCTTCGTCGCCTTCCTCCTCTCCGCCGTCGCCGTCCTCTCCTGCATCGTCCCCGCCCTCCGCGCCACCCGCGTCGATCCCATGGTCGCCCTGCGCGCGGAATGAAGGGAATGGAGGAATAAGGGAAGGGCCAATTCACCGCGCGCCGTTTCCGTCCCCCCTCATTCTCTCAGTCCCTCGCCCCATGCGCCACGCCCTCCGCTCCCTCGCCAAATCTCCCGGCTACACCGTCGTCGCCATCCTGATCGTCGCGATCGGCATCGGCGCGGCGACGGCCATGTTCAGCACGGTCAACGCCCTCGTCCTCCGCCCGCTCGCGCTGCCCGCGCCCGAGCGCCTCGCCGTGGTTTACGAGACGAACCTCTCGCGCAACCTCTCCTTCTTTCCCGTCTCGATTCCCAACTTCGTCGACTGGACCCAACGCGCCACGAGCTGGCAGTCGCTCGCCGCCACCGGCTCCCGCGCGATGAACCTCACCGGCCGCGGCGAGCCCGAGCTCGAGCACGTCCGCCTCGCGACCGCAAGTTTCCTCCCCACGCTCGGCATCCCCGTCACGCACGGCCGCAATTTCACCGGCGCCGAGGACCGGCCCGGCGGCCCGCACGTCGCGATGCTGACGACGTCCTACTGGCAGCGCCAGTTCGGCGGGAAGGCCGACGTCATCGGCAAAACGCTCACGCTCGACGACGCGCCCTACACGATCGTCGGCATCGTTGCCCCGTCGACGCTCTTCGCCACCGAAGACGACATCGTCGTCCCGCTCGCGCCCGACGCCTCCCGCATCAGCCGCCTCGACCACGACCTCACCGTTTACGGCCGCCTCAAGCCCGGTGTCTCGCTCGCGCAGGCCGACGCCGAGCTGAAAACCGTCGCCGCCCAGGTCTGGGCCACGGCGCGCAACACCGAGCCCGGCTGGAGCACGCGCCTCGTCCCGCTCGCCGAGAACGAGGTCGGCGCCAACATCCGCCACGGCCTCTACGTCCTGCTCGGCGCAGTCGGTGTTCTCCTGCTGATCGCCTGCGCCAATCTCTCCAACCTCCTGCTCGTCCGCGCCTCCGCCCGCGCCTACGAAATCGCCATCCGCACCGCGCTCGGCGCCACGCGCTGGCAGCTCGTCCGCCAGCTCCTCGTCGAAAGCCTCGTCATCACGCTCGCCGGCGGCGTGGTCGGCGTGATCCTCGCGCTGTGGGCCATCGCCGCGCTGCACTCCGTGCCGCTCCCGCGCGCCGCCGAAATCTCGATCGACCTCCGCGTGCTCGCCGTCGCCTGCGCCGCGAGCGTCTTCACCGGCCTGCTCGCCGGCGTCGGTCCCGCGCTCCGCGCCGCGCGCGCCCGCCCGCAGGAGGCGCTGAAGGGACGCGCCCCCGTTTCCGGCCACCGCTCGCGCCTGCGCGACTCGATGGTCGTCACGCAAATGGCCCTCTCGCTCACGTTGCTCGTCGGCGCCGCTCTGCTCGTGCGCAGTTTCTGGCGCCTGCTGCAGGTCAATCCGGGTTTCAACCCGTCGCACGTTCTCACCGTCTCGCTCCACCCGAAAAACGAGGACGACGTCGGCTTCTACGATCGCGTTTTCGCGCGCGCGTCCGCGCTGCCCGGCGTCACCGCCATCGGCCTCGTCACGCATCCGCCGCTCGACGGCGGCAACACCAGCCTCAACGTCCACCCCGTCGGCCCCGCCGCCATCCCCGACGATCAATCGATCCAGGCCAACTGGCGCGTCGTCGACGGCGACTATTTCCGCGCGCTCGAGATTCCGCTCGTTCGCGGCCGCGCCTTCGTCGGGCTCACGCCGGCCGAGGCGCGCAACGCCGTCGTGATCTCCTCCGCGCTCGCGCACGCGCTCTTCGGCGACGCGAGCCCCCTCGGCCGCCAGGTCAATCTCGGCAACGGCAACAAGCCGATCACGATCGTCGGCGTCGTCGGCGACGTCCGGAATCGCCTGGGCTCCGAGCCCGCGCCCGCGTTCTACGTCTCGGTTCACCGCTTCACCTACGGGCCCATGACGCTCGTCGCACGCGGGCAGGGCGACCCGGCGCCGCTCGTCGCCACGCTTCGCAATGTCATCCGCGACATCGATCCCGCCGTGCCCGTCTTTGGCGTGCGCACGATGGACGAGCTTCGCACCGACAGCCTGCAACAGGAACGGCTCGTCATCGCGCTGCTCGGCGGGTTCGCCGTCACCGCGCTCGTGCTCGCCGCCCTCGGCATCTACGGCGTCGTCGCGTTCATGGTCCAGCAGCGCACGCGCGAATTCGGCGTCCGCCTCGCCATCGGCGCGCAGTCCGCCGACATCCTCCGGCTCGTGCTCGGCCAGGGCGTGCGGTTCGTCCTCGCCGGCACCGTTCTCGGCCTCGCCGGCGCCTTCGCCGCCGCGCGCGTGCTCGGCGCGATGCTCTACGAGACGCCGTCGACCTACGTTCCGAGCTACCTCGCCGCCGCGCTCATCCTCGCCGCCGCCAGCCTCGTCGCCACCCTCCTGCCCGCCCTCCGCGCGACGCGCATCAGTCCCACGATCGCGCTCCGCGCCGAATAATCAATCAGTAGCGCGCATCGAGTAGTGAGTAGCGAGTAGACCGAACCACCGAACTCCCAACTCCGACCTACTCACTACTCGCTACCCGCTACTCGCTACCATTTTCCCATGCGCCACGCCTTCCGCCAGCTCGCCAAATCGCCCGGCTTCGCCGCGACCGCCATCCTGACGCTCGCGCTCGGCATCGGCACCAGCACCGCGATGTTCAGCATCGTCAACGCCGTGTTGTTGAAACCGCTGCCGATGCGCGAACCCGGCCGGCTGGTCTGGATCGAAAACATCTTCGGCGGCGGCCTCTCCGGCCGCACGTCGCGCGCCGACGTCTTCAACGGCTGGCGCGAGCACAACCAGTCCTTCGCCTCGCTCGCCGCGTATTTCGCGTTCTCCGACTACGGCCGCCTCACGCTCTCCGGCGCCGGCGCGCCCGAACGGCTCCGCTACGTCGGCGTCTCCGACAACTTTCTTCCGACGCTCGGCGTCCAGCTCCTCCACGGCCGCAACTTCACCGCCGAGGAATGCCGCTGGCAGGGACCCGGCGCCGTCATCCTCAGCTACAGCTTCTGGCAGCGCCGCTTCGGCGGCGACCCGTCCGTCGTCGGCCGCGTGCTCACGCTCAACGACAAGCCGGCCACCATCGCCGGCATCCTCCCGCGCTCGTTCGATTTCGATGCGATCTTCACGCCGGGCAACGAGGTCGACGTCCTCTCGCCGTTCCCGCTCACGCCGGAAACCGCGCAATGGGGCAACACGGTCTTCGGCATCGGCCGGCTGAAGCCCGGCGTTTCCGTCGAACAGGCCCAGGCCGAGCTCAAGGTCATCAGCGAACAACTTCGCGCCACCACCATTCGCGACCAGGGCACCTTCGGCGCGATCGTCTCGCCGCTCGACACCGCCCTCCGCGGCCGCTTCCGCAGCGCGTTTCTGATCCTCGTCGGCGCCGTCGCCTGCGTTCTCGCCATCGCCTGTGTCAACCTCTCCAACCTCCTCCTCGCCCGCCTCAACGTCCGCCGCCAGGAGTTCGCCATCCGCATCGCCCTTGGCGCGCGCCGGCGTCACCTCGTCCAGCAGGCGATGAGCGAAAGCCTGCTGCTCGCGTTCGCCGGCTGCGTCCTCGGCGTGCCGCTCGCGATGTGGGCGACCGACGCGCTGGCCGGCCTCCAGACGTTCGGCGTCCCGCTGCTGCAGGATGCCGCGGTCGACCCGGTCGCGCTCGCTGTCGCGATCGGCCTGACGACGCTCGCCGGCATCGCCTGCGGCCTCCTCCCCGCGCTGCACTTGTCGCTGCATCAACGCAGCGCCGGTCTCCAGCACGCCACGCAGCAGCGCACCGCCGGCCGCGCCTCCGCGACCGCCCGCAATGCGCTCGTCGTCGCCGAGGTCGCGCTCGCCTGCATGCTGCTCGTCGGCGCCGGCCTGCTGTTCCGCAGCTTCAACGCCGTCCTCCAGGTCAATCTCGGCTTCCAGCCGCAGCACGCGATCTCCTGGCGCGTCGATCCGCCGCGCGCGTTCGCCAGCGTCGCCGAGAGCAACACCTACTACGACAACCTCGTCGCCCGCGTCGCCGCGCTCCCCGGCGTCGAATCCGTCGGACTCAGCGATTGCCTCCCGCTCGGCCGCAACCGCACCTGGGGCGCCGGCGCGATCGGCATCACCTATCCCGAGGGCAAATATCCGATCGCCTTCCCGCGCATCGTCGATCCGCACTACCTGCAGACGATGCAGATTCCGCTCGTCGCCGGACGCTACTTCGACGCCCGCGACACCGAGCAGAGCGAATCCACCATCATCATCAACGAGAGCCTCGCCAAATCCGCCTTTCCCGACGGCCGCGACCCGCTCGGCCAGAAGCTTCGCGTCGGCGGCAACGCCGGCTCCACCGTCATCGGCATCGTCGGCGACGTCCGGCACAGCTCGCTCGAGCACGGCGGCGGATCCGAGATGTATCTCGACATCCGCCAGGGCAACGGCGTCAGCGCCCTGGAGATGGTCGTCCGCAGTCCCCGCCCGTCCGCCTCGCTCATTCCCGAGGTCCGCGCCGCGCTCTCCGCCTACGATCCCGCTCTGCCCAACGGGGAATACTACGAGCTCGAACGGCTGATCGACCAGGCCGTCGCGCCCCGCCGCCTCGTCACGCAGCTCCTCGGATTCTTTTCCTCGCTCGCGCTCCTCCTCGCCGCCATCGGCCTCTACGGTGTGATCGCCTACTCCGTCACGCAGCGCACGCAGGAAATCGGCATCCGCATGGCGATCGGCGCCCAGCGCCGCGACGTCCTCGGGCTCGTCCTTTCCGCCGGCCTGAAACTCGTCGCGCTCGGCATCGTCCTCGGCCTCGCCGGCGCGTGGGCGCTGACGCGGCTGCTGCAAAACCTGCTCTTCGGCGTGACCGCGCACGACCCATGGACGTTCCTCGCCAACGCCATCCTCCTCTTCGTCGTCGCCCTCGTCGCCTGTCTCCACCCCGCCTTGCGCGCCACGAGGGTCGACCCGCTCACCGCGCTGCGCGCCGAGTGAAAACCAGTAGCGAGCATCGAGTAGTGAGTAGCGAGCAGACCGAACCACCGAACTTCCAAGTCCGACCTACTCACTACTCGCTCCCCGCTACTCGCTACCATTTTCCCATGCGCCACGCCCTCCGCTCGCTCGCGAAATCGCCCGGCTACACCGCCGTCGCGCTGCTCACGCTCGCGCTCGGGATCGGCGTCAACACCTCGATGTTCAGCGTCGTCGACGCGCTGCTTTTCCGCAGCGCGCCGTTCCCCGAGCCGGATCAGCTGGTTCAGATCGTCGCCTCGACGCGCACCACGGAGCAGCAGCCGTTTTCCTACATCGAGCTCCGCGAAATCCGCGCGCAGGCCGCCTCGTTTTCCGCGCTCACCACGATCGGGTACACCGCCTACTCCGTTTCCGAGCCCGGGCAGCCCGCGGAGCGCCTCGCCGGCGTCACCGTTTCGGCCGACTTCTTTCCCACCTTCCGCATTCCGCCGCTGATCGGCCGCGCGTTCGCCGCGCAGGAATACGAGCCGGGCCGCAACCAGGTCGTGTTGCTCAGCTACGCGTTCTGGCAGGAACGCTTCGGCGGCTCGCCCGACGCCCTCGGCCGCACACTGCGGCTCGACGGCGAAAACGTCACCATCATCGGCGTCATGCCGCCACGGTTCGACTATCGCATGTTGTGGGGCGGCGTCGCGTTCTGGCGTCCGCTCAATTTCACCAAGGACCAGACGGTCTGGCGGGACTACCGTGCCTTCGACCTCATCGGCCGGCTCGCCCCGGGCGCCACGCCCGCCCGCGCCGCCGCCGAGCTCGCGCCGGTCGCCGCCGCGCAGGAAAAGGCCCACCCGGAAAGCTACTCCGGCATGCGCTACCGCGCGCTGCCGCTGCACGAGGCCGTCATGGACAAGCTCGGCCGGCGGATCTCGTGGATGCTGCTCGGCCTCGCCGGCTTCGTCCTCCTCATCGCCTGCGCCAACCTCGCCAATCTCCAGCTCGCCCGCGCCACCGCCGGCCTTCGCGAGCTCGCGATCCGCGCCGCGCTCGGCGCCTCGCGTCGCCGGCTCATTTTTCAACAGCTCATCGAGTCGATCCTCCTCGCGCTGGGCGGGGGCCTTCTCGGCCTCGCGCTCGCGTTCACCCTCAATCGCGTCGTCGACCGCAATCTCACCTTGGGCGGCGAGGGCGGCGGCCTCCACATCCGCCTCGATCCGCAGATCCTGCTCCTCACGCTCGGCGTCTCGCTCGTCACCGGCATGCTTTTCGGCATCGCGCCCGCGTGGTTCGCCTCGCGCACCGACGTCAACGCCGCCCTCAAGCAGCAATCCCGCGGCGCCAGCCCCGGCCGCGGCCACCACCGCGTCCGCCAGGCGCTCATCATCGCCGAGGTGGCGCTCGCGCTCGTGCTGCTCGGCGGCGCCGCGATCCTCCAGCGCGGCTTCGCCCGGTTGCTCGATCACGAAACCGGCTGGGACGCCGACCGCATCGTCACCGCCCGGCTGCCGATTCCTGAAACGCGCATCGACACCGATGCGAAACGCATCGAGCTCTTCCGCCGGATCGAGCGCCGCCTCGCCACCATCCCCGGCGTCGAGCACTCCGCCCTCGCCACCTCGCTGCCCATTTTCAGCTACAACGGCGAACGCCAGATCCTCGTCGAGGGCCAGACGCCCGGCGACGCCGCCCTCTTGCCGTCCGCCTTTCACGTGATGGTGAGCTCGGATTTCTTCGCAACGCTCGGCCTCCGCCTTGTCGAGGGCCGCCTCTTCGCGCCCGAGGTGAAGGCCGACGGTCCTCGCGTGATCGTCATCAACGAGTCGCTCGCCCGCCGCCTCTGGCCCGGCCAGAGCGCCCTCGGCCGCCGCATCGGCAGCATGGACAGCGGCAAGGCCTACTGGGCCGAGGTCATCGGCGTCGTCCGCGACGTCGAGCCCGCCGCCGCCACGCGCGATCCGTCCACGCCATATGTGATCTACAAGCCCCTCGCGCACGAGCCGTGGTCCTACGCCTTCGTCGTTGCGCGCGCCGCGCCGGGACTGTTGCGCGCCGAAGGCCTCGGCGAAACGCTCCGCCGCGCCATCGCCGAGGTCGACCCCGACCTCGCGCTCACCGACACCGGCACGGTCAGCCAGCTCGCCGACCGGCAGCAGCACAACCTCATCCTCGCCGCGCAAACGCTCACCGGTTTCGCCGTGCTCGGCCTCGTGCTCGCCGCCGTCGGGCTTTACGGCGTCATCTCGAATCTCGTCGCGCAGCGCACCGGCGAGTTCGGCATCCGGCTCGCGCTCGGCGCGCAGCCTGCGAACGTCCTCGCGCTCGTCCTCCGCCACGGGCTCGGGCTTTGCGCGATCGGCCTGCTGATCGGCCTCGCCGGCGCCTACGCCCTCGGCCGTTTCCTCGCCTCGCTCCTGCCGCGCCTCGCGAGCCCCGACCCGCTCACGCTCCTCGGCGTCGCCGCCGTGCTCTTTGCCACCGCCGCCCTCGCCTGCTGGCTCCCCGCCCGCCGCGCCACGAAGGTCGATCCGCTGGTCGCGCTGCGCACCGAGTGACGAGTGACACGTGCCCAGTGACGAGACCGGCCATGAACGACCCCAGGACAACGGCCAATTTCAAGGATCTCGTCGTCCGGCAAAAAGCCATGCAGGTCACAAACCTTGTATACGAGTTGATCTCCTCGTTCCCGACCGGCGAGCGGTATGGACTCGTGGCGCAGATGCGCCGCTCCGCGGTTTCCATTCCGTCGAATATCGCCGAAGGTCAGGCGCGTCAGACGACCGGCGAATTCGTTCAGTTCATGTCGATAGCGGAGGGTTCCGTCGCCGAACTTGAAACTCCGCTGCTGCTCTCGGTGAACCTCGGCCTCTCGAACAGCGAAACGACCGTTCCTCCGTTGGCGTTACTCGACGAAATCCGCCGTATGCTCAACGCGCTGCGCCGCTCACTCGGCACTCGTCACTAGTCACTCGTCACTTTCTCCACACCCCCATGTTCCTCGAAACTTTCTTCCAAGACCTCCGCATCGGCGCGCGGGTGCTCGTCAAGGAGCGCGGCTTCTGCGCCCTCGCCGTCGGCGTGCTCGCCCTCGGCATCGCCGCCGTCACCGCCCAGTTCGCCGTCGTCAACGGCGTCCTCCTCCGCGGGTTCAGCTTCCCGCGCGCCCACGATCTCGTCGACGTCCAGTTCGTCGATCCCGTCAACTTCACGCCGGCCAACTTCAATTCCCGCATCACCACCACCGACTTCGTCGACCTGAAGGCGCAGGTGAAATCCTACGACGCCTTCGTCGCCTACCTCAACGGTTCGACGATCAATCTCACCTACCAGGGGATCCCGCAACGCCTCCAGGGCGGCTACGTCACGTGGGACTTTTTCCGCGCGCTCGGGGTCGCACCGGTGCTCGGCCGCGATTTCCTCGAGCAGGAGGACAGGCCCGGCGTCGACAAGGCCGTCATCCTCAGCGATGCGACCTGGCACAGCCACTTCGGCGGCGACCCCGGCGTCATCGGCCGCGCCGTCCGCGTCAACGGCCGCGCCGGCACGATCATCGGCGTCATGCCGCCGAAGTTCACCTTCCCCCAAAACGAGGAGCTCTGGATCCCCGTCAACACCGAGTTCCCCGTGAAGCCGCGCAACGACCGCGACCTTCAGACCGTAAACATCATCGGCCGGCTGAAGCCCGGCGTCTCGGTCGAGCAGGCCAACTCCGAGATGATGATCCTCGCGAAGAATTTCGCCGCGCAGTTTCCCGAGGACAAGCAGTTCAGCCTCGGCTGGGTGCGCCCGCTCATCAAGTTCTTCGCCGGCGCGCAAATCGCCGGGCTGCTCTACACCATGCTCGCGTTCTGCGCCGGCGTGCTGCTCATCGCCTGTGTCAACGTCATGAACATGCAGTTCGCGCGCGCCACCCTGCGCGCGAAGGAGCTCGCCATCCGCTCGTCGCTGGGCGCCACGCGCGTCCGCCTCGTCCGCCAGATGCTGACCGAGAGCCTGCTGCTCGCGTCGCTCGGCGCCGTCGCCGGCGTCGGGCTCGCCGTGTGGGCCGCCGACTGGTGCGACGCCACCGTCCACAACCAGACCAACCCGCCGCCGTCGTGGATGCACTTCACAATCGACGGTCCCGTGCTCGCCTTCACCGTCGCCGCCACCGTCCTCGCCGCCGTCGTGTCCGGGCTGCTCCCCGCGCTCCTCGCCTCGCGCGCCAACGCCGCCGAGGCCCTCAAGGAAGCCGGCCGCGGCAACACCAGCCGCTTCGTCAACGCCGTCACGAAGTCGCTCGTCGTTTTCCAGATTCTCGTCACCAGCCTGCTCCTCGTCGCCTCGTTGCTCCAGCTCCAGTCGATCCTCCGCCAGCAGCGCATCGACTACGGCTACGACACCGGCTCGCTCCTCTCCGCGCGCCTCGGCCTCATGGAGGGCGACTATCCGACCAACGCGTCCCGCGTGCTCTTCCACGAGAAACTCCTCCGTCAGCTCCGCACCAGCTCCGCCCTCGAGCACGTCGCGCTCACCAGCCGTTTCCAGATGGTCTTCGCCGGCAACGGCAAAATCGAAATCGACGGCCGGCAGTACAAGACCGACGAGGACCGCCCGAATGCCAACTTCGAAAACGTCACCGACGGCTACTTCGCCACCACCGGCCAGCGCCTGCTCGAGGGCCGCGACTTCACGATGGACGACAACGACCTCAGGCAGCCCGTCGCCGTCGTCAACGCCACCTTCGCCCGCAAGTATTTCGGCGCCGACAGCCCGCTCGGCCGCCGTTTCCGCCCGTCGTGGAACGAGGGCCGGCTCCACGACCCGTGGCGCACGATCGTCGGCGTCGTCTCCGACGTCCGCATGCTCGCGCCGTTCCCGCAGAAAAACGACAACGCCGGCTACTACATCCCGCTCGACGCGTCCATCTACGCCGACGGCAAGCCCGCGATCCAGGGCCTGCAGTTCGTCACCATCCTCCTGAAGCTCCGCGGCGACCAGCGCCCGGAAACTTTCGCCGAGCCGCTCCGCCGCCTCGTCAACGAGGTCGACCCCAATCTCCCGCTCTACTTCGTCGCCACGCCCGCCACGAACATTGCCGGCTTCGTCAACCAGAACCGGATCATCGCCGTCATGTTCACCGCCTTCGGCGTCGTCGCCGTGATCCTCGCCTCCGTCGGCCTCTACGGCGTCATGTCCTTCGCAGTCAACCAGCGCACGAACGAATTCGGCATCCGCATGGCGCTCGGCGCCGACCATCGCCTCATCCTCCGCATGGTCCTCGAGCAGGGCGGCTGGCAGACCGCGCTCGGGCTCACCCTCGGCCTCGGCCTCACGTTGCTCGCCGCGGCGCTGCTTCGCGACGGCGCTTCCAACTTCCTTTTCCAAATCAGCCCGTTCGATCCGCCGACCTACGTCGCCGTCGCCGCCCTCCTCGCCGCCGTCGCCTTCATCGCGACCATCGTCCCCGCCCGCCGCGCCACGAAGGTCGACCCCATGATCGCGCTTCGTGCGGAATAGCGACCAGCGTTCGGCCATCAGCGATCAACTTTTTCATCCGCCGTTTCGCCCCCCGCACAATCCTCATCGCTGACAGCTGATCGCCGATCCCCGACCACTCCTTTCCCATGCTCCCCGACTTCCGTTTCGCCGTCCGCCAGCTCCGCCAGACGCCCGGTTTCACGTTCATCGCCGTCCTCACGCTCGCCCTCGGCATCGGCGCGAACACCGCGATCTTCTCCGTCGTGCGCGCGGTGCTGCTGGCTCCGATGCACTACCACGCTCCGGGTGAACTCGTGCAGCTCCAGTCCAGGAACAACGAGCAGGGAATCTCCGACTTTGCGCCCGCGACATTTGGCGACCTCGCCGCAACCAGCGAATCCTTCGCCTCGCTGGCTGCGCAGTACTACTACTACGTCAACCTCACCGGCGCGGGCACGCCGGCGCGGCTCAACAGCGCCGACACCACCTCTGATTATTTCAAGCTCTTCGGCGTCGCTCCGCTGCTCGGCCGGACATGGACCGCCGCCGACCTCGCTCCCGGCCGGTCTCCGGTCGTCGTGCTCAGCTACGATCTCTGGAAAAATCAATTCGACTCTCGCGCATCGATCGTCGGCCAGACGATCATGCTCGACGACAACGCCTACGCCGTGATCGGCGTCATGCCCGCATTCTTCAAGGATCCCGCCGAGATCGCGCAGCTGTGGCGGCCGATGCGGCCCGGTGCCGACAATCTTCTCGAACGCGCGTCCCGCTACTGGACCGTCTTCGGTCGCCTCAAGCCCGGGATGGCGCTCGCCCGGGCCAACGAAGAGCTCGCCCTCATTGGCCGGCGCCTGGCAACGGCTCATCCCGCCAGCGACCGGGGTTGGACACTCCGCGCGGTTGACCTCCGCCGTCTCGTTGTCGGCGATTACCGGGCCGGACTCCTCAATCTGCTCGGCGCCGCCGGCTGCGTGCTGCTTGTCACCTGCGCCAATATCGCCGGCCTCTCCATCGGGCGCGCATCGGCCCGGCGCAAGGAACTCGCCATCCGCGCCGCCGTCGGCTCCTCGCGTCTCCAACTCGTCCGCTTGTTGCTCGCCGAAAACCTCATTCTCGCCTTCCTCGGCAGCGTCGCCGGCGTGGTGCTGGCCCGCTGGGGACTGGACGCGCTGATCGGCAGCCTGCCCGCCGGCTGGCTGCCACGCGCGGACGAGATCGCGCTCAACCTGCCCGTGCTGGCGATCACGCTCGCGCTCACGGTTGTCACCGGCGTGGCGACCGGGCTCGCTCCCGCCCTCTCCGCGTCGCGCATCACCCCCGGCGACGCCCTCAACGATGGCGCCCGCGGCTCCGCCGCGCCATCGGCCCGGCGGCTCCGCTCCGTGCTCGTCGTCGCCGAGATCGCGCTGGCGCTCGTGTTGCTGGCCGCGACCGGCGTGCTCGGACGAAGCTTCGCCGGGCTGATCCGAAAACAGTCCGCTCTCGATGCCGGACGCGTGCTCTCGCTCACCGTTTCTCTCCCCGAGAAACGTTACCAGAACCCGCGGCAGTGCTGGGATTTCTTTTCGCGCGCCGACGCCGCCATCGCCGCCCTGCCCGGCGTCGCCGCCGTCGGCTTCACCCACACGTCGCCGTTCCGCTGGGGCATCCCCGCCGACTTTGCTCCGCAACGCTCGTCGACCAGCGGCGCCCGCGACGCGTGGCCGGCTGCCTTCGTCGATTCCGTCAGCGTCGATTACTTCAAGTCCATGGGCATTCCCCTGCGCGCAGGTCGGACCTTCACCGCGGGCGATGACTACCGGGCCTCACCCATGGTCATCCTCAGTGAAACCGCCGCACGCCGCTACTTCGGCGCGCAGAATCCCGTGGGCCGCTTCATCGTTTCCGCGCCGGACGGGCGGTCGCGCTTCGAAGTCGTCGGCATCGTCGGCGACGTGCCGCGCTCCGGCCTGACCGCCGCCGTGCCGCTGCAGGTCTATCGTCCCTTTGCGCAACGCACGCCGCCGTTCGCCACGATCATGGTTCGCACTTCGCAGGCGCCCGCGGCCCTCGCGAAATCCGTGCAGGCCGCGCTCTGGCGGATCGATCCCGATCTGCCGATTTCCGAAGTCGCGCCGCTCGAGACTTACGTCAGCCGCAGCATTGCGCAGCCGCGGCTGCACGTCGCGCTGTTTGGACTGTTCGCCGCGCTCGCGCTCGGCCTCGCCGCCATCGGACTCTACGGCCTCGTCGCCTACAACGTCAGCCGGCGCACCCGGGAATTCGGCATCCGCAGCTCGCTCGGCGCTGCGCCGCGCGAAGTGCTCGTGCTCGTCCTGCGCGAAGGTGCGGCACTGCTCGCCCTGGGGCTCGCGGTCGGACTCTCCGCCGCATGGCTGACTCTCCGCCTGCTGCAGAGCCTGGTTTTCGAAACCTCGCTGCACGACCCGATCGTCTTCCTGGTCGCCCCCCTCCTCCTGTCCGCCGTCGCCGCCTTCGCCTGCTGGCTCCCCGCCCGCCGCGCCGCCCGCATCGATCCCGCCATCGCCCTGCGTGCCGACTAGCGCGTTCCGCCACCCCGACCAAAACCTAAACTTCCCGCCTAAACTCTTTCCCCATGTTCACCGACCTCCGTTTCGCCGTCCGCCAGCTCCGCAAGACGCCCGGCTTCACGTTCATCGCCGTCCTCACGCTCGCCCTCGGCATCGGCGCGAACACCGCGATCTTTTCGTTCATCAATGCCTTCTTCCTGAAAAATTTCACGGTGAAGGACCCGGCATCGCTCGTCTCCGTCTACACGACCGACGAACGCGCGCCCGGCTTCCTCGGCCTCTCGCGGCTCAACTTCGAGGACTACCGCGACCAGAACCAGGTGTTCTCCGGCATGTCCGCCTACGGCTTCGCGCCCGTCAACGCGCTGCTCAACGGCGAGCCCGCGCAGATTTTCGGCGAGATCGTCTCGGGCAATTTCTTCGACCTGCTCGGCGTCCGCGCCGCGCTCGGCCGCACGTTTCTCCCCGAGGAATACAAAAACATCGGCACCCACTCCGTCGTCGTCCTCGGCTACAGCTTCTGGCAGACGAAGCTCGGCGGCGACCGCGCCATCCTCGGCCGCACGCTCACGCTCAACGGCACCGCCTTCACCGTGATCGGCGTCGCGCCCGCCGATTTTCGCGGGCTCAACACGCTCAACTCGCCCGCGTTCTGGGTCACGACCGCGAGCTACAAGCAGATCTACAGCGGCACCGCCCTCGATTTCTACGAGGTTCGCCGCGCGCTGCTGTTCAGCGTCGTCGCCCGCCTCAAGCCCGGCGTCTCGCTCGCGCAGGCCGACGCCTCGCTCAAGCCGGTCTCCGCCGAGCTCGCGCGCCAGTTTCCCAACGATAACGACGGCCGCGGCGTCCGCCTCGTGCCGCTCGCTGAATCCGGCATCGATCCGAACCAGCGCCAGAACTTCAAGCTCGCCGGCACGCTGCTCCTCTCGCTCTCCGGCGTCGTCCTCCTCATCGCCTGCGCCAACATCGCCAACCTCCTCCTCGCGCGCGCCAACGGCCGCCAGCGCGAGGTCGCGCTCCGCCTCGCCATCGGCGCAGATCGCAAGCGGCTCGTGCGGCAGTTTCTCACCGAGAGCACGCTGCTCGCCCTCCTCGGCGGGCTCGCCGGGCTGCTGCTCGCGCAGTGGACGCAGCATCTCCTCTGGTCCGTGCGCCCGCCGTTCTTCCCGCAGGATTTCACGATCGGCCTCGACGGCCGCGTGCTCGGCTTCGGAATGCTCATCGCGCTCGCGACCGGCATCCTCTTCGGCCTCGCCCCCGCTTGGAGCGCGACGAAACCCGACCTCACCAGCGCGCTCAAGTCCGAGACCGCCGGCGCCGCCGCGCGCGCGCCGCTCGTGAGTTTTCGAAATTTCCTCGTCGCCGGACAGATCGCGCTCTCCGTCATCGCGCTCGTCGTCGCCGGCCTGTTCATCCGCAGCCTCCAGCAGGCGCAGCGCGCAAACGTCGGTTGGAACACCCACAATCTCGCGCTGTTCTCGGTCGATCTCGGCGCGCAGGGCTACACCCCCGATCACATGCTCAATTACTATCGCGCCGCGCTCGAAAAAGCGCGCGCCATTCCCGGCGTGGTCGACGCCACGATCGCCAGCACTCCGCTGCTCAGCGGCGGCGGATTTCTTCGCACGCTGCGTCCGCAAGGCGACAACGAAAACCTCCGCACGCACGGCAGCCTGATGAGCTACAACTACGTCTGGCCGGGTTACCTCACAACCATGGGCATCCCGCTCGTCGCGGGGCGCGACTTCACCGAGGCCGACGACGCGAACCATCCGATCGCCGTCATCATCAACGAACATCTCGCCAAACAGGCCTGGCCGAACCGCAGCCCGCTCGGCCAGGCGATCAAGCTTTTCGGCACCGAGGTGCCCGCGATCGTCGTCGGCGTCGTGAAGGACGTGACCTTCGACAACGTCGGCGAGAATCCGAAATCCTACGTCTTCTTCAGCCTCGCGCAGGACCTCAGCCGCGGCACGCTCGGCACGCTTCACATTCGCACCGAGCGCGACGCGGAGCTTCTCGTCCCAGCGCTGCGCAAGCAACTCCAGTCGCTCGATCCCGCTTTGCCGTTCGTCAATATCACAACGATGGACGAAACCATCCGCCAGGGGCTCTGGGCCTCGCGCATCGGCGCCGCGCTGCTTTCGGTCTTCGGCGCGCTCGCGCTGCTGCTCGCCGCGATCGGCGTTTACGGCATCATGTCCTACACCGTCGGCAAACGCGTCCGCGAAATCGGCATTCGCATGGCGATCGGCGCGCAGCGCCGCGACGTCTTCCGCCTGATCCTCGGCCAGGGCCTGATCATCGCCGCCACCGGCCTCGTCGTCGGCCTCGGCTCCGCGTATTTCGTCGCGCGCTATTTCCAGAATTTCCTCTTCAGCGTCAGCGCCGGTGACGCGCTCACCTACCTCGCGATCGCCGCCATTCTCGCCGCCGTCACCCTCCTCGCCTGCTTCCTGCCCGCCCGTCGCGCGACGAAGGTCGACCCCATCGTCGCCCTCCGCACCGAATGAAACCAACAGCGAGCATCGAGTAGTGAGTAGCGAGCATTTCTCAAACGCCGAACCGCTTTCTACTAACTACTCGCTACCCGCCACTCGCTACTTTCTTCCCATGCTCGCCTCCCTCCGCCAAACCTTCCGCCGTCTCGTCCGCGAAACGGGCTTCACTGTCACCGTCCTGCTGACGCTCGCGCTCTGCATCGGCGCCAACGTCGCGATCTACGCCGTGGTCGACGCGATCCTCGTCCGCCCGCTGCCGTTTCCCGACGCCGGCCGGCTCGTCGCCATCCACAATTCCTACCCGCGCGCCGGCGCCGAGCGCTCCGGCGCCTCGGCCACCAATTACTACGACCGGCGCCACGCCATCGCGGCGTTCGCGTCCGTTTCGCTGGAGCAGGGCGGCAGCGTCATCGTCGGCAGCGAGGGCGCGCCCAATCGCGTCGAGATCTCGCGCGTCACGCCGGAATTTTTCACGACGCTCGGCGTGCCGCTCGCGCTCGGCCACATGTTCACCGACAAGGAACTGACCTACGGCACGGATCAGGTCGCCGTCCTGACCGATGGCTTCTGGCGCACGCACTTCAACGCCGACCCCGACATCGTCGGCAAGACGTTCATCAACGACGGCCTCACCATCACCATTCTCGGCGTCCTGCCGCGCGGCTTTCATTTCCTCTCGTCGCACGCGCAGTTCTACCGCCCCGCCAGCCATGGCCCGGACGACATCAAGCCGACCAATCGCCACAGCAATAATTACCAGATGATCGCCCGTCTCGCCCCCGGCGTCACGCTCGCCGATGCCCAGGCGCAGATGGATGCGTTCAACCAGCAGCAGCTGACCGACGATCCCTATGCGAATCTCCTGCGCAATGCCGGCTTCAACACCTACGTCGCCCCCCTTCACGCCGACTTTGTCCGCGACGTCCGGCCGATTCTCCTCCTGCTTCAGGCCGCGGTGCTCGCGCTGCTGCTGATCGGCGCCATCAACCTCGTCAACCTGCTCCTCATCCGCGCCAACGGTCGCGCCAAGGAATTCGCCGTCCGCCAGGCGCTCGGCGCCGGCCGCCGCCACGTGATCCGCGAGGTCATGATCGAGACCGTCCTGCTCTCGCTCGGCGGCGGGCTGCTCGGCCTGCTCTTCGGCGCCTTCGGCATCGACGTCCTCTCCCGTCTCGGCACCGACCGGCTTCCGCTCGGTGGCGAGGTCACGCTCGACGGCCGCGTCATGATCGTCGCGCTCGCCGGCTCCGTCCTCGTCGGCGTCCTCCTCGCGCTGCCGATCGTCTTCTTCAACTCCCACCGCCGGCTCGCACCCGTGCTGCACGCCGAGTCGCGCAGCGGCACCGTCAGTCGCGCCGCGCAGCGCGTGCGCCACGGTTTCATCATCGCCCAGATTTCGCTCGCGTTCGTCCTGCTCTCCGGCGCCGGCCTGCTCGGTGTCACCCTCGAAAAAGTTCTCTCCACCTCGCCCGGTTTCCAGCCCGACCACGTGCTGACCGGTTCGATTTCGCTCCCGTGGAAAACCTACCCGGAGACCGCCCCGCGCCTCGCCTTCCTCGAGCGCCTCGACGCCGCCCTGCGCATCCAGCCCGGCATCACCGCCGTCGGTTTCAACTCCGGCCTGCCGTTCAGCGGCATGAATAACAACAACGCCGTTACCGTCGAGGGCGTCGAGCCGCGTCCCGGCGAATCCATCCGCACGCACTACACGTCGTTCGCGCTCGGCGACTACTGGCGCGCGCTCGGCATTCCCCTCCTCGAGGGCCGCCTGCTCGAGGACGCCGACAACCACCGCGACCAGCGCGTCTGCGTCGTCGACGCCGAGTTCGCCCACCGCTACTGGCCCGGCCAGAGCGCGATCGGCCACCGCATCGCCGACGACGTCAAGGTCACGCCGGAAAACGCCACCACCATCGTCGGCGTGGTCGGCAACGTGAAACAGAACGACCTCGCCGACACCAACGCCCTCGGCGCGGTCTATTTCCCCTATAAGAAATACGGTTGGAATAGTTTCTCCGTCGTCGTCCGCACCTCCCTCGATCCCGCCGCCCTCGCCGTCACGCTCCGCAAGACCGTCCTCGCGATCGATCCCGGCCTGCCCGTCGACAACATCAAGACGATGCAGACCCTCGTCGACGACAGCCTCGTCTCCCGTCGCTCGCCCGCCGTCCTCGCCGGCGCGGTCGCCGGGGGCGCGCTGCTGCTCGCGGCGGTCGGCCCCTACGGCGTGCTCGCCTACGCCGTCAGCCAGCGGCGCCGCGAGATCGGTGTCCGCATGGCTCTCGGCGCGCTGCCCGGCGATGTCCTGAAACAATTTCTCGGGCTCGGGGCGAAACTCCTGCTCGTCGGCATCGCCCTCGGCGCGATCGGCGCGTGGGGCGCCGGCCGCGCGATGCAAGGCGTGCTCTTCGGCGTCGGCTCCGTCGATCCCCTCGTGCTCGCCGTCACCGCGGTGACAATCATCATCGTCGTGCTCCTCGCGACGTTCGTTCCGTCCCGCCGCGCCACCAAGGTCGACCCGATGGTCGCCCTCCGCACCGAATGAAGTGGCACGGGCTTTCAGCCCGTGGGGCCGCGAGCCATTCAGAGAATCCTGGTGTCCCCCGCCCGAGCTTTTCGCGCCCGTCTCCCACGATCACACGAAACGAATCGAAGCGACGAGCTCTGCTCCCCTTCGCATCATTCGTGTGTTTCGTGGGCCGTTTTTCCGGCCGGTTGAACTGTCGCCGCGCCTGATCCGCCATCGCCGGCCCTCCGCTCGCCCCGGACTGGCGAGCCTCCGCCCCGCATTTTTCTTTCGCGCGCCAAAAAACACACGCGCCTTTTTCTTTCCTCTCCCGTCATTTCCCTTCTGAAATCCCATCGATGTCCACGATTCGCCAGGCCCTGCGCTCACTCGCGAAAACTCCCGGTTTCACCCTGGTCGCGCTCCTCACGCTCGCCCTCGGCATCGGCGCGAACACCGCGATGTTCAGCCTCGTCAACGCGCTGCTGTTCAAGTCCGGCCCCTATCCGCAGAGCGAGCAGCTCGTCCGCCTCCGCCGCACGTCCTCGCAGTCGCAAACCTGGCCGCTCTCGCTCCCCGACCTCCGCGACGTTGCCGCCACCAGTCGCAGCTTCTCCTCGCTCTTCCCGTTTCAGTGGCACGCCTACAGCCTCACCGAGACCGGCGGCCCCGCCGTCCGCCTTTCCGGCATGATGGCGTCGGCCGACCTGTTCTCGACTCTCGGCATCCAGCCCATGATCGGCCGCGGCTTCACCGCCGATGAGCAGCAGCCCGGCGCCGACCGCGTCGTCCTCCTCAGCTACGAATTCTGGCAGAACCGCTACGGCGGCGATCGCGACATCATCGGCCGGGTCATCCGGCTCGACAGCGAGGCCAACATCGTCATCGGCGTCCTCCCCGAACGTTTTTCCTATCCGATGCTCTGGGGGCGCGTCGATATCTGGAAACCGCTCACGCTCACGCCCGACTGGCGCCAGGAGCGCAGCGAGCACTGGCTCAACGCCGTCGCGCGCCTGAAGCCCGGCGTTTTGATCGACGCCGCCGGCGCCGAGCTCGACGGCATCGCCGCGCAGCTCGCCCGCGAATATCCCCTCACCAACGCCGGCAGCGGCCTCCATCTCGAGCCGCTCCACCTCTCCGCCACCAATGCCACGCAGCGCAACCTCTCGTGGCTCGCCCTCGCGCTCTCCGGCTTCGTCCTCCTCATCGCCTGCGCCAACCTCGCCAACCTCCAGCTCGCGCGCACCGCCGTCCGCACCCGCGAATTCGCCATCCGCGCCGCCCTCGGCGCCTCGCGCTGGCGGCTGATGAAACAGCTTCTCATCGAGAGCGTGCTCCTGTCCGTTCTCGGCGGATCCGCCGGCCTGCTCATCGCGCTCTGGATCAACCAGGCCCTCGGCCACGAGCTCCGCTTCGGCCCGTCGTTCACCATCCCGCTCGACACGCCCGTCCTTCTCTTCGCCGCGCTCGCATCCGTCACGACCGGCATCCTCTTCGGCACCGTCCCCGCCTGGATCGTCGGTCGCGCCGATCCAAACAACGCCATCAAGTCCCAGGCCCGCGGCTCCACCGGCGACCGCTCGCAACACCGCCTCCGCCAGGGCCTCGTCATCGCCGAGGTCGCCCTCTCGCTCGTGCTGCTCAGCGGCGCGGGCTTCTTCATCCGCGGACTCCAGCGTTTCATGCAGCGCGACGTCGGCTGGGAAACCTCCGGCCTCCTCACCGCCAACATCTCGCTCCCGCAGACCCGTTACGATTATCGCCAGACCCGCGGCTTTCACGAACTGCTCGAGCAACGCCTCGCCGCGCTCCCCGGCGTCGAGTCGGCCGCGCTCGCCACCTCGATTCCCATCGTCGAATACAGCAGCCCCGATCCGATCATCGTCGAGGGCAAGCCGATGCCCAAGCCCGGCGAGGAGCCGAAAGCCTACCAGGCGATGGTCACGCCCAGCTTCTTCCCGACGCTCCACATCCCGCTGGTTTCGGGACAACTTTTTTCCAAGCACGTCGACCCGAACGGCCCTCCCATCGCCCTCATCAACGAGTCGCTCGCCCGCCAGCTTTTCCCCAACGAAAACCCCATCGGCCACCGCATCGCCGCCGGCGCCGACCCCGACTACCGCTGGGAAATCATCGGCGTCGTCCGCGACGTCGGCCTCGCCGCCTACGGCGCCGACACGGAAAAACGCATGCAGATCTACCGTCCGCTCGCGCAAAATCCCTGGGGTTGGACGACGATCATCCTGCGCTCCTCGCTGCCGGACACGCTCGCCGCCCCGCTGCGCCGCCTCGTCGCCGACCTCGATCCCGACCTCCCCGTCGGCAACATCCGCACCGTCCGCGAGACGATCGACAGCTACCAGCACAATTTCTACGTGATCAACGGCGTGCTCGGCGGCTTCGCGCTCCTCGGCCTCGCCCTCTGCGCCGTCGGCATCTACGGCGTCCTCGCCGGCCTCGTCGTGCAGCGCCTCCCCGAATTCGGCATCCGCCTCGCGCTCGGCGCGTCGCCGCAGAACGTCCTGCACCTCGTCCTCCGCCAGGGCCTGCGCCTCGCCTTGCTCGGCTCGCTCGTCGGCCTCGCCGGCAGTCTCGCCCTCGTCCGTTATTTGTCGTCGGTCGTTCCCGGCCTGCCCGGACAGGACTACGCCACGTTTGCCCTCAACGTCGTCGTGATCTTCGCCGTCGCCGCCCTCGCCTGCTGGCAACCCGCCCGCCGCGCCACGAAAGCCGACCCGATGACGGCCCTGCGCGCCGAGTGACGGGGATGCCGATTTCCCCAGCGCCGGTTAGGCAAACCATCGAGCGCCAACATCGATATCCATTCGTCACGCGGCATTCGGCAATCGTCATTTCCGCTGCGTCCCACTCGTGGGAAACGATGGTTTCATTTCCGCACTGCGAGCCGGTGGCGGATTTATTGCGCGAATTTTAACCCGCTGATCTGCGCCGACTAGTAGCGCACGATCACCGACGGGCACGTCGCGTGCATTTCCCGGGACCACTCGCGCCGCCCCGGCCGCCAACCTCGCTCACCATGTTCTCCGACCTGCGCTTCGCCTTCCGGTCGCTCACGAAATCGCCCGGTTTCACCGCGATTGCCGTGTTGTCCCTCGCCCTCGGCATCGGCCTGAACACCTCGATGTTCAGCCTGATGAATTTGCTCATCCTGAAACCGCTGCCCTACCCGGACAAGGTCCACCTTGTGAAGATCTACCGGACCACCGCGCAGGACGGTTCCGCCAGCCACAACGCCCAATCGTTCCTCGACCTCCAGCGCGAGACCGCGAGCTTCGTCAAGGTCGCCGCCTTCCGCAAGTGGGGCTACACGCTCACCCAGCCTGGCCGCACGCCCGTCAACCTCAACGCCCTGCGCGTCTCGGCGGGCTTCTTTCCGGTGCTCGGCCTGCAGCCCGAGCTCGGCCGGTTGTTCACGCCCGAGGAGGACGCGCCCGGCAATCACGTGATCATCCTCAGCCACGGCACGTGGGCTGCGCAGTTCGGCGGCGATCCGGCCGTGATCGGGAAAACCGTCACCATCGATGGCGAGGGCACCACCATCGTCGGCGTCATGCCGGAGAAATTCTCGTCGGTCTTCCTCTGGGGACCCGGCGACGTCTTCCGTCCGCTCGCGCTCACGCCGCAGGAAAAGGCCGCCACCAGCGACAGCCAGATCCAGCTCATCGGCCGCTACGACCGCGCGATGACGCTGCCCCAGCTCAACTCGCGCCTAAAAACGGTCGCCGCCCAGCTCGCCCCGACGCGCATCCGCGAACAGAGCGAGGACAGCCTGCGCGCCGCCGAGCTCGAGTCGACGACCGTCCCGCCCGGCACGGGTTTCGGCGCATCGTTCCTCCTCGCGCTCTCCGGCTTCGTCCTCCTGATCGTCTGCGGCAACCTCGCCAACCTGCAGCTCGCCCGCGCCATCTCCCGCAGCCGCGAGCTCGCGATCCGCAGCGCGCTCGGCGCTTCGCACTCGCATTTGCTGCGTCCGCTGTTCTTCGAGGGCGTGCTCCTGGCCGTCCTCGGCGGCACGCTCGGCATCCTCGTCGCCGAGTGGGGCAACGAGTGGTTATCGAAGAGCCTGTCCGAGAACCTGCCGGTCAACTTCGAAGTCTCGATCGACTGGCGCGTGCTCACGTTCGCCCTCGGCCTCTCGCTGCTCACCGGCATCGTGTTCGGCCTCGTGCCGGCGATGCAGACGTCCCGCGTGCGCGTGAACGACGCGCTCAAGACCAGCGGCCGCGGCGCCACCGGCGACAAGTCCCAGCACCTCCTCCGCAACGTCCTCATCGTCGTCCAGTTTGCGGCCGCCCTCGTCCTGCTCAGCTGCACCGGCTTCTTCATCCGCGGCATGAGGATGATGCTCGCGCGCGACGTCGGCTGGAAGACCGCCGGCCTCACCCACTGCATCCTCAACCTGCCGCAGACGCGCTACGCCACGCCGCAGCAGTCCTACGAATTTTACCAGCAGTTGGAACAGCGCCTCCGCGCCGCGCCCGGCGTCGAGGGTGTCGCCGTCGCCTGGACCGCGCCGCTGTATATGTACCTCCAGACGCGTTCCTTCGTCGTCGAGGGCCGTCCGCCACCGAAGCCCGGCCTCGAGCCGCTCGCCAACGTCAACTCGGTCTCCCCGTCCTTCCTCGACACGCTCGGCATGCGCCTCCTCTCCGGCCGGCAGTTCGCCCCCACCGATTCCGCCACGGCGCCGCGCGTCGTCCTGATCAACGACTCCTTCGCCCGCTCCCTCTTCCCCGACGGCGGCGCCGTCGGCCATTCGCTGGTCAGCGGCTCCGGCAGCCAGCGGGTCACCGCCCAGATCGTCGGCGTGTTCGCCGACATTTCCCTCGCCGGCAATCCTTCGCCGCAAAAGACGCCCTACTTGGTGTTCGAGCCCCTCGCGCAGGAAACGTGGAACTACTCCACCGTTCTCGTCCGCTCCAGCCAAGCGGGCATGACCGAAACGCTCCGCCACACCGTCAATTCGCTCGATCCGACCATTCCGGTCACGCTGCTCAATTCCGTGACGGAGCTCGCGAAGACCGCCACCCGCAGTATGGCGCTCATCTCGACGATCTTCATCGGCTTCAGCGCCCTCGGCCTGTTCCTCGCCGCGCTCGGGCTCTACGGCGTGATCATGCGGCTCGTCACCCTGCGCACCCAGGAGATCGGCGTGCGCATGGCGCTCGGCGCGCAGCTCCCGGACATCATGCGGCTGATCCTCGGCACCGGCTTCCGCCTCGCGCTCATCGGCGCGGGCGTCGGCCTGCTCGGCTCCATCGGCGTGAATCTCCTCCTCGGCGCGCTCTTCAACAACGGCTCGCTCCGGCTCGATTACACCACGCTGCTGCTGACCACGTCCGTCCTCGTGTTCGTCGCGCTCGTCGCCTCCTACCTGCCCGCGCGCCGCGCCACCCACGTCAACCCGGTCGACGCCCTCCGCGCCGAATAGCGCCTTCGGCGCCGCAGAAGTTGAAAGTCCAAGTTGAAGCCAATCCTCCGCCACACGCGCCTTCGGCCTAAACCTAAACTCCAAACTTAAACTCGCATGATCGCAGATCTGCGCCTCGCCTTCCGCCAGCTGCTGAAGTCGCCCGGCTTCACCGCCACGGCCATCCTCACGCTCGCCCTCGGCATCGGCGCCGGCGCCGCCGTGTTCTCGCTGGTCAACGCCATCCTGCTGCGCTCGCTCCCCGTGCCGAACCCGCAGGAGCTGCGTGTCCTGCACTGGAGCGGCACCGACGTCCGCATGCGGTCGATCAATCAGGAATACGACGAGAAGATCGGCGACCGCGAATACGGCGAGTCCGTGAACCATCCCACGTTCGTGCACCTGCGCGAACGCGCTGCCGGCCTCGCCGGCGTGTTCGCGTGGTTCCCCATCATGGACGACATCACCGTCAAGCTCCCGCGCTCCGCCTTCGCGGCCAACGGCATGATGGTCTCGGACAATTTTTTCTCCGTCCTCGGCGTGCACGCCCACCTCGGGCGCGTGTTCGCCGCCGGTGACGACGCCGCCGGCCGGCCGGATGTCGTGATCACCCACGCGCTCTGGCAACGCCGTTTCGGTGGTGCGCCCGATGTGCTCGGGCAAACCATGTCGATGCTCGGCCACGACTACACGATCATCGGCGTCCTGCCGGAAAGTTTTCCCGGCATCCGGCCCGGCGTGAAACACGATTTCTACGTCTCGATGTCGGAGGGTTCGCCGTTCCTCTTCGTGCCGCTGGCCCAGGACTGGCACTGGTGCTTCCGGCTGATGGCGCGGCTCGCGCCCGGCCACACTGACGCGCAGCTCGCCGCGGCCCTGTCGCCGGTCTTCGCTCAAGCCGATCCTCAGCGCGTGAAACATGGCCGGATCGAGGTGCTGCCCGGTTTCGGCGGGCTCGATTTCGATCGCGACCTCTACGGCCGCCCGCTCGCCCTCATGCTCGGCATCACCGCGCTGGTGATGCTGATCGCCTGCGCCAACGTCGCCGGCCTCTCGCTCTCGCGCGGCGCGGCGCGCCAACACGAGCTCGCGATCCGCGCCGCGCTCGGCGCGGGACGTTTCCGGCTGACCCGGCTCGCGCTGGTCGAGAGCATCGTCCTCGCCGCCGGCGGCGGCGCGCTCGGCCTGCTGCTCGCCGTCTGGGGCCGCGACGCGCTGTCGCGCCTGCTCGCCGGCTCCGCGGATGGCCTTCGCTACGATCTTTCGCTCAACGTCGCGGTGCTCGCCTTCAGCCTCGCCGCCGCCCTCGTCACGAGCGTGCTGACCGGATTGCCCGCCGCGCTGCGCGCCGCGCGCGCCGATCCGCTCGACGGTTTGAAATCCCGCGGCACCGCCGCGCCGCGCCTCCGTCTCGGCCGCTTCCTCGTCGTGGCCCAGGTCTGCATTTCCCTCTTTGTGCTCGCCGGCGCCGGGCTCGGGTTGCGCAGCCTCGCGAACCTTCGCCACATCGACGTCGGATTCAATCCCGACCACCTGATCGTCTTCGGCCTGAACCCCGCCTCCGAAGGCTACACTCCCAGCCAGCTCGTCGATTTTCACCATCGCGTCCGGGACGCGCTTGCCGCTCTTCCCGGCGTCAGCGACGCCGCCTTCATGGATTACGCGCTGCTGTCGAAGCGCGAATCGAGCGGCGGGTTTCGGTTTGCGGACGACAACCTTCCGCCCGGCCAGAATCACTGGACCGAACGCCAGAGCGTGAGCGATTCCTATTTTCGCACGCTCGGCATTCCCATCGTCGCCGGCCGCGGGCTGCTTCCCTCCGACACGATCGACGCGCCGAAGGCCATCGTCGTCAACGAAGCCTTCGCCCGCCAGGTCTCGCCCGACCGCAACCCGATCGGCCGCTCCTTCAACATGTGGAGCGCGTCGTGGACGATCGTCGGCATCTGCGGCGACGCGAAGCTTTCCGACCTCAAGGCGAAGATCGCGCCGACCGCCTACTTCGCCTTCCCGCAACGCTTCTACGATCGCTTCAGCCTCGGCCAGGCCACCTACGCGGTGCGCTCCTCGCTGCCGGCCGCCACGCTGCGGCGCTCGATCGAGCAGGCCGTCGCCTCGGTCAATCCCGCCGTGCCGCTCACCGGCTTCACAACCCAGACGATTCTGCTCCAGCACAACATCGGCCGCGAACGCCTCCTCGCCGACCTCGGAACGGCGCTCGGCGCCGTCGCACTCCTGCTCTGCTGCCTCGGGCTCTACGGCCTCATCGCCTACGATATCGCACGCCGCCGCGGCGAAATCGCCGTGCGCATCGCCCTCGGTGCGCAGTCCGGTGACATCGCCCGCCCCATCCTCGGCGAAGCTCTCTCGCTCGCGCTGCTCGGCATCGGCGCGGGGCTCCCGCTCGTGTTCATCGCGACGCGCCTCCTTCGCCACCAACTCTACGGCGTCGCTTCCTACGATCCGCTGACCTTCGGCACGGTCGCCGCGCTCCTCGCCCTCGTCGCCATTCTCGCCGCGCTCCTTCCCATCCGCCGCGCCACGCACGTCGATCCCGTCACCGCCCTCCGCTCGGAATGAAAACAGCAGCGAGCATTAATAAATATCGCGCGTCCTTCTACTCACTACTCGCTACCCGCTACTCGCTACTACTTCTCCCATGCACGACCTCCGCTTCGCCTTCCGTCAGTTCACCAAATCGCCCGGCTTCACCGCCATCGCGATCCTGACGCTCGCCCTCGGCATCGGCCTGAACACCTCGATGTTCAGCCTGATGAACCTCCTGGTGCTCCAGCCGCTCCCCTATCCCGACAAGGACCATCTCGTCCGCATCTATCGCACCACCCCGCAAACCCAGACGGCCAACCATACTGCCGCCGACTATCTCGATACCGTCCGCGCCACCCACGATTTTGCCGATGTCGCCGCCTACCGCCAGTGGGGCTACACCCTCGCGCAAAACGACCGCCCGCCGGTCAATCTCAACGCCCTGCGCGTCTCCGCCAATTTCTTCTCCCTCGTCGGCCTCCGGCCCGAGCTCGGCCGCTATTTCACGCCCGGGGAGGACCTGCCCGGTAACCACGTGATCATCATCAGCCACGCCACGTGGCAGGCGCAGTTCGGCGGCGATCCCTCCGTCATCGGCCGCACCGTCCGCATCGACGGCGAGCCCACGACCGTCATTGGCGTCCTCCCCGAGGCCTTCTACAATCTTTTCCTGTGGGGCCCCGGCGACGCGTTTCGTCCCCTCGCACTCACGGACAAGGAAAAAGTGGATCGCGACAACGCCGACTTCGCCATCGTCGCGCGCTATCACCCCGGTCTCGCGCTGCCCCAGCTCAACCAGCGCCTCGCTGCCGTCGCCGCCGAGCT
>DASZPP010000235.1:0-4940 GCA_035549975.1 Opitutus sp.
CGCCATCGGGGAAGGCGATTTCAAGGCGGTCGGCCGCAATGCGCGCGCCGCAAAAGTCGAACGGCTCGTCGCTCACGCGGACGTTCTTGGTGAGGTTGAGGTCGGTCTTCGATTCGGCGCGGCGGAGGACAGCGCGGATGCGGGCGACCAGTTCGCCATAGCTGAAGGGTTTCGTGACGTAATCGTCGCCGCCCATGTCGAGCCCGCGGATTTTCGAGGTCTCCTGATCCTGGCCGGTGAGAAAGATCACGGGCACGGAGATGTCGTCGGCCTTGAGCTGCTCGAGGAGGGAGAAACCGCTGCCGTCGGGCAGGCTGATGTCGAGGAGCAGCAGGTTGGCGAAATTGTGCTGGAGATAGCGGAGGGCGTGGGCGGCGCGGTTGCAGACCTGGGTCTGCATGCCCGCGGATTCGAGATGGGAGGCGATGAGGTTGGCGAGTTCGACCTCGTCCTCGACGACGACGATCAGCGGTTTGGGTTCTGCGCGCATGAATGATGGGGCGGCGAGACGGTTCGGAGGCCTGATTATGGTTCGCGGAAACATTTGTCAAAAAAAGAACGAAGCGGTTCGCGCCCAAGGGCGTAGGCGGCGAATTTTCTTGAAGGCCGAACCCGCCATGGGAGGTTGACGGGCGTGTCTGCCATGAAACCAGTCCTGATGCTCGGGCTCCCGAAGGGCAGCCTCGAGGAGTCCACCAAGAACCTGTTTGCGAAGGCGGGTTGGAAGATTTCCACGAGCTCGCGGTCCTACAAGCCGTCGATCGACGACCCGGAGCTCGACGGGCGCTTTGTGCGCGCGCAGGAGGTGAGCCGCTATGTGGAGCACGGCTTTTTTGACTGCGGGCTGACCGGGCTCGACTGGATCCGGGAGAACGAGTCGGACGTGGTCGAGGTCTGCGACCTGATCTACAGCAAGGTGTCGGCGCAGAAATCGCGCTGGGTGCTGTGCGTGCCGGAGGCGTCGAGCGTCCAGCGCGCGGAGGATCTCGCGGGCAAGCGGGTGGCGACCGAACTCGTCGGCACCGTGCGGCGGTATTTCGAGCAAAAGGGCATCAAGGTGGACGTGGAATTTTCCTGGGGCGCGACGGAGGTGAAGGTGCCGGACCTCGTCGACGCGATCGTCGACATCACCGAAACGGGAAGTTCGCTCCGCGCAAACAAGCTCCGGATCGTGGACACGCTGATGGAGACAAACACGAAGTTCATCGCGAACCAGGCGAGCTGGGCCGATCCGGTGAAGCGCAAGAAGATCGAGACGATCGCACTGCTGCTGCGCGGGGCGCTCGAGGCGGAGAGCAAGGTGGGGTTGAAGATGAACCTGCCGAAGGCGTCGCTCGGCGCGGTCGTGAAGGCGCTGCCGGCGCTGCGGAATCCGACGATTTCGCAATTGAGCAACGCCGAATGGGTGGCGCTGGAGACAATCATCGACGAAAGCGTCGCACGGGAAATCATCCCGCAGCTCAAGGCGCTCGGCGCCGAGGGCATCGTCGAATATCCGCTGAACAAAGTGGTGTATTGATTCCTTTTGGTAGGCCGCGAGCGTGCTCGCGCGAGGACAACCGGAGCGCGGGCAAGCCCGCGGCCTACGACTGGATTCTTCGCTGCGCTCAGAATGACAAACAAAGGCAAATCATGGCAAAAATAACCCTCGGCCTGCTGCAGCACGCCTGCTCCACGGAACCGGCGGAGAACCTGGCGAAGACACTCGCGCTCGCCGAGCGCGCGGCGAAGGGCGGGGCGAACATCATCTGCACGCAGGAGCTGTTTCGCTCGCAATATTTCTGCCAGAGCGAGGACCACGCGAATTTCGATCTGGCCGAGCCGGTGCCGGGGCCGACGACCGAGGCGTTCCAGGCGCTGGCGAAAAAGCACGGCGTGGTCGTGATCGCGTCGGTGTTCGAGAAACGCGCGGCGGGCATTTATCACAATACCGCGGCGGTGATCGACGCGGACGGAAAGCTGGCGGGCATTTACCGGAAGATGCACATCCCGGACGATCCGCTTTACTACGAGAAGTTCTATTTCACGCCGGGGGACACCGGATTTCGGGCGTGGGACACGAAGTTCGGGCGGATCGGCGTCCTGGTGTGCTGGGATCAATGGTATCCCGAGGGTGCGCGGCTCACCGCCCTGCAGGGCGCGGAAATTCTTTTTTACCCGACGGCGATCGGCTGGCATCCGGCGGAGAAGGCGGACGTGGGCGCGAAGCAGCACGACGCGTGGGAAACGATCCAGCGCAGCCATGCCGTGGCGAACGGGTGCTACGTCGCCGCGGTAAACCGCATCGGCCACGAGCGGCCGGCGGGCGGAGACGGAATCGAGTTTTGGGGGCGGAGTTTCGTCGCCGGCACGAGCGGGGAGATTCTTGCCAGGGCGAGCGGCGACAAAGAGGAAGTGCTGCTCGCCGCGATTGAAACGGGCTCGGTGGACGCGACGCGCCGGGCGTGGCCGTTCCTGCGCGACCGCCGGATCGATGCCTACGGCGGATTGACGAAGAGGTTTCTGGACTGAACGTAGGGGCGGCGCTTGACGCCGCCCGCTCGGTCGCCGACAAGCGGCGCCCTACACATGCAACGGCGCTCCCTTCCTCCACCGACGCCCGCGGCGCTCGGCTTTCGCATGCCGGCGGAGTGGGAGCCGCAGGCGGCGGTGTGGCTATCGTGGCCGCACCGGCGGTCGACCTGGCCGGGACATTTTTGGGAAGTGCCGCCGGCGTTCGCGGCATTTGTGTCCGCGCTCACCCGGTTCGAGGAAGTGCGGATCAATTGCGGCCGAATGCTCCAGGCGCGCGCCAGGCGGCTTTGCGTGCAGGCGGGCGCGGACATGGCCCGGGTGCGATTCTTCGATCATGCCACCGACGATGCATGGTGCCGCGACCACGGGCCGATTTTCGTAAAGGACGGCGAGACGGGCGAAGTGGCGGTGACGGATTGGACCTTCAACACCTGGGGCGGAAAGAATCCACCGTGGGACCGCGACGACGCGGTTCCCGCCAAAGTCGCGCGGGCGCTGAAGCTGCGGCGGTTCCGGAATCCAATGGTGCTCGAAGGCGGGTCGATCGACGTGAACGGCCGCGGGCTGCTGTTGACGAGCGAGCAGTGTTTGCTGAATCCGAATCGGAACCCGAATTTGTCGCGCGCGGAAATCGAGCGACAGTTGCGCGACTTTTTGGGCGTGCGGAAAATCCTTTGGCTGGGCGAGGGGATCGCCGGTGACGATACGGATGGGCACATCGACGATATGGCGCGTTTTTTCCGTCCGGATGGAATCGTCGCCGGCGCCGAGGCAAACGGCCGGGACCCGAATCACCGGCCGCTCGCCGAGAACCTCGAGCGGCTGCAGGGCTTCCGGACGCCGGCGGGAAGGAAGTTCGAACTGGTGAAGCTGCCAATGCCGGCGCCGATGGGTTTTCACGGCGAGCGGGTGCCGGCGAGTTATGCGAATTTCCTTGTCGTCAACGGCGCGGTGCTCGTGCCCGCCTTCCGGCAGCCGAAGCGCGACCTGGCGGCCGGCGCGATTTTGAGCGATTGCTTTCCGGGCCGCGAAGTCGTTCCAATCGACTGTTACCACCTCATCTGGGGACTCGGAACACTCCACTGTCTTTCGCAGCAACAACCCGCCTGAAATCATGCGCTTTTTTTCCGCCCTCCTGATCCTGTCCATGGCCGCCGGGCTGGCCGGCTGTGATTCGATCGAGGCGCCGCCGTCATGGCACGAACGCTTCTCGCCGGAGCCGCAGGTGCGGACTTACGCGGGGGAGCAGCAGGCGGTCTTCGAGGCGGCGCGCGCGGCGCTGCGGCAGATCGACTTCACGATCACGCGGTCGCGCGCCGCGCAGGGCGTGCTCGAAGCGCACAGCGCGCTGCACGCCGGAAATTCATTTCAAGGTGCGCAGCAATTCTCGATGAGCGTCAAGGTCCAGGCGTCGGACGAACCCGGCAAGACGGACGTTTCGGTGCTGCTGCGCGAGCAGGAGGAGAGTTCGTTTGGCGGGGCGACCGAGGTGCCGGTCGGGCAGCACGGCCTCTATGATTCGTTTTTTGCGGCGCTCGAACAGGCATTGTCGCCAAAACCCGCGAAATAGGTCCGGCGGCTATTCCCGACCCATCAGCAGTTTGGCCGCCCGCCGCGGGCAGCGTAAGGTCCGCGCCAAGGCCGAAGAATCGGCTTGCGAGGGTGGAGTCGCTCGGCGAGCCTGACCGTTCGCGGCAATTTTATCGGTTCGGACGGCGTCGCCGCGTGCTCCCGCTGTCCATTTTGTCAGATCAACATCAACCCACGGTTTTCCGTTTGCGCGGAAGGCCATCGCCGGTGAACGGACGCTCCGGAGCAGACGTCGGTTCGCTGGTTTTTCGTTATGAGTTCAGTCATGCAAGAGCTGCTCGAGCAGTCGTCCTTCGACAAGTTGAAGGAAGGCTCGATTGTCCCGGGCATCATCACCGAAATCCGCCAGAACGAGGTCGTCGTCGATATTGGCGGAAAATCCGAAGGCCTCATCCCCGCCAACGAGTTCATCGACATCGGCGAGCTGCAAATCGGCTCCACGATCGAGGTTCTCGTCCAGAAGCTCGAGGGCAAGGACGGCGCGCCGATCCTTTCCTACGACCTCGCCGAGCAGAAGAAGAACTGGGACAACATCCTCACCAAGTTTCCCGAGGGCTCCGTCGCCACCGGCCGCGTCAAGACCAAGGTCAAGGGCGGCCTGATCGTCTCGATCGGCGTCGATGCCTTCATGCCCGCGTCGCACATCGACGTGCAGCCGCCGAAGAATTTGGACCAATACGTGGGCCAGACCTACGATTTCAAGGTTCTCAAAATCAATCTCGACCGGAAGAACATCGTTCTGTCGCGTCGCGAGCTGATCGAGGAACAGCGCACGCAGAAGCGCCGCAACCTCCTTGACTCGATCCAGCCGGGCCAGCTCCGCAAGGGCGTGGTCA
>DASZPP010000236.1:0-15291 GCA_035549975.1 Opitutus sp.
CTTCGAAATCGAAGGGCTCCAGCGGGTGGCGATCGAGGGCAACGTCGACTATCCAATGCGCCGGCTCAGCCAATTGCTCGCCGCGCATCCGGACGATGCGCGGCTGGTGCGGTTCCAAACGCAGTTGATGGATCTCCGCGCCCACCGACTGGGAGCAGCCGCGACCGGCGCGCCGCCGCCTCCGCCCGCCCGCGGACCGCTGGCGGCCCCCCCGCCGATCGCCGGGCACGAGGCGCGTTCGGGCCAGGACTTCACGACGGACACCGCGGAAATCCCGATGATCTGGATCGCCCCGGGAACGTTCCTGATGAGCAGCACCCATGGCACGGACGACGACACGCAGGTCACGCTGACCCATGGTTACTGGATCGGCCGCACGGAGCTGACGCAGGCGCAATGGCGGGAGCTGATGGACAACATTTCCGTGCCCAGCCTCTTCAAGGGATCCGATCGCCCGGTCGAACGCGTCTCCTGGGTGCTCGCGACGGAATTCTGCCGCAAGCTCGACGAACGCGAGCACGCCGCCGGTCGCGTGCCCGCGGGCTACGAGTACACGCTGCCGACCGAGGCCCAGTGGGAATACGCCTGCCGCGCCGGCACGACCGGAAGTTTTGCCGGCGACATCGATGAGATGGGCTGGACCGTGGCGAACAGCGGCGGCCAGACCCATCCCGTCGCGCAGAAGCGGCCCAATGCCTGGGGGCTCTACGACATGCACGGCAACGTGGGGGAATGGTGTGTCGACGGGCTTCACGGTTACCCGGGTGGGGCCGTGAACGATCTTCGCGGCGACTATTCCGGCCCGTCGGCGGGAACCTTTCGCATCGTTCGCGGCGGATCGTGGGGCGCCAATTTGGGAGAATGCCGATCTGGTTTCCGCAGCTGGGCCGCCCTCGGCGCCAATTACGCGAGCGTGGGCTTTCGCGTCGCGCTCGCGCCCGTGCGCGATCCGGCGCGCGCGGACCCGGCCGTCGGCGGAGCCACCGCAAAGTAGCGCGCCGCCCCGGCTCGCGAGCGGTGATCGCACGGACTCTCCCGCCCGGGTCGTCGCGGACGGGAAAGTCCCGGCCACCTTCCGGCTGCGCTAAAACTTCAGCGTGTTGGTCAAGAGCCAGGTGCGCGGCGGCGAGGTCAGGAAACCGCCGCCGCTCAGGCCGCCGCTGCCTTCGTTGTATTCGACGTCGGTGAGATTCGTGATCTGCAGCGACGTCTCGAGCAGCCGGTGGTGGAAGAGCCACGGGTAACTGAGCCCGCCGTCGAACACGAGATAGTCGCCCGCGGTCACGCCGCCGTGCTGCGAGTCGGTGTTGATGTCGTTGGCGATGTTCATGACCGAGGCGTAGCGCGCGCCGAGCATGAGCGAAAGCCCGCGCAAGCCGCCCGAGGCGAAGGTGTATTTGTTGAAGAGATTGAAACGATATTCCGGCACGTTCGGCATGCGGAAGTCGTAGGTGAAATAGTAGGCCATGCTGTTGGCCTGGATCTGCGCGACGGTCGCGCCGGCCGGCGGGTGCGCGGGGTCGAAGATGCGCGGGTCGGCGATCGTCTTCGCGACCGGCAACCACGAGGCGTTCGCGAAGAGCTGATAGTTCGGCACCGGCGTCCAGGTGATTTCGGCCTCGGCGCCCTCGACTTCGCGCGTCGACGAATTCGAATACCAGCGCACGCCGCCGGTGGCGCTGGCGGTGCTGTAGGTGCCGCCGCGATCGGGCGCGGAGTAGTTGAGCGGCTCCTCGATCTGGCGCTGCGTGTCATCGAGCTTTTCGTTCGAGCGCAGCAGGCGGAAAACGGAAAACGTGCCGGCGAGGCGGTGGTCCCAAAGCGAGAGCTTCGCGCCGAGCTCGTAGTTCTGGCCGAGCTCGTTCTTCAGCGGCGTGTCGCTGCCTGCGGCGTGGAGGCGCGCGATCTCGGCATCGGGGTCGAGGCCGAGCGAGGTGGCCTTCGCGCGGACCTGATCCTCGTCGAGCAGCGCGAGATAGCCGGTGTTCGGCAGATAGGTGCGGCTGTAGGACGCGTAGAGCGTGAGGCCTTTCGTCAACGCGAACGACACGCCGGCCATCGACGAATCGCCCTGCTTCGGCAGGTAGGTGCCGAGATAGTAGCTGCCCGCCGCCGTGCTGATCCCGTTCGCGATCTGCCCGGTTGGACTGAGCGCGGCGCCCATGTCCTCGAAGCCATTGTACCAGGGAGGATTCGCGGAGACGCGCTGGTCGCCGTCGTATTCGTTGGTCGTGCGATAGCCGGCGAACAGATTGATGCGGTCATCGAGCAGCGACGCCATGTAGCTGAAATAGTATTCCTCGCGCCGCGGGGCGTAGCGGTCGACGAGCCCGCGATCGATGGGCGTCACACGGCGGATGTCGGGCACCGGCTGGAGGGCCGGATCGAATTGTTGGAAGACTTCGCCGGGATTCAGCGCGCGGCCGTCGCGGCCGTAGAGTTGCTGGAGCGCCGTCTGGCCGCCGGGCGCGGTGCCGTTGTAAACGATGACGGACGTCAGCGGCGGGAAGAGCGGATCCGCGCTCGTCGAGACGATCGTGGCAGGAATGCCCGACGAGGGCAGCGCGACGCCGGGGATGTTGGTGAACAGGAATCCGCTCGCGGCGTAGTAGCTGTAGACGCTGCGGTCGTAGAGACCGCCGAGCATCAGCTTGTGCTTCACGCCGAACAGTTCCTTCCGAAGGACGAAATCATATTGGTGCGTGGCGGAGTTGCGTTCGTCGGTGCGGGCGGAGAGGCCGCTGAAGTTGAACCGGTAACCGTCGGCATACGGCGTCGCCTGCGAGGTCAACTGCGAGTAGGACGAGGTGTTTTTCGTGAACGAGTAGCGCGCGCTCAGCCAGTCGGTGGGATCGGCCTCGGCGCTGACGGTGAACGTGCTGTCCGTGTTGTCGGCAACGGAGCCGATGCCGCGGTTGTTGAACGCGGAGTCGTAGACGCGCGTGCCGCCAAGCTGGTCGTATTCGGCGCCGCGCTCGAGCGAGGTCCAGAGCGCGACCGGCGGCACGTAGTTGTTGTTGGCGTCGAAATTCGCGGCGAGGTCGTTGCCCTGGTTCACGCGGCGGACGTCGGCGATCCAGGCGTTCACGTTGTTGAAGATGCGGGCGCGGTAGGCGTCGGCATCGGCGACGCCCGCGGCGGCGATGAGCGCGGCGGGCGGGTTCTTGTAGTCGGCGAACCACTGCTCCGGATAAATCCAGCCTTGGCCGTCGCTGTTCTGGCTCGCTTTGACGTATTCGAGTCCGGCCTCGAGCCGGAGCTTGCCGCTGTCGAAGGGGATGAACGCCACGCTCGGCGCGACGGTGACCGCCTTCTTGAATTCGCCGCGCTGGCTGCCGACATCATTGTCCCACGCGCCGACGAACCGCAGCACCGTGTGCGGTGAAAGCACCGTGTTGTGATCGAGCGCGACGCGCTCGGTGCCGGTGCGCTGGGTATTGCCGCCATAACTGTAGCTGAGCGTCGTCGGCAAGGGCGTGAACTCGGGTTTCTTCGTGACGTAGTTGATCACGCCACCAGGAAACCCCTGACCGTAGAAAACGGCGGCCGGCCCTTTGACGACCTCGATGCGATCGACGGTGTCCATGTTATAGTAGGAAAACCGGTCCAGCCCGTCCCGCAGCCGCGCGCTGACGGGAAAGCCGCGCAGCGTGAACGTGCCGGACGGCGTGGCACTGTTGCCCGGCGGCTTGATGCCGAGCCGCGTGTCGCCCGCCGCCGAGGCCGTGTAGCGCAGCACGTCCTGGATTTCGCGCATGCCGGTGTCGGCGATGAAGTCGGCGCCGAACACCGAGACGGACAGCGGAATTTCCTGGATCGGGGTGCCGACGCGCGTGGCGGTGACGGAGTTGGTTTTCAGGTAGCCGATATCGTGGTCGGTCCGCACCTCGAACGGCGAAAGCACCTGCAGTCCCGGCATCGCAGCCGCAGGCTCCGGCGCCGCGGCGGCGGCCGGCGGCGGCGCCGCCGCAGCGGCCGCCGTCGACTCGGCGGATTTCGCTGTTTTTCCGGCGACGGCGGCGAGTTGCGCCTCGAGTTCGGCGACGCGTTTCTTCAACGCCGCGTTCTCCTCGCGCAGCGCCTGCACCTCGGGGTCGGGATGCGCCGCGCGCGATGCCGCCGTGCAGACGAGCGCCAGCCCGAGAACGAGAAACGGACACAGCCGGACGAGGAAGCGCGAGGGGAGATGTTCGAAATGCATGGTGGAAGCCGCCGGAGCGGCGGACGATTAAAACCGGGAGAACGCTCGCTGGACGGCGCCGTGACCCCGGCTTTCTTGGGGTTCACCGGGATGCAAAAAACGCGCCGCCAACGCGACCTTTTCCGGCTCGGAATGCGAGGCGTCTGCGACAAACGTGAATTATTCCGATGAACCCGCTCCGCCTGCTCCCGTCCGGCTTTGCGCGTTTTAAGAAATGCCGTCGCCGTTCACACGGCGTAGCGGCAGGCCTCCGTGCCTGCCGGCTCCGAGGGTTCAAACCTCGGCAGGCAGGGACGCCTGCCGCTACAAACGGCCGCAGAATTTTTGAGAGCGCTGTAGTCCTCGGCCTCCTGCTGCCGGCCTTGCGCGCGGACATCCGTCTCGCGCCGCTCTTCACCGATCACGCCGTGTTGCAGTGCAACAAGCCGGTGCCGGTCTGGGGCCGCGCCACGCCCGGCGAAAAAATCGCGGCGGCTTTCGCCGGACAGACGGTGTCCGCCATCGCGGACGCGTCCGGCGACTGGGTCATCTACTTCGCGCCCCTGGCCGCCAGCGCCGACCCGTCGGACCTGGTCGTGACCGCGGACAAGGAAAAGATCGTCGTTCACGACGTGCTCGTCGGCGAAGTCTGGCTCGCGTCGGGCCAGTCGAACATGGAAATGTCCGTCGGGGGACTGGCGGAAGACGAGCGAAAGCTCGCCGCCGCGAATTCGCCGCTCATCCGGCACGTGAAAATCGGGCAGACCGTCGCCCGCGCACCGGCGGACTCGGTCGGGACCGGCGGCTGGCAGCCGGCCACGCCGGCGAGCGTCGGTGATTTTTCGGCGGTCGCGTACTTTTTTTCGCGCGAGCTGCAGCGGAAGCTCGGCGTGCCGGTCGGCATCATCAACAGCACGTGGGGCGGAACCGAAATCGAATCGTGGATGAGCGAGCGCGCGCGCGCCGCGACGCCCCTCGCCGCAACGCTCGATGCGCGCTGGCGCCAGGCGATGAGCGAATGGCCGCCGGAGCGCGTCGCCCGTTATCCGGCGGACGCCGCGGCCTGGCAGAAGGCGGAAGCGGAGGCCCGGAAGGCGCACAAAAAGAATCCGCTGCCGTGGCCGCAGCCGCCGGCAACGCCCGACTCGCCCCGCGCGCCCGGCGGGCTCTTCAACGGCATGATCGCGCCGTTGCAGCCGTTCGCGATCCGGGGCATCATCTGGTATCAGGGCGAGTCGAACGCCGGCCGCGCGAACGAATATGCCGGCCTGTTCGAGGCGATGATCGGCTCGTGGCGCGAGACCTGGGGACGGTCCGTCCTGCCGGCGAACGAACCGCCGCCGCTGCCATTTTACTTCGTGCAGCTTCCCGCCTTCGCGGCCGGCGATCCGCGCGGCCTTACCTGGGCGCGGCTGCGCGAAGCGCAGGCGAAGGCGCTGGAGCTTCCGGCCACGGGCATGGCCGTGGCGATCGACAATCCCGAATTGGAAAACCTGCACCCGACGCACAAGCAGGAGATCGGCCGGCGGCTCGCGCTGATCGCGCGCGCGCAGGTCTACGGCGCGCAGGTCGATTTTGCGGGCCCGACGTTTGCGAGCGCGACCCGCGAGGGCGCCGCCATGCGCGTGCGGTTCACGCATGCCAGCAACGGCCTCATCGCGCACGACCGGCCGGTGCAGTCGCTCGAGCTCGCGGGCGCCGACCGGGTGTTTCATCCCGCGGCGGCGAGGATCGACGGCGCCACGCTGCTCGTTTCGTCGCGCGAGGTGAAGGAGCCCGTGGCGGTGCGCTATGCGTTCAGCAATGCGCCGGCGGCCAATCTCTACAACGGCGCCGGGCTGCCCGCGGCGCCGTTTCGTTCGGATGATTGGTGAACGAGGAATCGCGCGGGCGGCGACAGCAACCCCAGCCTGCCGATCCTCGCGCTCGATACGGCCGGCCGCAGACCGGGCCCGCGATCATCCCAAATCCCGCAGTTCGGATTCGTCATCCGACTCGCTGGCGCTCGTCGCCACGAGGAACAGCGGGCAGCGATTGCGGAAACCGCATCAGGGCAGCTCGTAGATTTCCGTGAGCACGCTGCCTGAGGCACCGTTCACGCCGCTGACGTTGGCGGTGTAAATGCCGGGCTGGAGCGTGATCAGGATCGCCGCATCCTTGCTGCCGGAGGTCAGTGCGAAGGCGCCGGTGGTGGAAGCCGCCGTGGCGAGGGCGCTCGCCGACGACGCGGGATAATCCGGGTCCGCCGTGACGGGGGTTTCCCAGTTGTCGTTCGTCGCGATGACGGTGGAGGCGCCATTCGCCAGCTTGAACAGATTCAAGGTCGGATCGCTGAGGGCATTCGTCACGCCCTGCGCGGTCAGCCCCGGGCCGACGCCGCGCACGAGCACCTGGCGCGGCGTATCGCCGCTGATCACGAAGCCGCCGATGGCCGTCGTGCTGCTGGCGTTGACCAGGCTCCGGCCGGAGATGTTGGTCAGCCGCGGCGTGTCGGTGGCGACGGCGCTGGCGTCGTAAACTTCCGCGAGCGCGTTGCCGGTCGCGCTGTTGTCGTCGTACACGTGCACGGTATAAACGCCCGGCGGCAGCGTCGCGAGGACGGCGGTGTCCGCGCTGCCCGTGTCGAGCGGACTCGCGCCGAGTCGCGCCGCGGTGTCGCGCATCGCCTGGGTGTCGTCCCAGCCGCTCTTGTCGACGAGGATCTGGCCGGAGGCACTGAACACCCGCAGGTGCGGATTGGGGACGAAGGTGCCCATCCCGTGATTGGTCAGCGTGGGCCCGACCGCCCGCAGGAGGACGCTCTGCGGCATCTTGCCGTCGATCACGAAGCCGGCAATGATGCGTTCGGTGGGCGTGACCTGGCCGTTGACCGAGATGTTGGCCAGGCGGCTCTTCGTCGCCGGCGGCGGCGTGGTGCCGCTGACGACGATGTGCAGGACCGTCGCCGGGCCGCTGCCGTAGGTGTTGCTGGCACCCAGCGTGACGTCAAAGGTGCCGGTTTGCGTGGGCTGGCCGGTGATCAGGCCGGAGGCGGAATCGAGCACCAGCCCCGGCGGCAATCCGGTGGCGGTGAACATCGTCGGCTCACCGGTGGCCGCGATCGCGTAAACGAAGTCCGTGCCCGTCGCGCCGCTGACTGCCGTCGCACTGACGACGACCGGCGTGGGCGGCACGTAGAAGCCGCCGATTTGTTCGATCTGGCCCACCGCGGTGTTCGTCGTGCTCGCGACCAGCCCGTGCATGCGCACATAAACCACGCCGGTGGTGGAGGGGCTCAATCCGGAGATCCGCCAGTTGCTGGTGCCGGCGATGCGCGTGACCGTGCCGAATTGGGTCCAGACGGTCCCGTCCGTCGAGCTCTCGGCCGTCGCGCCGTAGATTTCGGGGCCGCCGCCGCTGCGCCACCAGGTGGCGACCGTGCGATCAACGCTCAGGGTGAACGATTCGGACGGCGGTGTCGCGGCGGCGAGGCGGGCGACGCCGTAGCGGGGCAGCCCATCGACCGCGCTGAACGTGCCCGCGAGAAAAATCTTTCCGTCGGTCTGGATCGCGAGCGCCGTGATGGCGCCGTTGGGCACGGCGGTGAGCGACGGGTCGAGGGCGCCGTTGGACATCAGCCGCGCGAGATACGGATGGTTCGCGCCGGCAATCGTCGTGAAGCCGCCGCCCACGACGATGCGGCCGTCATCCTGCAAGGCAAAGGTGTTGATCGAGCCGGTGCCGCCGTTGACGGCCGCGAAGGACGAATCCGCGTTGCCGCTCGCATCGAAGCGGCCGAGCACGCTGGCGATCCCACCGGTGCCATCGGCGAGCACGAGAACCTTGCCGTCGGCCTGCACGGCGACGCCGCGAACGGTCCCGGTGACGGCGGCGTTGAACGTGTTGTCCACCGTGCCGTCGGTGTTGACGCGGGCAACGTAGTTGTGAGCGCCGCCGCCGATCGTGGTGAAAGCGCCGCCGACGATCAGCTTGCCGTCGGGCTGGAGCGCGATCGTGTAAATGTCGCCGTTGGCGTTCGGGTCGAACGTCGTGTCGAGGCTGTTGTCGGCTTTGAGCCGGGCGATGTGATGGCGCGGGGCGCCCCACAGCGTGTTGAAGGCGCCGGCGGCGACGAAGGAGTCGTCGGTCAGCGGCAGCAGCGCGTAGACGGCGCCATCCGGGCTGGGCTGGAAGGTCGAGCTGATCGAGCCGTCGTCGCTGAAGAGCGCGAGGTTTTTGACCCCCACGCCATTGATGTAGGCGAAAGAACCGCCGACGAGCGTCGAGCCCGTGGGCTGGATCGTCGTGAAGGAACCGGTGACGAGGATCGTGTCGTCGGGATAGGCGATGACGCGGGTGACCGCCGCGTCGAGGCTGGGGTTGAAGGACCCGTCGACCGTGCCGTCGGCGTTCAGCCGGGCGATGTGATTGCGCGGGGTGGCGGTCGTCGAATCATAGACGTTGCCGCCGTTGGGTGCGAGGTCCGTGAACGAGCCGGCGATCAGGAGCTGTCCGTTGGACAGGACCGCGATCGTGGGCACGGCGCCGTTGGGATTGGGATTGAATGCGGTGTCGAGCGTGTTGTCCGTGTTGAGGCGCGCGACGTAGTTGCGCCCGTTGCTCTCGATGTCGGTGAAATAACCGCCGACGAGAATTTTCCCGTCCGATTGCGGCACGATGGTGTAGACCGGGCCGTTGGCGGCGAAGTCCTGGCTGGTGAGCGTGCCATCGGCGTTCAGCTCGGCGAAATAGGTGCGGGCGGTGGGCGTGGTCGCGCCATTCGGCGAGAGCGTCGTGAACAGGCCGCCGACGAGAAGCTTCCCGTCGCCTTTCACGTAGATCGAATAAACGCTGCTGCTGGGCCCCGGGTTGAAGTTGGTGTCGACGGTTCCATCGAGGTTCAACCGGGCCATGAAGGAACGGTTGACCGGGGTGGTGGTCGAGGCGGGAGTCAGGCTCAGAAAATCGCCGCCGATGAGAAGCTTGCCGTCGGATTGCTGCGCGATCGTGTAGACGGTGTTGTCTGGAGTCGGCAGGAACGACGTGTCGAGCGAGCCGTCGGAGTTGAGCCGGATGAGATTGTTCACCGTCGTTCCGTGGATCGAGGCGGTGAATGTGCCGCCGACGAGAATCTTGCCGTCCGCCTCGATGTGCGTGGTCAAGACCGTCACGGAAGACGTTACGTTGTCGTAATCCATCACCTGGAAGCTCGAATCGAGCGAGCCGTCGGGATTAAACCGCGCGAGCGCGACCGGCGTGCTGTAGTCCGTCGGGTCGTTGGGCGTCTGGTCGATCGCAAAATCGCCCGCGATGAGCAGCTTCCCGTCGCTCTGGACTTCGACGTTGCGAATGGTCGTGGCCGACACCGTCGGGGGGAGCTTGAAATCGGGCCGCAAGTCGCCGCTGGATTTCAGCCAGGCGAAGCCGGGGGATTGGGTGAATGTCGGCTGCCCTTTGTTCAGGAACTGCGCGATCGTGTGGACGGGGCCGTCGATGCTCGCCGCCAGGCCGGTGTTCGGCGTGCCGTCGGGGAAAAAGTCCGCGACGTTGGTGGCATTGATGCCGCCGAGGTCGGAGAACGCGCCCGTGATCAGGACATGGTTGTTGCGGTTGATCGCGACCGACTCGATCGGGCTGCCGCCGGCGCCGAAATCGGAGTTGAAACCCGTGTCGACCGAGCCGTCGGTGTTCAGCCGGGCGAGGCGGTTGAGCACGACGGTCTGCCCGGCGTGCGTGACCTGGGTGAAGGCGCCGCCGATGATGACGTGGCTGTCGTCCGGCAGGAGGACCGACCGGACTTCGTTGCCGGGGAGGGTGTCGAGCGTGACATCGAACCCGGTGTCCACCGTGCCGTCGGTGTTCAGCCGCGTGACATAGGTCCGCGTGATCGTGGCTCCGCCATTCGGCGCCAGGCTCGTGAAATATCCGCCGACGATCATTTTCTGGTCGGACTGGAGGACGAGGCTCAGGACGAAGCCGTTGATGTTCGGATCGAAGGTGTCGTCGAGCTTCCCGTCGGCGCCGACGCGGGCGATGTTGTTGCGGGTGACGGCGGTGGCGAGGCCGACGGTCGCGACTTGCTGGAAAATACCACCTAAAACCACGTCGCCATCGCCCTGCACGGCGAGCGCATACACGCTGCCGTTGATCGCCGCGGAGAAGGTGTTGTCGGCGGTCCCGTCACTGTTGAGGCGCGCGATCCCGTTGTGGCCGTAGGTGGCCGCGGTCGCATTGGTCGCGCCGCCCGGCTGCAGCGCCGTGAACCGTCCGCCCATGAGAATCTTCCCGTCCGACTGCACGAGCACGACGTTGACGGCGTCGTTCGCCTCCGGGTCGAAAGCGGTGTCGAGCGTGCCGTCGGAATTGAGGCGCGCGATGTTGCCGCGGAATGTCGTGTTGGTGTCACCGTGGGGCAGCACCTGGTTGAACGAGCCGCCGATCACGATCTTGCCGTCCGCCTGGACGACGATAGTGCTGACGATGTTGTTCACCGTCGGATCGAACGCGGTGTCGAGCGTCCCGTCGGCATTGAGCCGCGCCAAATACAGGCGCTGCGTGCTGTTGACGCTGGTGAACGAACCGCCCACGAGAATCTTGCCGTCGGACTGGGGCGCGATCGTCATCACCTGGCCGGGGATGATCGTCTTGAAACTGGCGTCGACGGTGCCGTCGGTGTTGAGCCGCACGATGCCGGCGTGGGTCGTGCCGCCCAGGCTGGTGAAATTTCCGCCGACGAGCAGCTTGCCGTCGCTCTGTCGCGCCACGACGCGCAGCCGGCCGTTCACATCGGGCCGGAAATCGGTGTCGACCGAGCCCTGCCGGTCGACCCGCGCGATGCGGTTGCGCACGAGCGAATTCACCCCGCTGCCGTGCAGCGTCGTGAACGAGCCGCCAAGGATGATCGACCCGTCCGTCTGCACGCCGAAGGCATACACGGTGGTGTTGGGAAACGGCGCAAACAAGCCGTCCGAGTAACCCGTCGGCAGCAGCCGGGCGGCGTAGCTGGCCGAGCCGCTGCCCACGGACGCAAAGCTGCCGCCCGCCAGAGTCGAGCCGTCGTTCAGGTTCAGGAGCGTCATCACCGGGCCGTCCGTCGTCCCGAGGTAAGCCGTGTCGATCGAGCCGTCGGCCTTGACCCGTGCGAGGTAGGCCTTGGCGGTGGCGTCGACCGTGGTGTCCGGCTGCAGCTTCAGGAAATTGCCGCCGATGATCACCGTGCCGCCGTGCTGCGGTGCGATCGCGTGGATCGTGCCCGTCGGGTTCGGGTGGAAGCCGGTATCGAGCACGCCGGCGAGGCTGAGGTGCGCGACGCGGTTCTGGGTCACGCCACCGAGGGTCGTGAACCCGCCGCCGATATAAAGGCTGCCGTCATCCGCCTGCGCGAGGGCGAGCACGGTGTTGTTCGCATTCGGATCGAAACCCGTGTCGAGCGTCCCGTCGGCATTGAAGCGCGCCACGCGGTTGCGCGTGGTCGCCGTGGTCGCGCCGTTCGGCCGGACGGTCGTGAAGCCGCCGCCGATCACGATCTTGCCGTCGGACTGCACGAGCACCGTCTCCACCTCGGGCGTCAGCGAACCGCCGGTGTTCGGATCGAACGCCGCATCGAGGTCGCCGTTCGACTTGACGCGGGCGACGTGGTTGCGCGCCACGCCATTGACCATCGTGAATTCGCCGCCGATCACCATGCTGCCGTCGCCCTGGAGCGCGAGCGCCCAGATCCGGCCGTTGACGTCGGGCTTGAAGCTCTCGTCCGTGCTGCCGTCCGGGTTGATTCGCGCGAGGCTGTGATGCTCGTAAACCGCCGTGCCGCCGTTCGGCTGCAGGTGCTGGAAATCGCCGGCGACGATGACCCGGGCATCCGGCTGGACCGCCAGCGCGTAGACGTTGCCATCGGTGGCGTTCGGATTGAAGCCGTCCGCGACAGCTGATCCGCTTTGGGCGAGGAGCGCCGGGGCGAGCGTGGCAAGGAGCGCAAAACCAGTCAGGCGCAGGGCCGGGCGGAGAGCGAAGGCGAAGGGCATAGCGGAGTTTTATGGAAATTGGGCGAAACGAGGGTGCGCCGACGCGGCCCGGTTCAGGCGTTGTCCGCGAAATGAAGGCGTATCACAAGGCGCCCGCCCCGATTAACGCAAGCCTCCGCCGGCAGGGCAGCACGATTCGAGGGCGCAGGGCGGATCACGGCCGCGGTTAGTGCGCGCCGCCCCGCGCGAAGTTCCGGGAAAATCAGCCCTGGCCGCCCTTTCCACACCGCCGCGCCTAATATCCGGCCGTTGCGATCGTTTCACGGATCATGCGCCTCCCATTCGCTTCGATCACGAACCCAGCCCGGCCGCTCGCCGCCCTTCTCGCCGCCCTTCTCGCCGCCCTTCTCGCCGGCCTCCTCACGAACGCCGCCTTCGCCGCTCCCCTTCCCGCCGACTCACACATCACCGCGGTCACGGTTTACACCGATCGCGCGCTGATCACCCGCTCCGCCAGCGTCGAGGTGCCGGCCGCCGGTCCGGTCGAGGTCACCTTCGCACGGCTCCCCGCCGTCCTGCTCGACGAATCCCTCCAGGTCACCGGCCGCGGCACGGCCCAGGCCACGCTGCTCGACGTCGCCGCGCGCGCGACCTTTGTCGATTTCACGCCAAACGACCGCGTCAAATCCCTCGAGGACGAGCTTCTCGGCCTCTCCCGCCAGGACCGCACCCTCGCCGATCGGGCGACGATCCTCGGCCAGCAGCGCGACTACGTCCTCAAAATCCAGTCCGCCACCACCACCCCGGGCCGCGACTCCGCCAATCCGCCCGCCACCGCCGACACCTGGCTGAAACTGCTCGCCTTTACCGACGAGCAGTTGAACAAGATCGCCGCGGAAACGCAGGCGATCGACGGCCAGCGCGACGACCTGAAGGCCAAACGCACCGCCCTCGAGCAGCAGCTCAACGAGCTTCGCGGCCAGGGCGGCCGCAGCTACAAGACCGTCACCGTCCGCCTCGCCGCCGCGACCGCCGGCACGATCGAGCTCACCCTGCGCTACGCGGAACCCGGCGCGAGTTGGACGCCCTCCTACGACGCGCGTGTCGGCACCGGCGACCGTGCCGTGCAGCTCACCTACTCCGGCCTCGTGCAGCAGAACACCGGCGAGGACTGGAGCAACGTCGACCTCACGCTCTCGACCGCCCGCCCCGCGCTCGGCGGCGGCGCACCGGAGCTGCCACCGTGGATCGTGCAGCAACAGCAACCCTTCCCCCGGTATGAGCCAGCATCCACGTTAGCCGGAAATCGACTCCGGGGTGAAATAAAGGACATGGCTTCGGCCATCAGTGTCGTCACGAAAGAATTCATGCAGCCGGTTGCCATCGTCGAAACCCAGGCCACCTCCGCCACCTTCCACCTCACCCAAAAAGCCGACGTGCCCGCCGACAACGCGCCGCACAAGGTCGGCGTCACGACCGTCGCCCTCGCCGCCGACTTCACCCACCAGTCGACCCCGAAGCTCCTCCCCGCCGCCTTCCTCTCCGCGGCCGTGAAAAACTCCTCCGACTACCCGCTGCTCGCCGGCGCGATGAATGTCTTCCTCGACGGCACCTTCGTCGCCGCCAGCCGCCTGCGCGCGGTCATGCCCGGCGAAAAGTTCGACCTCGCGCTCGGCGCCGACGACGGCATCGCCGTCAAGCGCAGGCTCAACAACCGCTTTACCGAGGACACCGGACTCGTCACGAAGGGCACCCGCGTCACTTACGACTACACCATCACCGTCCAGAACAACCGCCCCACGCCCGAAAAAATCGTCGTCACCGACGAGGCGCCGGTTTCCCGCCACGAGAAGATCGTCGTCGATCTGCTCGCGCCCGCCGACCTCAAGCCCGACGCCGCCGGACTCCTGAAGTGGACGCTTTCCCTCCTGCCCGGCGAAAAACGCGAGCTGCCGCTTAAATTCAGCGTTGAATATCCCAACAGCCTCCCCGTCTCCGGCCTCGAGTGAGGATCGGACGGCGATTTCCGCCCGGCCCGCCGCCACTTTTCATTTTGCCGGCGCACCGCATCGCTGGCAGGCCTGCTGCATGGCTCCCGCCTCCCCGCCGCCGGTCCTGCACCGGCACAGCGTGCCCGTGCTCCTCGCCGCCGCCTTCCTCCTGTTCGCGACCGGCATCTTTTATCCGTTCTTCCACGTCACGAAATTCTGGCTTTTCCACGACGCGATCTCGGTCGTCGGCGGCATCATCACGCTGTTTCGCGAGGGCGAATACTTCCTCTTCGGCGTGCTCACGCTCTTCACGCTCGCGTTCCCGTGCGTCAAGCTCGGCCTGCTCGCGATCATCTGGGCCGAGCGCGAGCACAACCTCACGCGCGTCCGCCGGCTCCACCACTGGGTCGAGCATCTCGGCAAATGGTCGATGCTCGATGTCTTCGTCGTCGCCATCCTGATCGTCGCGATGAAATCCGCCGCCGTCGCCGACCTGCACGTCGGCGTCGGGCTCTATCTCTTCACGTTCTCGGTGATCGCCACGCAGGTCGCCTCCGCGCTCGTGGCGCGGCTGCTGGATCACGCGGATTGAAAAAAGCCACGGCGCGAAACCGCGCCGTGGCCGTGCTTCTGCGCCGGTCGCCCGGATCAGAAGTGATAGTTCACGCCGAGCGCATACTCGGCCTGGTCGCTGTCGTGCCGGATGGCGTCATACTGCGCCCGCGCCATCACGCCCCACTCCCGTGTCACGCGATATTCGGCTTTCACGCCGAAATCGCATTCGTTCCGGCTGTAGCCCGTCGCGCGCACGAAGTTCACGAACGGCGTCACGGTGAACGCCGCCGACGCCGGCAGCTCGATCCCGACGCCGAGCCGGTAGACGAACGAATTGTCCTTGGCCCCGGCGGCGTGCGCGAAATCCCAGCCGGCCGCCGCGAGCGCGAACGGCTTGCCCCAGGCGAGGTTCGTGTAGAGCGTGCCGCGCAGATCGATATCCTGCTGCGTGAACGCGACGCCGGAGTCATGCGCCCGCGCCCAGCCGTAGCCGGCCCCGAGGTCGAAGTTCGACGTCATGGGCTGGTTGTAGTTCAGCGCCACCCCGTGCGCGTGATCCGGCCCCGCGCCCGTGAAGTCGAGATAGTCATACTCGACCCCCGTGTAACGCGAGCCCAGCAGCCCC
>DASZPP010000237.1:0-17316 GCA_035549975.1 Opitutus sp.
CCGCGCGGGGTTCTACGAGTGCGCCGGTGCAGGCGACAGCCTCAGCGTCTGCAACGCCGGCCCGTGGACGACTGATTTTGTCTTCAGCGGAAGCGTCAGGCTGGGCGGTTCCGAAAAGGCCGGGTTGGTGTACGATTTTGCGGACGGGAAGAATTTTTCGTCGGTGACGGTGGATGCCGCGGGAAGTGCGCAACTGGCGGAAACGATCGGCGGCGTCCGGAAGCTGCTCGCCGCCGGTTCCTATCCCGGGGCCGGCGAAAACGCGTGGGTCGAGGTGGAGATCGTCCGGACCGGAACCGATACGACGGTGCGGGTGAACGGCGCCCGCATCGTCGCTCACGCGGCGGAGCTTTCGCGTGCGCCGGGGCGGATTGGATTGTCGGCCGCGGCAGGCCCGGCCCGGTTCGCTCACGTGTCGGTGACGTGCACGCCGGTGGTCGTCTACCGGCAGACGTTCGACGGCGGTCGCGTGCCCGGCTGGTTTGCGATCAAGGATGCCTGGGTGGCGGGCGATGGCGTGTATGCGTGCCGGGCCGGGAGCGGGGAATCGCTCTCCCATTGCGACGGCGGGCAGTGGGCGACCGGTTACACTTATGGCTTGAGCCTGTGCCTCCCGGCGTCCGGACCGGCGGCGTCGGCGGGAGCGGTGTACAATTATACTGACGGGAAGAATTACTGCGCGGTGCTGCTGACGCCGGGCGGGACGGCGGAGATGCGGCGGGTCGCCGACGGCGTTTCGACCGTGCAGGCGAAGGGCTCATTTGACCGCGGCGACGCGGGGCGCTGGATCGACCTGACGATCTTGCGCACGGGAACCGCGACGACGGTGAATGTCGATGGCCGGCGTGTTTTCACCGCGATCGAGCAGGGGGACGCGGCGGCGGGCGAGATCGGACTGATGGCGGCCGGCGGCGCGGCGAAGTTCGACGACGTGGTCGTCACCGACGGCCTCGATCCCTACAAGAAAACGTTTCCGAAGATCGGCGGCATCTTCATCGGCGGACCGCGGGACTTCGATCAGTCGGCGATCCAGGCGGCGCTGGCGAAGCATGATTTTGTGATTTTGGGCATGTATCCCGGATTCGAGCGGGGCGGGAAGAAACCGGCGGAGTTGCTGCGGGAGATCCGCGCACGCAACCCGGCGCTCGTGATCGGCAATTACACCAACGTGATGGAGACCTACGACAAGCCCATGGCCGGACCGAATCCCGCCTACAGCGATTTCATCGCCAAACTGTCGGGGGAAAAGGGCCCGGCGGGCGCGCCGGCGGGTTCGCCCAACGACTGGTGGGCGCGAAACAGTGAAGGCGCGCTGGTGGGCGAGGGTGCTTATCCGCGGACGCGGATGACGAACACCACCTATTTCGTCCAACCCGACGCGGACGGCATGCGCTATCCGCAGTGGTATGCGCAAAATTCCCTGCGGGCGGAACACTTCAGCACGGCCGGGTTCGACTTCATGTTTTCCGACAACACCTATGCCGACCCGACGATGTTCAGCACGACACCGGGGCGCCCCGACCGGGACCGGGACGGCCACGACGATTCCGGTCCGGCCAGCGCACGCGAATTTCGACTCGGCCTCGCGACTTACGTGATGAAGTTCCGGCAGCTCGAGCCGGGAATGTTCGAGATGGGCAACGTCGGCGGCCAGCGGCATTCGCACCCGCTGGCGACGCCGGAACTCCAGGACCTGCTGGGCGCCGCGCTCTACGAGGGAATGATGGGCGCGGGATGGTCGGAGGAAACGTGGTCGGGCTGGAGCGTCGCGATGGACAACTATCGCAGCCTCGCCGCGAATGTCTCGTTTCCCGGGCTCATCCTGGCGGCGGCGCACGGGACGGCGGACGGCCGTGCGATGGACGAAAAGGTGCGTGCGCAATTTCCGTCCGGCTACGCATTCATGCGCTACGCGCTCACCTCGGCGCTGCTTGGTGACGCCTATTTTTCCTACTCCGACAACGGCTACTCGATCGAGCGCTGCAAATGGTTCGACGAGTTCGACCTGAAACTCGGCCATGCCGTCGATCCGCCGTCCGCCACGCCGTTCGAAAACGGCGTATATCGCCGCCGGTTCCAAAACGGCATGGTGCTGGTGAATCCGCGGACGAATCCCGACCGGACGCCGCGCACGGCCGAGACGGTCACGATCGAGCCCGGCTACCGGCGGTTTCGCGGCCGGCAGGATCCCGTCACCAACAATGGCGAACCCGTCTCCAAGCTGACCCTCGCCGCAGGCGACGGCATCATCCTCGTCAGGATTTAATGCCGAACACCCGTCCACTCCTTTGATCGTTTCCCGCTCAACCCCCCGTAACCAAACCATGAAACCACCAAGCCATCGCCCCAATCGCGGCCTGCACTTATTGCATCTCGCCGCTTTGCTCGCCTGTTCCGCCCTTGGCGGAACTGCTTCCGCACAAACGACCGCGCCCGATCAGGCGACTTCCAACAACTCCGACGAAGGTGTCGTCACGTTGTCGCCTTTTGAAGTTCGCGGCGAGAACGACAACGGCTACCAGTCCACCAGCACGCTCGCCGGCACGCGCCTGCGGTCGGACCTGAAGGACCTCGCGAACTCGATTTCCGTCATCAACAAGAATTTCATGACGGACATCAACGCGACGGACTCGACCAGCCTGTTCGTCTACACCCTCGGCACCGAAGTCGGCGGCTTCGGCGGCAACTATTCCAATCTCGAGGGCGGCGCCGGCGTGTTCGACGACGCGCTCGGACAAATCACTCCCGGCGTCCGGGTGCGCGGCCTGCTGACCGCCGACCGGACCCGCGATTATTTTTCCACCGACATCCCGATGGACGGCTACAACGTCGATCGCGTTGAAATCAGCCGCGGCCCGAACGCCACGCTCTTCGGCCTCGGCAGTCCCGCCGGCATCATCAACCAAGCGTTGATCAAGGCGGACACGCGCGGCACGAAGACGACCGTGACGGGCCAGTACGGTTCGTATGGTTCCTACCGCGGCGTGCTCGATCACAATCAGGTCCTGATGAAGGACAAGCTGGCGGTGCGCCTGGCCTCGGTCTACAACGGCGAGCAATATCGCGCCGATCCGGCCTACGACCGGTTGCGCGCGGCCACGTTGACCACGACCTACCGTCCGTTGGAAAACACGGTCATCCAGGCGACGGTGGAAACCGGCCGCGACACTTCGAATCGTCCCGACGGCCGTCCGCCCTATGACGCCTTCAGCTACTGGTGGGCGATGGGCAAGCCGGTGTGGGATCCGACGACGGGCACGGGCCATCTGTTGGGCACGCCACAGGCACCCTACACCACGACCAGCGTGTTCAACGCCAACGGCACCCGCAACACGGCGATCGGCATCACCAGCCCCGGCATCGGCGGTTGGAGCTCGAACGAGCCGGGATTGTTTTACCAGGACCCGAACAGCAGCACCCTGGGCGGGCTTGATATCGGCGGCGGCACGACGGTGGACGGCGTGAAGGCTTTTGCGACCAACGCCTTTCTTTTCCCCGGCGCCACGACGCTCGGCAGCGGCGGCATGATCGCCCTGCGCCAGCAGACGAACGCCCTGCAAAACGTCTACCACGCGACGGATCCCGGCAAGAGCTTCTACAATCGGGCGCCGCAGATCACCGACCCGAGCATCTTCGACTTCTATCACGACATGCTGCCGGGCACCGACAAACAGGAATGGTCGAAATGGGCGGCTTACAACCTGACGGTCAACCAGACGTTCTGGAACAACAAGGCCGGCATCGAGGCGATCTACGACAAGCAGATTGCCGACTGGGGCTGGCTGTCGCCCGCGGACTACGGCATCACGCTCGACATCAATGAAAAATTGCCCAACGGCGCCCCGAACCCGAACTTCCTCCGTCCGGTGATTGCCGGCACCGGGTTCATCAACACCCGCCACTCGAATCGCGAGGCCGAGCGGATCACCGGCTTCTATGATCTGGACCTCCGCAAGGTCGGCGGCCGGCACGAGTGGATCGGAAAGATTCTCGGCGACCACATGTTCAACGTGAATTACACCCGGCAGGATCAGGCCTTCCTGAACATCGGTGGCACGCCGTGGGACACCGGCATCGATTACGTCGTGGCCGAGGGCGGCACGCCGCCCGGCGACGTCAGCTCCACGGCCCGCATCGTCGGCATCCTCAGCTATCTCGGGCCCAGCGTCGCGAACGCCTCCGGCCCGCAGGATGTCACCATCCAGGGCATTCACGCGGATCACAATCCGACCGGCCTGACGCAGATGACGATCTTGAACAACAAGCGTCCGGCGACAAACGCTGCGAGCGCGCTCAACCCCTGGTCGGCCCAGACGTTCGGCCTGATCACCAGCCCGGCTGACGACCTGACGAACACCGGTCGCGCCGGTTATTCCAGCCGCACCGAGCAGCAAATCCACTCGACCGCCGCCGTGGCCCAAAGCCACTGGCTGGAGAATACCATCGTCACGACCGCGAGCTGGCGCAAGGACGAGGTCTGGAGCCTCGACTCGGGCAGCGCGCCCACGAACCTCGCGACCGGCACGGTCAACCTGGATCCGACCGTCTGGTATCCCAAGCTGTCCAGCTTCGTCTCCGAGGAGTCGCACAGCTGGGGCATCGTCGGGCACACGCCGCAGTTCATCAAGCGCCACCTCCCGCTCGGGATCGACGCCAGCATCTTCTACAACAGCTCGAGCAATTTCCGGGTTTCGCCGCAGCGCTACAACATCCGGAATGAACCCCTCGGGCCGGAGATCGGCGACACGAAGGAATACGGCGCCATGGTGTCGGTGTTCGACGACAAGTTCGAGCTGCGAGTCACCCACTACGAAACCAAGGATGCCAACTCGACCGTCACGGAGAACGGCTTCCTGCCCGCGATCAACGAACTGGCTGATTCCGTGGGCAACGTCATCGACCAGAACTATACGGTCGGCTCGAACACGGCCAATCCCGCCGGCATCGCCGCCTTCGAAAACTGGCTGAACAGCCCGAACGGACTGATCTTCCAGAACACGTTCGCCTACCAGCTTACGCCCAACACCGACCCGACCAAGCCGGTCGCGCAATACGGCCACTACTCGGCCGTGACCCACACGCGCGGCAACAACGTCGTCGGCACCTCGGCGCTCGATTCGACGGGCATGGAATACGAGCTCACCTGGAATCCCACGCCGAACTGGCGCCTCACCGCCAACGCTTCGAAGGCCGAAGCCGTTCGCACCGACATCGCGCCGGAGATCTACGACTTCCTGCTGAATCCGACCACCGGCCTGCTCGGGGTCGTCCAGACCCAGTCGGGCGGCCAGACCGATGCGGGCCGCTTGAACATGACGGCCAATTCGACCGGCGCGATCACGGATTACCGCAGCTACATCGTCTCGAACGTGGTCAACCCGATGCTGCCGACCTTCCTGAAGTCCGGCTCGAAGACCGACGAGTTGCGCGAGTGGCACTGGGCCGCGGTGACGAACTACACCTTCAGCGACAGTTCGTTCCTGCCGATGCTGAAGGGCTTCAACATCGGCGGCGCGGTGCGCTGGATGGACAAGGTGGTCATCGGCTACCCGACCATCACGTTGACGACCGCAACCGGCGCGACCCTGACGACGCTGGATGTCTCGAAGCCCTACTACGGCCCCTCGCAGAGCTACTATGATGCGTGGATCGGCTACGACCGCCAGCTCACCAAGCGGATCGGCTGGAAGGTCCAGTTGAACCTCCGCAACATCGGCGTGGGTAACAAGCTCATCCCGATCTACGCCAATCCCGACGGCACCACCGCGATGTGGCGCATCGCCGAGCCGATGCAGTGGACGCTGACCAACACGTTCACCTTCTAAGCTCGCTGGCCATCAATCGTTCACGCCGCGCCCGTCAGCCGGGCGCGGCGTGTTCCGCTTGGACCGGAGCACGCCGGAGTCCGCATGAGCGCGCGTTTTCAGAATAACCCATCGCCCGAACCGGGCAGCGACCGGCGGCCGGCTGCGCTGCCGGACGCCGCCCCGCTGCGGTAACCAACGGCTTTTCATTTATGGCAAAGAAACGCTACGTCCTGGTTGGCACCGGCATTCGGTCCAACTTCTTCATTTCCCCGCTGGTCGTGGACTATCGCAACGAGGCCGAACTCGCCGCGCTCTGCGATCTCAGCCCGACGCGCCTGGCTTACTACAACGCGCGCCTCGCCGGCGAACTCGGCTATCACGCCGTGCCGACCTACGCCGCCGACCAGTTCGACCGGATGCTCGACGAGCAGCGGCCGGATTGCGTGATCGTGACCTCGAAGGACAGCACGCATCACGACTTCATCGTTCGTTCCCTCCGGCACGGCTGCGATGTCGTCACCGAAAAACCGATGACGATCGATGCCGCAAAATGCCGCCTCGTCCTCGACACCGTCGCGCAGACGCGGCGTCACGTCCGCGTCGCATTCAACTACCGCTGGTCCGCCCATCGCACGAGGGTGAAGGAACTGCTCATGGCCGACACGATCGGCGCGATCAAGAGCGTCAACGTCGAATACCTCCTCAACACCGCGCACGGCGCCGACTACTACCGCCGCTGGCACGCGCACATGGCGGAGTCCGGCGGACTGCTCGTGCACAAATCGACCCATCACTTCGACCTCGTGAACTGGTGGACCGACGCCATCCCGGAACAGGTCTTCGCCTACGGCCGGCTCGATTTCTACGGCCGCGCCAACGCCGCCGCGCGCGGCGACGAGGCCCGCACCCGCTACGCCCGCTACACCGACCAGCCCGCCTCGAACGGCGATCCGTTCCAACTCAGCCTGCACAGCGACAAGGATCTCGAGGCGCTCTATTTCAAGGCCGAGCGCGACGATGGCTATCTGCGCGATCGCAACGTGTTTCGCGACGACATCGACATCTACGACAACATGACGGCGCTCGTCCGCTATCGCACCGGCGTGTTCCTCACTTATTCCCTCCTCAGCTTCTCGCCGCGCGAGGGCATGCGCATCAGCCTCAACGGCGAGCGCGGCCGCCTCGAGTATCGCGAGCTGCAGCCGACACACATCCTGTCGGACGCCGAGCCCGCCGAGCGCAACGCCGCCGACCGCGAGACCGAGACGATCCGCGTTTTCCCGCACTTCAAGCCGAGCTACGAGGTGCCCGTCACCGCGCTGCCGGGCAATCACAACGGCTCCGACCCGGTGCTCGCCGAACAGATTTTCTCGGCCTCGGCCCCGGTCGATCCGTTTCACCGCGCCGCTGGTCACGAGCAGGGCGCCGCGTCGATTCTCATCGGCGTCGCCGCCAACGAATCGATCGCGACGAACCGTCCGGTCAACATCACGGACCTCGCTCCGCTCAAGCCCGGGGCGAAGAAGCTGAGCGAATTGATCTAGCGCCCGGCGGATCGTGCGAGAACCCGAACCAGTTCGCCTGCTATTTCAGCGGCGGGAAATTGCTTCCCGCCCGCTGGAAGGGGTTTCCGCGTTCGCGCACGATTCCCGCTTCGGGGACCTGGGCGAGGATCACTGGGCGCCGCGGGGCGGCCCCTGAGCGCGGCTGCGGCGAACGAGGCCGCTGCCGGCTCTTCGTCGACGAATTTGTTTCCGCGCCCTCGCGCGGCATCGTTTCCTTCATTCCGTCTTTCGTCCTCATTTTCCCATGCCTCGCAGATCATCCACTTTCGTTCGCCTCGTCAGCCTCGCCGCGCTCGCCGTTTCGATCGCGACCGCCCTTCGTGCGGAGGGCCGCGCGGCCGTGACCTTCGACACAAGCTTCGAGGACGCCTCGCTGGGGCAGATCGAGGTCATCGGTGAAAATACGTTCCGCCTGCACGTCGCCGGCCAGGAGGACGAGCGCGGCCACAACCGCCAGGCGAACTGGTATTACTTCCGGATGGACCACGTCGCCGGCCGCGACCTCACGATCGTGCTCACGGGCTGGGTCGGCGAGTATAACGACAAGCCCGGCGCGGTCGCGATGGGCCCGGGGATGCAGCCGTTCTACAGCGAGGACGGCGAGCACTGGCAGTCGCTCGCCGCCATGACCTGGGACCGTGTCAAGCACGAGGCGACGGTGAAACTCCGTCCGACCGCCGACACGATCTGGCTCGCCCACCAGCCGCCTTATCCGCACTCGCGGCTGCTGCGCCTGCTCGAAGAAATCGACCGCTCGCCGCACGCGCGCGTCGAGGTGGTGGGTCGCACCGCGCTCGGCCGCGACTTGCACGTCGTGACCGTCACGAATTTCGACCGGCCCGACGACGGCAAGAAAATCGTCTGGCTCATCACCCGCCAGCACGCCTGGGAAACCGGCACGTCGTTCGCGGCGGAAGGCGCACTGCGTTTCATCACCTCGGAGGATCCGCGCGCGAAGGAGTTGCGCGACCACACGGTGTTCATCTTCTCGCCGATGATGGACCCCGACGGCTGCGCGACCGGCAAGGTGCGTTTCAACGCCCACGGCTACGACCTCAACCGTTATTGGGAGCGCGTCGACCTCCGCGACAAGCAATGGCTGAAGCGAATGCCCGAGGTCTGGTACATGAAAAAGGCGATCCTCGCGCAGCAGGCGCGGCACCCGATCGACCTGCTCGTCAACTTCCACAACGACGAAAGCAACGAATACATGGAGACGCGGGTCGAAGCTGGTCCGACGCTCGCGATGATGCAGCGGCTCTTCCGGAAGCTCGCCGCCGACACGACCTTTGATCCCACGCGGGGCGACGTCACGATCACCCCGCATCCCGCCCGGCCCACGACCAACGTGCTCTGGACCGAGGACCACGTTCCCGTGATCAGCCTCGAGGAGGGCATTACTTCCGTCAAAAAACTCCGCCGCCGCGCCACGGCCGGGGACCGGGTCGAGTTCGGCGCCCAGCTCATCGCGGCGATGGGAGAGGCCGTGCAATGAGGCCGAGGGCTTTCGCTGTCTTCGCTGCGGGCGCCGCGGCTGCGCTGCTGCTGGTTGGCTGCACTCGAAAAAAGCAAAACGAACCGCAGCCCGCGGCCGCGTCGACGTTGACCACGCCGCCCGACCTCGCGATCGACCGCGTGCTCCAGGAGCCGGTCGTGGCGCAGCCGGTTTTTCTCAACTTCGACGAGCGCGGCCGGATGTGGGTCGTGCAATACCGCCAGTATCCGACTCCGGCGGGCTTGAAGGTCGTATCGCACGACGAGTGGTGGCGCGTCGTCTACGACCGGAAAAAACCGCCGCCGCCCTACGACACGCCCGACAAGGCCGCCTTCCGCGGCCACGACCGGATCACGATCCACGAGGATGTGCGCGGCGACGGCAGCTTTTCAAAAACGACCACGTTCCTCGACGGCCTGAACATCACCACCGCCGTCTGCCGCGGCCGCGGCGGCGTGTGGGTGCTGAGCCCGCCGCAGTTGCTTTTTTATCCCGACGCCAACAACGACGACGTGCCCGACGGCCCGCCCGTCGTCGCCCTCGACGGCTTCGGCATCGAGGACACGCATTCCGTCGCGAACTCGCTCCGCTGGGGCCCGGACGGCTGGCTCTACGGCGCGCAGGGCTCGACCGTCACCGCCGACATCGTCCGCCCCGGCATCGACCGCGCGCCGATCGCGCACATCGCCGGCCAGTGCATCTGGCGCTACGACCCGGCGACGCGCCGCTTCGAGGTCTACGCCGAAGGCGGCGGCAACACCTTCGGCGTCGAGATCGACAGCAAGGGCCGCATCTTCTCCGGCCACAACGGCGGCAACACGCGCGGGTTTCACTACGTGCAGGGCGGCTATTTCCTGAAGGGCTTCGAAAAGCACGGCGCGCTCTCGAACCCGTATGCATTCGGTTATTTTCCGCCGATGAAGCATCCGCCCGTGCCGCGGTTCTCGCACAACTTCATCATCTACGAGGGCGGCGCGCTGCCGGCGCCTTATCGGGGCAAGTTGATCGCGATCGATCCGCTCAACGGCGAGGTGCCGCTCGCCGAAATCACGCCCCGCGGCTCCACGTTCACGACGCGCGACACCGGCATGGTGGTTCGTTCCTCCGACGAGCACTTCCGCCCGGTCGACATCAAGCACGGTCCCGATGGCGCCGTCTACCTGGCCGACTGGTATGATTTGAAAATCGCGCACACGGACAACACCGGTGGCGGCATCGAGAACACCGACGGCCGGATTTATCGCGTGCGCGCGGCGAACGCGCATCCCGGCCTGAAGCCCTTCGACCTTTCGAAAAAATCCTCGCGCGAACTCGTGGAACTCCTCCGCAGCGACAACCGCTGGATGCGCGAGCAGGCGCTGCGGTTGCTCGGCGACCGGCGCGACGCCACGCTCATCGCGCCGCTGCGCGCGGCGCTGCCGGCCGCCACCGGCCAGTTCGCGCTCGAGGAGCTCTGGGCGCTGAATCTCAGCGGCGGCTTCGACGAGCCGACCGCGCGTCTGCTCCTCGGCCATGCCGATCCCTATGTGCGCCTCTGGACCGTGCGCCTGCTCGGCGACGGCATCACGGTCGCGCCTGAAACGGCGCAGGCATTGGCCGCGCTCGCGGCGTCCGAGCCGGATGTCGAGGTGCGCAGCCAGCTCGCCGCCTCGGCGAAACGCTTTTCCACGCCGGTCGCACTGCCGATCATTCGCGGGCTGCTGGCGCACGATGCGGACGCGGACGATCCCTACCTGCCGCTGCAAATCTGGTGGGCGCTCGAGAGCAAGTGCGGCGCGGACGCCGCCGCGATCGTGCAGTTTTTTCGCGAACCCTCGGCCGATGGCGCGTCGCTCTGGCACCGTCCGATCGTCGCGCGCCACCTGACCGCGCGGCTGATGCGCCGGTTCGCCGCGGCGGGCGGGCAAAAAAATCTTCTGGTTTGCGCCGATCTGCTGAACGCCGCGCCCGACGCCGACACGCGCAAGGAACTGATGGCGGGTTTTGAAAAGGCCTTCGACGGCCGCGTGCTGCCGTCGCTGCCGGACGAACTCGTCGCCGCGATGGTCAAGGCCGGCGGGGGTTCGCTCGCGCTGCGCGTCCGCCAGAACGATCCCGCGGCGGTCGCGGAAGCGTTGCGCACGATGGCCGATCCGGCTGCGCCGCACTTGGAGCGGCTGCGCTTGATCGCCGTGTTCGGCGACGCGCCCCACGCCGGGGCCGCCGCGGTCCTCGCCCGCCTGCTCCACGACGATGACGCCGCCGTGCGCGCTGCCGCGCTCGACGCCGCGGCCGGCTACGAGGACGAGAAACTCACCGCCGCGATCGTCGGCGGCTACGCCCATTTCTCGCCGACGGAACAGGACGCCGCGCAATCCGTGCTCAGCAGCCGGTTGCCCGCGGCGACCACATTGCTCGACGCCGTCGAAGCCGGCACGATCGGCCGCGAGACGATCCGGCCGGAGACGCGCGAGAAAATGCGCGTCCTCGCCGGCGGCAGGCTCGCGTCGCGGGTCGACCAGCTTTTGGGTGGGAAAATCGCCGCGCAGCCCGCGGAAGTGCGGCGGGAGATCGCGCGCGTGCTCGGCATTGTTCGGGTTCCCGGCGGCGATCCCTATCGCGGCCGCGAGCTGTTCGAACAGACCTGCGCCGTCTGCCATACGCTTTACGGCCATGGCGGCCAGATCGGGCCGGACCTGACCTCGTTCAAGCGCGACGACCTGCCGAACATCGTCCTGAACATCGTGAACCCCAGCGCCGAGATTCGCGAGGGCTACGAGTCGTTCATCGTCACCGCGAAGGACGGCTCCGTGTATTCCGGATTTCTCGCCGCGCAGGACCCCCAGCGCGTGGTGCTGCGCGACATGGCCGGTGTGACGATCACCCTCGACCGCGCAAAAATCGCCACGATGAACAGCATCGGCCGCTCGATCATGCCCGAAGGCCTCCTCTCGGGCAAAAGCGACGCACAGTTGCGCGACCTTTTCGCGTATCTGCGCACGACCCAGCCGCTCGTCTCCAACCCCCGCGTCTCCGGCGCGGCGAAGGAGGACTGACCCCCGTGCGCCGGCCGAAAACGATTTAAAAAATGATCCGATTCGTCCTTTCTCTCGGCGCCGCATTGTTCGCCGCGACCTTTTCCGTCGCGGCGGAAACGCCGCCGCCGCTCGCCAGCGACGCCGGGCCCGCCCTCGCCGAAATCCGGGCCAACACCCGCAGCGTCCCGCGCTATGAAAAATTCGAGCTGACGTTTCAGGCGCATGGGCACTGGGCCAACCCGTTCGATCCCGATCAGGTCGCGATCGACTGCCTCGTCGAGCCGCCGCACGGCGCGGCGTTCGTCGTGCCGGCATTTTATTTTCAGCCGTATCGCCGCGAGCTGGTCGAGGGCGACGAAAAGCTCATCGCCGATGGCGCGCCGTGCTGGAAGGTCCGGCTCACACCGACCGAGACCGGTGTTTATCACTGGCACCTGCGGCTGCAGAACGCCGGGCGCACGATCGGGAGTGCGCCCGAGACGTTCACGTGCACGGCGAACAGCAACCGGCCCGGCTTCATCCGCGTGTCGCGCACGAACCCGCGTTATTTCGAGCATGACGACGGCTCGCCGTTTTTCGTCATCGGCCAGAACATGCTCGTGCCGGGCCACGCCGCCACCTTCGCGATGGACAAGTGGCTCACGAGTCTCTCCCGCGCCGGCGGCAATTTCATCCGCACGTGGTGGTGTTACTCGGGCATGGACATCGAGACCCGCGCATCCGCGGAGCCGCGCCGCTCGCTCGGCGTTTACGATCTCGCGAGCGCCTGGCGCGCGGATCACCAGATCGAACTCGCCGAGAAGCTCGGCGTGGCCGTCATGCCGACGCTCGAAGCCCAGCAGTCGCTGCGGGTCGGCGTCTGGTGGGAGCGTTTTTCCTACAACACGGCCAACGGCGGCGTCATCGGCCAGCCCGCCGATTTCTTCACGAGCGCGAAGGCGAAGGAGGCTTTCCGGAAGCGGCTGCGCTACATCGTCGCGCGCTGGTCGTATTCGACGGCGATTTTTTCGTGGATGTTCTGGAACGAGGTGGACTCGTGCAACGGCTACGATGAAACCGCCGTGGCCAACTGGCACCGCGACATGTCGCGCTACCTGCGTTCGATCGACCCGAATCGGCACACCATCAACACGAATTTTGGCAACCTCGATGGTCACGCCGCGGTGGACGACCTGCCCGAGACGGAGCTCGTCTCGACAAATCTCTACACGCGTTTCGACACCGCGTCGTCGGCGCTCTGGGCCGCGCGCTTCATGACGGCGCGACGCGAGAAGCCTTATCTGCTCTCCGAGTTCGGGCTCGGCCACTACGATCGCTGGCCGCAGAACGACCCGACTGGCATCGCGCTGCACGACGGCCTGTGGGGCGCGGCGTTCGGCGGCGCCGCCGGCGGCGCGCTCGTCTGGCAGTGGGACGACTGGGTCGACGGGCAGAACCTTTATCACTACTACACGCCGTTCGCGGCGGTGATGAAGGACATCGCGTTCAACCGCCACACGTGGCGCCCGGTCGGGATGGAATCGCTGGCGTTTCGCGATGCGAACCGGCCGCCTTATTTCACCAACGTGTTCTTCGAGGGATTCTCGACCAACTACGCGTTCCTGACCTGCCCGAAGCCGCGACCGGAGGTTTTCACCGTCACGCCCGAGGGCAACGTCGACCGGCCCGACTGCTTCAACGGCGCGCTTGCGCCCGCGGGCGTGGCCGGCGCGAAAGATCAAAGTGCCCGCAACGACGCCGCGATCGCGACGCGCGACAGCCAGCGCACGCTCCTCGTCACCATGCCGCGCGACGGTGAGCTCATCCTGCACGTGCCGCGGTTGAGCGGCGAACAGCATCCGATTCTCGATGTCACCGTCGACGGCCGGAACGTGATCCATCAGCCGCTCTCGCGCGAAGACCCCAATGCGACATGGGACTATTTTAAACAGTTTCCGATTCCGCTCGCCGCCGGCCCGCACCGCGTCGTCGTCGCCAACGCCAAGCCCGCCAGCCCCGACAATTTCTGGAGCGATCGCTTCACGGTCGCTTACGAGCTGACCAACTATCGCGAGCGCCACGGCCCGAATCTCGAATTCGCCGGCCTGCAAAGCGACGCCTGCATCCTGCTCTGGCTGCGCAATCCGGAATTCACCTGGCTGTTCGCGCGCCTCGGCCGCAAGGTCGAGCCACAGCCGGAAGGACTGCTGCGCCTCCGCGGGATTGCGGACGGCAGCTACGCCATCACCTGGATCGACACGCTGACGGGCGACGTGCTTCGCCGCGGCACGGTCGAAGCGCGCGCCGGACACGTCGTGATTCCGACACCCGTGATCGCGAAAAGCGCCGTGGCAAAGCTGCGGAAAATTTCCTCACCATGAAGCGTTTTCCCCGTCTGCAGGATGGAGCCGGATTTCCGCGGGCACCCAGAACAACTCGCCGGTGCTCGTCGCCACGAGCGCCGGCAGGTAGATTGAGCCACCGCGCGCGCCCGACCGCCCCGTGACCCCGACAAAGCAATCATCGCCGCCGTTCCGCCCGACCGATGCGCCGCTTTCAACCGCGGCGTGGCTCACGCTGGTCGCGGCGTTTCTCGGCTGGATGTTCGATGGGGTGGAGCAGGGGATTTTTCCGCTGGTCGCGCGGCCGGCCCTGCGCGAGTTGCTCGCCGTCAGCAACGACCAGCAGATCGGCCTCTGGATGGGACGGCTCACGGCGGTCTTTTTGGTCGGCGCGGCGTTCGGCGGCGTCGTGTTCGGCTGGCTCGGTGACAAGCTCGGCCGGGTGCGCGCGATGTCGCTCAGCATCCTGGTTTATTCGGTGTTCACCGGCGCGTGCTATTTCGCGACGTCGCCGTGGGAGCTCGCGGCGTTCCGCCTGGTCGCCGCGCTCGGCATGGGCGGCGAATGGTCGCTCGGCGTGGCGCTCGTCATGGAAACCTGGCCTCCGCAACACCGGCCGTGGCTCGCGGGTGCGATCGGCGCGGCGGCGAACATCGGGTTTCTCGCGATCGGAGCGGTCGGCTACTTCGTGCCGATCACGGCGCACTCGTGGCGCTGGGTGATGCTGGTGGGCGCGGCGCCGGCGGCGCTGACCTTTTTCGTGCGGCTGTTCGTGCCCGAGTCGCGACGCTGGCAGGAAGCCGTGGCCCGGCACGAAGCGCGCCCGCTGCACGAGATTTTCGCGGCGCCGTTGCGTGGACGCACCTTCATCGCGATCACGCTCGCGTCAATCGCGCTCATCGGCACGTGGGGCTCGGTGCAGTGGATTCCGCTCTGGGCGGACAAGCTCACCAGCGGCGCCATGCCCGCGGCCAAGGCGCTCACGCAGGTGCTGATTGCCGCCGGCGCGATCGTCGGCTGCCTGGTCGGCCCGCTGGCGGCGCGGGCGGGCCGGCGCGCGGCGTTCGCGGTGCTCTGCGCGGCGTCGTTCGTCACCTGCGCGGTGCTGTTTCATGGCGTCGCGCACTACGGCGCGCCGTTTCTGCTGCTCGCGTTTCTCGTCGGCGTGTTCACGGCGGCGTTCTACGGCTGGCTGCCGCTGTATCTGCCGGAGCTGTTTCCCACGCGCGTGCGGGCGACGGCGCAGGGCATCGGCTATAATTCGGGCCGGATCCTCGCGGCGGTCGGCGCGATCGGCGCGGGGCGGCTGGTGGAGTTTTACGATGGCAACTACGCGCGCATGGGCGGCATCATCACACTCGTTTACCTTGTCGGCCTGGGCGTGATCTGGCTCGCGCCCGAAACCAAAGGCCGGCCGCTTCCCGAATGATCACGATCGCCAAAACCGACTGCAATTTCGAACGCGAGCCGCTGCGCGCGCCGTTCGGTTTCAAGGGCGGCTTCCTCACGGAAGTCTGGCAGACCGTCGCCGGCCTGCGCAGCGCCGACGGCCATCGCGGCGTGGGCCTCGCGAGCCAGAGCGTGCTGTGGTCCGACGAGACGATCTTCGCGTGCAACTCCGAGTCGGCGGGCAACGCGCTCATGTTCCAGCTCACCGCGCACGCGCTGCGGCTCTGCGCCGGCCGGAGTTTCGAGCGACCGGAGGAATTGATCGACGCGATCCTGCCGGAGGTGCTCGCCTTCGGCCGCACGATCACGGGACACGCGCAGCTTCGCCCGACGTTTGCGCTGAACGCGCTCGTCGCGGTGGACAACGCGGCGTGGCAGCTTTACGCGGCGGCGCGCGGGACCACCTCGCTGGACGCGTTTGTCGAACCGTATCGCGCCGCGCTGCCGCGCCGGCATCGCGAGATCGCGGTCGTTCCGCTCATCAGCTACGCGGTAACTGTCGAACAGGCGGCCGAACTCGCGCGCGCTGGACATCCGCTGCTCAAGATCAAGATCGGCAGCGATCCGGCGCGCGACGGCGATCGCGCGAAGATGCTCGAATGGGATTGCGCGCGGATTTCCGCGATCCATGCGGCCGTGCGCGACTGCCCGACACCGCACACCGCGAGCGGGCGCATCGCGTATTACCTCGACGCCAACGGGCACTACGATTCCAAGGACCGGCTCCGGCGGCTGCTCGGCCACTGCGAACGCATCGGCGCGCTCGACCGCGTGGTGCTGCTCGAGGAGCCGTTCGCGGAGGAGTTCGAGTGCGACGTCCGCGACCTGCCCGTGTGCGTGGCCGCCGACGAAAGCGCGCACTCCGTCGCGGACGTGACCGCGCGGATCGATGCCGGCTACGGCGCGATCGCGCTGAAACCGGTGGCGAAAACCCTGTCCGTGAGCCTGCAGATGGCCGCGGCGGCGCAGGCACGTGGCGTGCCGTGCTTTTGCGCGGATCTCACGGTGACGCCGATTCTCGTCGATTGGGGCAAGGTCGTTGCCGCGCGGCTCGATCGTTTGCCGGGGCTTTCGATCGGCGTGCTCGAAACCAACGGCGCACAGAACTACCGCGACTGGCCGCGGCTCGAATCGTATCACTCACGCGCGGGCGCCGGGTGGACGCAGGCGCGCCACGGCGTGTTCTCGCTGGACGAGGAATTTTTCGCGTGCAGCGGCGGCATTTTCGAGCCGAGCGCGCATTACGCCGGGCTCGTGCCCGGCATCTCCCCTTTATGAAAGTACTCCGTATGTTTCCATCGGTTCTCGCTGGATTAGGGCTCCACGTGCCTGCTTTTTTCGCGCAGGAAGGCAAGGTAGCGGCCGTCGTCCCGACGGCCATCTCGCGGCGGTGGCGATCGGGACGACCGCTGCTACCGTGGCTGGGCGTGCTGATGGCGTTTTTCGTCCTGCACGCGCAGGCGGCGGATGCGACGCACGACGCCAGGAAAAAACTCGTGATGCTGATCGCCGAGTCCGAATACCAGACGGCGGAAACGCTGCCACGGTTCGCGGATCAATTTTTGCAGAAGGATTTCCGGGTGGTCGTGGTCGCCGGCTCGATGGCGCCGGGCGCGGTCGCGTTTTCCGGCATCGACGAAGTCGCCGATGCCGACGTGCTGC
>DASZPP010000238.1:0-23138 GCA_035549975.1 Opitutus sp.
GCCGCGATACGCACCAACGCACGCGTTGATATGCCCGGTCCCTGTACACTGCCGCCACCGTCGCGGAGCTCGTCCGCCGCTCCCCGCCGCGGACCAGAATCGCTTTTTTCCGCTTGATTCTCAGCAGCTATATCAACGTTAAAGATGAGCCACGGCGGGGCGCAGCCCCGCCGTTGGCTCTGGCGGTTGGTTAGGCTCTGGCCTTTTCATCGATCTTCCGCGCGAGGAATCGCTGAACGAACCACCATAGCGCGAGCGCCAGCAGCAGCGTGCCGATGTTTGCAATCCGCAGCCAAACCCAATCCTGGGTGGTGAACTGCGAGTAGAGCTTCGAATTGATGGGATTCACGAAAACAACGATGAAGGCTCCCCACAATGCGGCAGCAAATGTGACGAGCCGCATAAGCCACACGAGAACCGTAGTCGTTAAGCTTCTTTGTAGCATCGCGGGCGATTTTCTTGCCTAACAGTGTTATTCGCCTCAACTGAGTTGATGCATATTACGGCGGCAGGGAGGCGGCTGCGGCCAGGGCGGGTTGTTTTCTAACCGATTAAGAAGGAATCGGGTGTCCATCTGGAGGAGAATCGGCGATCCACTGGATTGAGCTTTATCGGGTTGCAGATCGATCCGGGGAAAGCTCAACTGGCGGGATGAGCCCGGAGGACCCGCGCCGACCCATTTCGTTTCCCGGCTGGAAGGATGCCTTGGCGATGTCCGGCGAGAGTTTCGCCCCGCCAGCGGATGTTCACGAGCGAGATCATCGGATTTTTGCGCCATTGCGAGCAGGTCCACAGTCCGGCGTCAGTTGAGCTGGCCCAGCAATACCTTGGCAGGAAGCCGACGCAAGGCGGCAGTGACGCCCGCGAGGCTTTGCGATGGTTCTTCCGCGCGGCGCGCAGTCGGCCGGGCGCACCGGCCGCGCGAGGAGTTCATCGATCGCGACGAGCCCTGACGGCGCAGGGCAACGTCCCTCATCTTTTGGAGGAACGGCCTCCGCGCCTCCGCATCGTCCTTGATTCGCCGATTCCGAACCGCGCCGAACCGATCCCTCTTGCCACAATTCCCCCTGCTCACTCCTCCGGCAGCGGCTGGTCCTTCGTCTCCGGCAGAAACGGCAGCACCGCGATCCCGGCGAGCAACACCAGGCTCACCCACAGGCCCGCCGTCCGGAACGCCTCCACGTTGCCGCCGAGGCTCGCCGTGATCCGGCTCATCGTGAACGGCGCCGTCGCCGCCAGGATCCGCCCGACGTTGTAGCAAAAACTCGTGCCCGTGCTCCGGAGGCTCGTCGGGAACAGCTCCGGCAGATACACCGCGAACACGCCGAACACCGACAACTGCCCGAAGCCCATCGCCGGCAGCATCCAGTACATCTGGCTCGTGTGCCGCATCCATTTGAACACGAGCACCGTCGTCAAAAACGACAGCAGCAGCGCCAGCGCGAACGCGATCCGCCGCCCTTTCACCTGCGCCAGCTTCGCCAGCGCGAGCATTCCGAAAAATCCGCCCGCGTTCTGCAGCAACAATCCCGCCGACCGCCAGAACGCCTTCTGCGCCGCCATCGCCTCCGGCGACAGGTGCCGCAGCGCGAGTTCATGCTCGATGATCGAGCCCACGATCTTTGGGTGAAAATTCCCGATGCCCCACAATCCCACGATGCCCGACGTGCACCCGATCAGCCCCAGCCACGCGTGCCGCCGCCACCGCGGATGCTTCAGCAGCACCCCATACGAACCGAACTTGAGCCCGCGCGTCGCGCCCTCCGCGCGCGCCTGCACCCATTTCTCCGGCTCCTTCATCTTCCGCAGGAACATCACCGCCAGCAGCGCCGGCAGCGCGCCCACGAGGAACAGCGCCTGCCACGGCCGCAGCCCGAACGGCAGCGAGCGCCACGCCGCCCACGCACCGATGCCCATCCCGATGAATCCCGCCGCCACGTTGCCCCACGTCGAGAGCGCCTGCAGCATGCCCAGCGCCGGCGGCCGCGCCTCGTCCACCACCGTGTCCGCCACCAGCGCCACCGCCAGCCCGAACACGCCGCCCACGCCGAGTCCCGTGATGAAGCGATACGCGCAAAAATCCGCGAAGCTGTGCGCAAACGCATTCAGCCCCGTGCTCAGCGCATAGACGAGAATCGTGATCGTCAAAATCCGCGCCCGCCCGAACCGGTCGCCCAACGCGCCGAAAATCAACCCGCCGACCGCCCAGCCGATGAGGAACATCGACGTCGTGTACGGCGCCAGCACGGTCGCCTGCGTCCGGTCCGCGAGCAGGTGCTCCATCGCGCCGTCGCGCGCGAGATTGAAGAGCTGCGAATCGAGGCAGTCGAACAGCCACGCCAGCGACGCGCCGATGAACACATACCAGTGGTCGCGCGTGAACGTCCGCCACCAGCGCGTGGGCGCAGCCGTGCTCATGCGAGAATTCCGGCCCTCCCCGCGCCCGCGCGAAGCCAAGCTCCATTCAAACAAATCCGCCGTGTTTCAGGACGGATTCTCCGCTTCGGTCGGCCAGCGAGCTTGCTCGCGCCCAACCGGCGCCCGTCAGCGGCCGGCCTGCCGCCACAGCCGATCGCGTCTTCGCCGCCATGAAAAGCCCTCCAAGTTGAAAATGGGCCGTTCACTGGAGCCTGGCCCTTGAATCTTGGATTTTTCAAAGTCTCACCGCCTTTCCCGTCTCCGCCGATTCATACAGCGCCCGGACCAGCGCCACCGCCTTCCGCCCTTCGTGCCCGTCGCACGCCGGCGCCCGCCCCTCGCGCACCGCATCGACCAGGTCCTGGATCTGCCGCTGGTGCCCGACAAAACTGATCGCATTCGGCGCGCTCGCACCCGTGCCCAGCGCCGCCGTGTCCTTCGCCGCGCGAACCGCCTCGTCCTCCGGCCGCGCGTCGCGAAAATCCCAGCGCGAGACGTGATCGTCCTCCAGCGCCGCCGATCCGTTCTCGCCGCAAAGCTCGATCCGCCGCCGCCAGCCCGGCCATGCCGCCGTCGTCGCCGTGATCGTGCCGAGCGCGCCGCTCGCGAACGTCAGCGCCGCCACCGCCGTGTCCTCCGCCTCGATCCCCGCATGCACCCGCCGCGCCGTCCGGCAAAAAACCTCCTCCGGCATGCCCGCATACCACTGCAGCAAATCGATCGAATGGATCGCCTGCGCCATGCACGCGCCGCCGCCGTCGACGCTCCACGTCCCACGCGTTCCGGAATAATACTGCGCCGTCCGGTGCCATTTCACGTCCGCCGTCGCGAGCACGATCCGGCCGAACCGCCCGGCGTCGAGCGCCGCCTTCACCGTCCGTGCCCCGTCGCCGAATCGTCCCTGGAAAATCGCCGCGATCTTCACGCCCGCCGCCTCCGCCGCCCGCAACATCTCGTCCGTCCGCTCGACCGTGATCTCCAGTGGCTTCTCCACCACGAGATGCTTGCCCGCGCGGATCGCCGCCAATGCCGGCGCCAGGTGCGCGCTCGCCGGCGTCGTGATGCACACGACGTCGACATCGCGGCGCGCGACCAACTCCTCGATCGTCGCGCCCGCCACTGCCGCGCCGTGCCGCGCGGCGAACGCGCGTGCTTTTTCCGCCTGGCGCGACGCCACCGCGACGAGGCGCCCGCCGGTCACGTGCGCGATCGCCTGCGCGTGAAAATCCGCCACCATCCCGAGCCCGAAAATTCCAAAACCGAGCGGCGGTTGGGCGGGGGCGTGCATGCGGCGGGGAAAAATCCTGACGCATCCCACGCGCTATCGATTCAGCCCGCGACCAAATTTTCTCAGGTACTTCAGCGCCACCTCGAATTCGTTCGGCAGCGGCGCCCGCAACGTCAGCGGTTCGCGCGTGGCCGGATGCTTCAGCGTCAGCTCGCTCGCGTGCAGCGCCAGCCGGCCGATCAGCGGCTTCTCGTCCCCCCGCCCCTTGTAACGCCGTTTCAAATCCGACAGCAGCAACCGCATTTCCGGATCGCCGTAAAACACGTCGTTCAGGATCGGCGCGCCCGCCGCCGCCAGGTGCACGCGAATCTGGTGCGTCCGCCCCGTCACCGGCCGGCACTCGAGAAAAGCAAATCGGCCGAATCCCTCGAGCACGCGAAACTCCGTCGCGCTGTCCTTGCCGCCGCGCCGCTTGAACACCCGCATCCGCCCCGGCTGCCGCTCGTCCGGCCCGAGCGCGAGGTCGACGGTGAACGTCGCCGGCAGCCCGCCCGATGGATCGCGCACCGGCGCCATCACCTTCATCGCCCGCTCCGGCGGCAGCACGACGGCGAAGGCGACATATTTCTTTTCCACCGTCTTCGCCTGGAACTGCCCGCTCAAAAAATCCAGCGCCGGCTTCGTCTTCGCGCACAGCAGCAGGCCGCTCGTGTCCGCGTCGAGCCGGTGCACGTTCGCCACGTTCCGGCCCAGCCTGGCGTGCACCAGCGTCATCAGGTTTTCACGCGCCTTGTCCCAGCGGTCGGGCGCGACCAGCAGCCCGCTCGGCTTGTCGAACGCCATCAACGCCTCATCCTCGTAGATCACTGGCGGCAAACTCATGCGCCTACCCTGCCATCGGACGGGCGCCGCCCGCAACCCCCTTCCGCAGAGCGACATCTCGCCCCGGCCGCAGCAAAGTCACGGTTGCGTTTCGCCCTCGAAACATTTCAGTGAACGGTGCGCTTTCATTTTGCCACTTAACCGCCCGCCGCAGACGAACGCATCATGCCCGCGCTTAGCTTCGCTCCCGCCGCCTCGCTCCTCGCGATCTTCGAGCGCGTTTCGCCCGCCGGCCCGCTGCGCACGCTCTTGCGCGCCGCCGGCGAAAAGCTCGCGCTGCCCCGCTTCCGCCCGCACGCGCCGCTCGTCCGCACCGCCCAGGACGAGATCCTCGCGCGCGGCGAAGCCGGCCCCCGCCAGCTCGCCGCGGTCCTGCGCGAACCCGGCCGCGGCCGCACGCCGACCATCGTGCTCGGCGGCTTCATCCCCGATTCCTCCGAACAGGTCTTCCTGCTCCGCCGCTCCTTCCTGCGCTCCGGTGACCTTTACGCGCTGAACTACCCGCGCAGCGGTTTCTCACTCGACCTCCTCTGCGCGCAACTCGGCGATCTCGTCGACGAGCTCAACGCCCGCGGCCAGCCGCCCGTCATCTTCTCCGTCAGCTTCGGCGCCGGCGTCCTGCTGGAATGGCTTCGCCGCGCCCGTCTCGCCGGCCGCGCTCCCGCGCTCGCCGGTGTCGTGCTGGTCAGTCCCGTCGCCTGCGTCGCCGACATCATCGCGCCGACAGCGCCAAAGCCCACCACGCTCCTCGGCCGCGCGCTGCGGCCCTATCTCGAGTCCGCCGCCGCCGTGCGCGACGAGATCGTCGAGCGGTCGCGCGTGATTTTCCGCCGGATGTTCGAGGCCGGTGCACAGAACAAGACCACCCTCGCCATGCTCATGAGCGCCGCCGAGCTGCACCGCCTGCACAGCGCCGTCATGGGCACGATCCGCGGCATCGACGCCGCCGGCGCCTGCGAACGCGTCCAGGCGCTGCGGGCGATGCTCTCGCTGCCGCAGTTTTTCACCCGGGCGGTGCTGCCGCTCACCGCCGCGCCCGCGCTCGTCCTGTTCGCCGAGAAGGAGGAGGCCGTTCTCGACCCCACCTCGCCGACGCGCTTCGCGCTGCTCAACGCCCTCCACTCCTATTTCCCGAACGGCCGCACGCAGGTCGTCACCAACGCGGAGGGCACGCCGGTCCAGCACGCGTCGCTCATTTTCCACGTCTCCGACTTCCTCCCGCCGATCGCCGGTTTCTATCAAACCGTAAAAGCGCGCCGGCTGAAAACCGCCGCATGAAATCCGCTTGCCCGGGTTCGCCCGCCGGCTGACCGTCGGACCCTTGTAACGGGCCAAGCGCCCGCGTCACGACTCCGATGCCGGTGCTGCCCAAAAGTCTGGTCGTCCTCGGTGCCACCTTCGCCACCGCGCGAACCGCCCGCCGATTGAAGCATGCCGCGACGGGCGTCCGCGACCAGCAGCGCGTCCTCGCCGGACTCCTGCCCAAATTCGCCGCGACCGCCCGCGGCCGCGAGCTCGGCCTCGAAAGCGGACTCGCCTCCAAGACGTTCGCCGCGCGCGCGCCCATCTGCGCCTACGAGCAGTTCTCGCCCTACGTCGAGCGGATGAAGCGCGGCGAGGCCGACGTGCTGTGGCCCGGTCGCTGCGCGTTCTACGCCGTCTCCTCCGGCACCACCGCCGGCCCGTCGAAATGGCTGCCGATCACCGAGGAAATGGTCGCGCACTTCCGCCGCACCGGGCTCGCCTCGCTGATGTTCTACAGCGCGCGCGTGGGCCACGCCGGCGTCTTTCGCGGACGGCACCTGTTTCTCGGCGGGTCGACCACGCTCGCACCCATCGAGGAGTCGAAACCCTTCGTCGCGTTCGGCGGCGACCTGAGCGGCATCACCGCGCTGTATCTTCCCAAATGGGTCGAGCGCCACCTCTACGAACCCGGCGCCGCCATCGCGCAGATGAGCGACTGGCCCGGGAAGATCAAGGCGATCGCCGCCCGCACGCTGCACCGCGACATCAGCCTGGTCGCCGGCATTCCGAGCTGGCTGTTGATTTTCGCCGAGGCCGTCCGCGCCGCCGCCGCGCGGGGAAAATCCCGGCCCGCCAATCTGCAGGCGATCTGGCCCAATCTCGAATGCCTCGTCCACGGCGGCGTGCCGCTCGCGCCGTTTCAGGAAGAACTGCGCCGGGTCGCCGGTCCCACGGTCAATTTCCACGAGGTCTATCCCGCTTCCGAAGCATTCATCGCCGCACAGGACGCCGACGCCGCCTCGGGCCTCCGCCTGCTGACGGACGCCGGGATTTTTTTCGAGTTCATCCCCATGCGGGATTTCGACGACACGCTGCCGCCCGCGCTCGGCGCCCGGGCGGTGCCGCTCGAGGGCGTGCGCGCCGGCGAGGACTACGCCCTCGTCCTCACCACGCCCGCGGGCCTCTGCCGCTACGTGATCGGCGATGTCGTGCGTTTCATTTCCACCGCGCCGCCGCGGCTGATTTACGTCGGCCGGACCAAGCTGCAATTGAGCGCCTTCGGCGAACACGTGATCGAGAAGGAGCTCACGGATTCGCTGGTCGCGGTCTGCCAGCGCAACGACTGGACGATCGTGAACTTCCATGTCGCGCCCGTCTTCGTGAATTCCCTGACCGGCCAGAGCCGCGGCTGCCACGAATGGTGGATCGAGCTCCGCCCCATTTCGGTCGCGACCCCGACCGGCCCGGTGCTCGCCGCCCAGCTCGACGCCGAGCTGATGGCCCGCAACGACGACTACGCCGGCAAGCGCAAGGGCGGCGGCATGGTGCCGCCGGTCGTGAAGCTCGTCATGCCCGGCTTCTTCGAATACTGGATGCGCGCCCACGGCAAATGGGGCGGGCAAAACAAAATGCCCCGCTGCCGCAGCGATCGCGAGATCGCCGATCAGCTCACGCGCGTCGCCTGCTTCACGAACGAGTAGCTCGCTCCCGAGCCCCGCCTCCAGCTCCAACCCCCGCATCAAGTCCCGCCGCCCGGCCCTTACTCGGTCGTCGCTGCCTTCTCCGGCTTCAAATACTGCAGGATCGTCTTCTCGTATTCCGCCGTCTCCTCGGCGCCCATCTTCCGGTCGCGAATCTTGCCGTCGCGATCGATGATGAAGGTGGTCGGGATCGCCTCGATCGGCTGGTCGCCACCGAACGCCTCCTCCACGGCATCGTCCGCCATCACGATCTGATAGTCCACGCCGTGCTGCGCGATGAATTCCTTGACGACCCCCGGCCCCTGCTGATCGACCGACATGCCCACGATCACCAGCCCGTCCTTCGCGTATTTCTTCTGCAGCTTCACGTAACCCGGAATCTCCATCCGGCACGGCCCGCACCACGTCGCCCAAAAATCGACCACGACGACCTTGCCCTTGAACTGCGCGGCGCTGACGACGTTGCCGTTCACGTCCTTTAATCTCCAGTCCGGCGCCGCGCGCGGAGCCACCGGCTCTGCTCGCAAAAAGGCTGTCGCGACAGCGACGGCGGCCAGGGTTGATACAAATCGAATCGTTTTCATGGGAGACATCGTAATCTAAGAGATTTCAACCGTCCACCTTGTTCCCGGGGATCTCCGGAGGGATCCGGTTCCGCCCGCGCGGGTGCACTTGGGGCGCGGCACATCAGATCCGGGCACACCGGCGTCCTCACGCGAGGTCCATTCCGAGTATTTCGATGAACTTCTTCATCGCCGGCGTCAGCACGCGCCCCTTGCGGTGCAGGATGGCGAGCGGCCGCGTGAAATCCTTGCCCTTGAAATGCACCGCCGCCAGCGCGCCCGAATGCACTTCCTGCGCCACGGTCGCGAGCGGCACGATCGCCACGCCGTGGTCGATCTCGACCGCGCGCTTCACCGTCTCGATGTTGTCGAACTCCATCACCGGCTCGATCTCGAGTTTGTTTTCCCGAAAAATCTGGTCCACCGCCTTGCGCGTCGGGATGTCGGGGTCGAACCCGATGAACCGCTGCGTCGCCAGTTGCTTCAGGTCCACGTCGCCGGCGTTCGCCAGCGGATGGTGCGGATGCGTGATCAACACCAGGTGATCGTTGCGAAACGGCAGCATCTCGATCTGCCGGTGCTTCACCGGGAACGCCACCAGCCCGAAGTCCACCGCGTTGTGGAGGATGTCCTCATACACGAGGTTCGAGCGGCGGTATTCCACCCGTACGTTGACCGAGGGATAGTCGTGCAGGAATTTCTTGATATACGGCGGCAGCTCGTGGAGCCCGATCGAATAGATCGTCGAAATCCGGATCGTCCCGCTGATGACTTTCTTCAACTCCTGCAGCTCGCTCAGCAACTGGTCGTAGGTGTGCAGGACTTCCTTCGCCGACTCGTAAACCTTCTGCCCCTCGCGCGTGAGCTGAAACTGCTTCTGGCTGCGGTCGATCAGCAGCGCCTTGAAATTGCGCTCCATCGCCCGCGCCTGCTGGCTGACCGCCGACTGCGTGATGCCATTCAACTTCGCCGACTTCGAAAAACTTTTCGTCTCCACTAAGTCGGCAAAAATCTTAAAATTTTCGATTTGCATGATTCGCCCACGTTTCGTCGGCCATAACCACACCTAATTTAGCGGTTCCGAACAAGCATCTTTCGAAATGTTTCTCTCCTACGACGAATTCCACGCCCGCGCCGAGGCCGTTCACGTCGCCATCGCCGCCGCCTGCGCGCGAGCCGGCCGCGAGCCCAAAGAAGTGGAGCTGCTGCCCGTCACCAAAACCCACCCCGCCGCCGCCGCGGACTACGCCGCGCGCTATGGCTTCCGGGCCGTCGGCGAGAACCGCGTCCAGGAAGCCGTCGCCAAACGGGCCGCCACCGCCGCCGCCATCCAGTGGGAACTCATCGGCCATCTCCAGTCGAACAAGGCCCGCCTCGCCGCCGCGCACTTCGATCGCGTGCAAAGCGTCGACTCCGAGAAGCTCCTTCAACACCTCGACCGCGCCGCCGCCGAGCTGGGCCGGACGCTCCCCGTTCTCCTCGAGATCAACGCCGGTCGCGATCCCGCCAAATTCGGCATCGAGCTCGAGGATGCACCGCGCCTCCTCGACCTCGCGCTCGCGAAAACAAATCTCCGGCTCGACGGCTTCATGACGATCGCCCCGCTCGGTCGCACCCCCGACGAAACCGCCGCGCACGCCACGCGCACGTTCACCACCCTGCGCGAGCTCCGGGACCGGCTCGCCACCGAAACCGGCGCGCCCCTGCGCGCGCTCTCGATGGGCATGAGCGGCGACTTCGCCCTCGCGATCGCCGCCGGCAGCACGCAGGTCCGCGTCGGCACCGCTCTCTTCGGCACCCGCGAACCCGCGGCTGATCGGTGATCAAATTGAGTTCAGCCTTGGGGGCGCGACGCCCTCGTCGCGCATCGCTCTCCCGCTTCGTCGCCCGCGCGCTCGCGATTTCAACCACTTGCGCGCTCCCGATTCGGCCGGCCGCGACGCAAGAAATTTTTCTTCGTCACCCGAAAGTTTCCTGATTGCTGCATCGGAAAATTCAGCACTTCTTGCAGAACGTGGATAACGAAAGACTCAGCGAAGCTCACCGGGAGGCGCTTCTGGGTTTGCTCGACGATCCGACTCCCGCCGTCCGCCGCAGCCTCCTCGCGCATTTCGCCGAGCTCGGCACGCCCGGCGTCCAGTTCCTGCAGGAGGTCGCCCACGGCTCGCACCGCATCCTCGCCCGCCACGCGATCTGGTTCCTCGAGGAAATCCGGTTCACCGATCCCGTCGCCGAGTTCCTCGGCTTCATCCGCTCGCTCAACTACGAGCTCGAAACCGGCACGCTCCTGCTCTGCCGCACGGTTTCACCCGGGCTCGATGTCGGCGCCTGCTGCGCGACGCTCGACCAGATCGCCGCCCGGTGCCGCGAGCTCATCGTGCCACCCGCCTCGCCGCGGGAGCAGTGCCGCGTCCTCAACCGCGTCCTCTTCCACGAGTGGGGGTTCCACGGCAACGTCGACCATTACACCGATCCGCTCAACAGCCTCCTCGACCAGGTCCTGCTGCGGCGCAAAGGCGTCCCGCTCTCGCTGTCGACGGTCTATGTGCTCGTCGCCGGCCGCCTCGGCCTCGAGCTCGAGCCCGTCGGCCTGCCGGGTCACTTCATCGTCGGCTGCTTTTCCGAGTCGGAGCCGTTCTTCATCGATCCCTTCGACCGCGGCGTGTTTCTCGAGACGGACGAGGTCTTCGACCTTCTTCGCGCGAACAAGGTCATCCCGAAATCCTCGGACCTGATGCCCACGCCGGTGCGCGAGGTCCTCTGCCGCAACTGCCGCAACCTCGTGAACCACTACAAGGCCGCCGGCGACCTCGAAAACGCGAAGCTCTTCATGAGCTTCGTCGAGGAATTCGACGCGACCTACGAGAAGCACACGACGCAGTAGTTGCGGCGCCCGTGGATCGTCGCGGCGGCAGGCCTCCGCGCCTGCCGATCCTTCTCCCCCCCGACTGGAGCCGGAACCCCCGCCGCGCTCGTATCTCCGCCGCCTGCGCCCGCGTGAATTAGCGTTCCTCTCCCGCGATTTTCCGGTTCAATCGAAAACCTGAATTCGAAGATCGAAAATTCCAGCGTCCTCACGCCCGCGCACCTGTCGACCTGGGCGCACGCCGGGCTCGCCCTCGCCGTGCTCGGCCATCCGATCGCGCACTCGGTCAGCCCGCCGATGCACAACGCCGCCCTCGCCGGCCTCGCCCGGCGCGACCGCACATTCGCGGCATGGCGCTATTTTCGCTTCGACGTTCCGCCGGACGCGCTGCCGGACGCGCTCGACCGCCTGCACGCCGCCAATTTTTTCGGCCTCAATCTCACCGTGCCGCACAAGGTCATCGCGTTCGACCGCGTCGTGGAAATCGACCCCGACGCCGTGCCGGTCGGCGCCGTCAACACCCTCCTCCGCACGCCCCGCGGCTGGCGCGGCCACAACACCGACGGCTACGGCCTCGCCACCGCCGTCCGCGAGGATCTCGGCATCGATCTCGCCGGGACCCACGTCCTGCTGGTCGGCGCCGGCGGCGCCGCGCGCGCCGCCGCCGTCGAGTGCCTCCGCCGCGGCTGCGCCTCGCTCGCGATCGCCAACCGCACCTCCGCAAATCTCGATGCGCTCCTCGCCGTCCTCGCGCCCGTCGTCAGAGCCACCGGGATCCTCGCGCGCGGTTTCACCCCCACGACCGCGCCCGTCGATTTGCCCGCGGGCACGCTCGTGATCAACGCCACCAGCCTCGGCCTGCGCGAAAGCGACACCGCCCCGATCGACCTCGCCGCGCTGCCCCGGCCCGCCGGGGTGTTCGACATGATCTACAATCCGCCGCAAACCGCCCTCTTGCGCGCCGCCGCCGCCCTCGGCATACCCCACGCCGACGGTCTTTCGATGCTCGTGCACCAGGGCGCCAAATCGCTTGAAATCTGGAGCGGCATCCCCGCCGCCCAAACCGCCCCCGCCATGCACACCGCCGCCCGCGCCGCGCTCGCCGGCCGATGAACGCCTACCTCCAGCTCAACGCCGCGCTGCCGTGGTTTTTTCCCGCGGTGATCTTCGTCCTCGGCGCGTGCATCGGCAGCTTTCTCAACGTCGTCATCTATCGCGTGCCGAAGGGCGAGTCCATCGTGCAGCCCGGGTCGCACTGCGCGTGCGGCGCGCCGATCGCGTGGCATGACAACCTCCCGATTCTCTCCTGGCTCGTCCTTCGCGGCCGCGCCCGCTGCTGCGGCCGCCGGTTTTCGATTCGTTATCCGTTCGTCGAACTGCTCACCGCGCTCGCGTTTCTCGCCTGCTGGCGGCATTTCCCGCCCGCGCCGGCGGCGTGCGGCATGCTGTTCCTCAGCGCGCTCATCGCGGCGACGTTCACCGATCTCGATCACCTGATCATCCCGGATGTCTTCAGCCTCGGCCTCGGCGTCGCCGGAGTCGGGCTCTCGCTGCTCGTTCCTTCGCTGCACGTCCACCACGCCGACCTGTTCGTCGTCGACAGCCTGCGCTCCACCCTCGCGTCGTTCCAAGGGCTGCTGATCGGCTCGGGCGTCGTGCTGTGGATCGCACTGCTGGCCGAGGCCGTCTTGAAAAAGGAGGCGATGGGTTTCGGCGACGTGAAATTCGTCGGCGCGATCGGTGCGTTCACCGGCTGGCAGGGCGCGCTGTTCGCCGTCTTCGGCGGCGCCGTCGTCGGCACGATCTGGTTCATCCTCGCGCTCCTCTGGCAGAAAATCGCGGGCCGCCCGTCGCCCGTCGCGCCGAAATCCGAGACGCCCGCCGGCGAGCCCGCCCCGCTCGGCTTCGGCGCGCACGTGCCGTTCGGCCCGATGCTCGCGATCGCCGGCGCGCTCTACTTTCTTTTTTTCCAGGCGCGCTTCGACGCGTGGCTGGCCCAGTTCGCCGCGCTGCTCTGAGAATCGCGACTTGCCGGCCGGGTTCGGCGCAACCAGCATCCGCGCCCGTGTCGCCCTCTCGAATTTCCCGCTGCGCCCTGCTGGCTTTCGCGCTCGGCGCCACCGCCTTTCCGCTCCTCGGACAGACGGTTCTCGTCGTCAACTACAAGGGCAAGGCCACCCCCGTCATCGCCGCCAGCGAGACCCGGCCGCTCGTCGACGACAATGGCAAGCATGTGGTCGCGCGGGCCGACCGCTTCGGCCTAGTGAAGGTGAAGGAATTCATGCCCGTGTTCGTGGCAGTCCGCAACGTTCGCGTCCGGACCAGCTACATGGAGTTGAACGGCGCCGGCGCGATCAACAACGAGTTCCATTTTCACGGCAACTTCTCGTCCGCCTATCCGCTGAAGGACGTCTTCGCCGTGTTCGAAATCCATTCCGATCGCGGCGACAAAAATCTTTTCCTGTATGAATTGGGCCGCCTCGGCCCGGACAATCCGCGCAACATCGACCTGGTTGTGCCGACAAGTTTTCGCGTCGGCACCGGCCACTATTTTTTGCACATCTACTCGCAGGGGATGGAGGTGCTCAATTCCCAGCAGCCGTTCAACCTCCGCGAGGCCGCGCTCAACCGCATCGTCGCCGCCCGCATCCGCGGGCGGACCGACGGCCCGCCCGAGCCCTTCATCGGCCCGCCGCCCGAGTATCCGGCCAAGCTGGAAAAGACCGGCGCGCGCGGCCGGGCCGTGATTCACCTGCGCGTGCTCGCCAACGGCGCGGTGGTCGATCCCGAGGTCAAAAGCGCCACCGATCCGGCGTTCGGCGAATCCGCCGTCGACGCCCTGCGTCAGTGGCGTTTTTTCCCGCAGATCAAAAACGGGCGCCCGACCGCCACGGCCGTGGATCTGCCGCTCGATTTCGTGCCGCCCGGCAAATCCTGAGCGGCGTTGCGCCTCACGGCACCATCGCCGCCCCGCCGCCCGTCTGCGTGTGCAAAACGTCGGGCGCGGACCCGAAGACCTTTTCGTAGCCCGCGGTCACGTCCTTCGCCGCCGCCTCGTCGAATCGTTCGCTCGTCAGCGCCATCACCGCGCCGCCGAACCCGCCGCCGGTCAGCCGCGCACCGTAAACATCCCGCCGGTTCGCGAGCGCGTCGACGAGCCAGTCCAGCTCCACCGTGCTGTTCTCGAACAGCGTTCGCGAGCTCGCGTGCGACGCCGTGAGGAGCCGTCCGACCTCCCGCAAATGACCCGCGCGCAACGCCGCCATCGCCGCCTCCACCCGCGCGATCTCCTCGACCACATGCCGCATCCGCCGCGCCGGCGTCTCCGCCAGCTTCGCCGCCGTCGCGTCGAGCTCGTCCGGCCGCACGTCCGCGAGCCACTGCACGCCGACCGCCTTCGCCGCCTCCATGCACTCGCGATGCCGCTCGGCGTACAGCCCGTCGATCAGTGCGTGCTTCGTGTGCGTGTTGAAAATCCAGAAATGCGCCCGCGCCGGCAGCGGCACGGTCGCAAACCGCGGCCCGCGGCAGTCGATGAACACCAGCCGGTCCTTTTCGCCGAAACCCGAGACTCCCTGGTCGAGGATTCCGCAGGGCACGCCGACGAAATGGTTTTCCGCCCACCGGCCGATCTTCACGAGCGTTTCGCGGTCCGGGCTCTGCCGCGTCAGCGCGAGAAACGCCAGCGCCGACGCCAGCTCGATCGCCGCGCTGCTGCTCAGCCCCGCCCCCGCCGGCAAATCCGACAGCGCCAGAAAATCAAAACCCTCCGGCGCCTTCAGCCCGAACTCCCCCAGCGCCCGAATCACCCCCAGCGGGTAATTCGCCCACGCCGCCGCGCCGGCCTGCCTGCCCAAATCGTCCGCCCTCGTTTCGACGGACCGGGCGCGCTGGTCGCTCGCAAACCGCCGCCGTCCGTCGGGCCGGGCCGCGACGCCGACCCACACGCCGCGATCGATCGCCGCGCCGAGCACCTCGCCGCCGTTGTAGTCGGTGTGGTTGCCGATGAACTCGATCCGCCCCGGCGCGCGCGCGACGAACTCCGGTTCCCGCCCAAAGGCCGCGGCAAACTCGTCCCGTAACTTCTCGCGCAGGTCGGCCACGAAATTTCCCGCGCCTACGCCAGGTCGCGCAACGCCTGGCCCGGCTTGAAGCGCACGGTCTTGATCGCGCGAATTTTCATCGGCTGTTTCGTGTGCGGATTGAATCCGTTGCGGGCCGCGCGCGTCGCCACGGCGAATGCGCCAAAACCGACGATCTGCACCTCCTTGTCGCGCCGCAATCCGCGCCGCACCGCCGCCAGCACGGCATCGACCGCCCGCTCCGCCGCCGCGAGTGACGTCCCGGTTCCCATCTGTTTGCGCACTTCCTCGACGAGTTCGGCTTTGTTCATGGCGGCTCCCTGGGTTGAAAACACAGCAACGAACGGACCGCTCCCAAGCCGGTCAATCCCATTCACGCGCCCGGCGGCCGCGTGGCGGGGAATTCCGGCGGCGTCTCCCCGTTCCGGCCGTCCATCATGAGCCGGAGCAGATACGACATCGCCGCCACGCGATCCAGGCCGCGTTCGCGCGCGAGCTGGTCCGCGCGTTTCAACAACTGCGCCGCCATCGTCGCCGCCTGCACCGGCTCCGCACCGAGCCGTTGGCAAAGCGCCGCGACTTGCTCGAGCTCGGTCACGGCACCTCCGACAATGTCACCGCGCCGCCCGCCGCCAGTTGCAGCGGCTCCGCCGCGTGCAGGTTCACCAACGACACCAACGCGAGCCCGATGAATCCCGCATCGTCGTTCACCGCCGATCGCAACTCGCCGATTTTCCTTCCCTGCTGCGACAACTCCATCGGGACCGCCGGCGCGCTTCCTTCGCCGCGCACGCGCAACAATTTTCGCCGCACCCGTCCCATCGTTTTCAGCCGCGCCATGACTTCCTGTCCGAGATAACATCCCTTCGTGTAAGAAATCGCCACCGCCTCCAGCCCGCCTTCGTTCGGCAGCTCTCCGGGCCCGACGTCCGCCGGCACCGCGGGAATCCCCGCCGCGATCCGGCGCCGCTCCATCTCCGCCGCCTCGAGACCGACCCGCCCGGTGAGCATCGCGCGCACTGCTGCCTCGTGCTCCGCCCGAAAGAGCCACTCGCAATTCGGCTCCGCGTCGCGCCGCCCGCGCAAACAAAACACCTCGTCCGGCGCATCCGGCGCGGCGCCGATGACCGACACCCCGCGCCACTCGCTGGTCGCGTCGTCGACGGTCACATCGTCCGCCACGACAAAACTCTCCAGCCGCTCGCGAATCGTCGCCGCGTCCGAAAAGTAACTCCCGACCCAGAACTCGCCCGCCTTCCCGCCGACCACAAAACTGTCCGCCACGACCTTGCCCTTGTGATTCAGCCACAGCCCGTAAACCGACCCGCCGGCCTTGAGCCCGCGCAAATCATTGGTGAACTGCCCCTGCAAAAATCCCGCCGCATCGGAGCCAGTCACCCGCAGCCACGCCGCCGGCCGCCACCAGAACAGGCCTCCGCTATCACCGCGGGCATTATTTTTTCTATTCATTCCATTCACGTCGTTTGCAGACCGGGTCGCACCCTATTTCGAACTTTTGTTTGACGGTGGCTCAAACCCGGCTACATCTCAACCCATCAGATCACACTTCTCCCGCATAGCGGGAGTTTTGGGGTAACTAAGAAAGCAAAGGCGGGCCGCTTAGGGGTAAGCGGCCCGCCACTTTTTTTGCCCAAATTGTTGCGCTGCGGACCGAACCGCCTCCGGGCTTGGACGGCGCGCTATTCCAGCCGCCCTCTCGCCTAACTTCACGGCTGACAACCTCCAGACTTGCCCGGCCCGCCCGCTCCCGCGCAAGCTGCCCCTCCCTCATGCAGAGAACGTCGGATATCAACGTCGTCGAGACTCGCGCCCTTCCCTCTCCCGCCGCATTCCTCGCCGATCTCCCCAAAACCGAACCCCAGGCCGAATTCGTCGCCCGCGCCCGCCGCGAGATCCACCGGATCATCTTCACCGACGACAAGCGCTTCCTCCTGATCGCCGGCCCGTGCTCGATCCACGACCTCGAAGCTGGCCGCGACTACGCCCGCCGGCTCGCCGCGCTCGCCCGCGAGGTCGCCGACCGCGTCATGATCGTGATGCGCGTCTATTTCGAAAAACCCCGCACCACCGTCGGCTGGAAGGGCCTGATCATGGACCCGCACCTCGACGGCTCGAACGACATTGCCGCCGGCCTCCGCCTCGCCCGCGGCTTTCTTCGCGATATCCTCGACCTCGGCCTGCCGACCGCGACCGAGCTGCTCGATCCCATCACCCCGCAATATATCGCCGACCTCGTCTGCTGGTCCGCCATCGGCGCGCGCACCACCGAATCGCAAACCCACCGCCAGATGGCTTCCGGCCTCTCGATGCCGATCGGTTTCAAGAACGGCACCGACGGCTCGATCGTGACCGCCATCAACGCCATCAAGGCCGCCGCCCAGCCCCACACGTTCCTCGGCATCAATCTCGACGGTTCCGCCTCGGCGATCCGCACCCGCGGCAACCCCGACTGCCACGTCGTCCTCCGCGGCGGCACGGCCGGCCCGAACTTCTCGCCGACGCACATCGCGCGCACCGAGGAACTGCTCGCCCACGCCGGGCTGCCGCGCTCGATCCTCGTCGACTGCTCGCACGACAACTCCGCCAAAAAACCGGAGCGTCAGCCCGAGGTCATGCGCGACCTCCTCGCCCAGATCGTCGCCGGCAACACCTCGATCATGGGCGCAATGATCGAGAGCAACCTCGCCGCCGGCAGCCAGCCTTTCCCGCAACCGCGCGAAAACCTCCGCTACGGCGTCAGCATCACGGACGCCTGCATCGACTGGGCCGCCACCGAATCGCTCGTCCGCGAGATCCACGCCGCCCTCGCGCCCCGGTTTGCCTGAGGATATTCGTCGTCCTCCCGAACTTGCGTGCGAAATCGCAATTCTTGCGTTTCCCCTCCGCCCGCATCCTGCTTAAATCCTTCGTTTCATGAAAACTCCCATCCGCATCGCCGTCACCGGCGCCGCCGGCCAAATCGGTTACTCGCTCCTGTTCCGCATCGCCTCGGGCGCCATGTTCGGCCCGGACCAGCCGGTCATTCTCCACCTCATCGAAATCGAGCCCGCGCTGCCCGCCTTGCAGGGCGTCGTCATGGAACTCCAGGACTGCGCGTTCCCGCTCCTCAAGGGCATCGTCGCCACCGCCTCGCTCGACGAGGGCTTCGCCGGCGTCAACTGGGCGCTGCTCGTCGGCTCCGTGCCGCGCAAGGCCGGCATGGAGCGCAAGGATCTCCTCTCGATCAACGGCAAGATTTTCATCGGCCAGGGCCGCGCCATCGCCGCGCACGCCGCGCCCGACGTCCGCATCCTCGTCGTCGGCAACCCGTGCAACACGAATTGCCTCATCGCGATGAACAACGCGAAAAAAATCCCCGCCGACCGCTGGTTCGCGATGACGATGCTCGACCAGAACCGCTCCGTCACGCAGCTCGCCCTCAAGGCCGGCGTCGACACCACCGCCGTCACCAACCTCGCGATCTGGGGCAACCACAGCTCCACGATGTATCCCGATTACTTCAACGCGAAGATCGGCGGCCAGCCCGCCACCTCCGTCATCACCGACGAAGCCTGGTTCAAGGACACCTTCATCCCGACGGTCCAGCAGCGCGGCGCCGCGATCATCAAGGCGCGCGGCCTCAGCTCCGCCGCCTCCGCCGCCAACGCCGTCGTGGACACCGTCTATAACCTCACCCACGCCACCGCGCCCGGCGAATGGTTCAGCGTCGCGGTCTGCAGCAACGGCGCCTACGGCATCGAGGCCGGCTTGATTTTCTCCTATCCGATTCGCTCGAACGGCAAAGCCTGGGACATCGTCGCCGACGTTCCGCTCAACGATTTCTCCCGCTCCCGGATCCTCGCCACCGAGAAAGAGCTCAGGGAGGAGAAATCGATGGTCGCCGAGCTGCTGCACTGATGCCGGCTCCGGCCGGCGCACGCCGGCCTCATAAAGCAACTTCGTCAAAACCATCCCCGTCACCCCGTGGATGGCGGCAGGCGTCCGCTCCAGCCGATCGTTCAGGTCGCCGCGCGACCCGCCCGCCTTCAGCCCGCGCCGCGTCGCCTACGGCGTTGAGGCTTCTTTGACGCCCGTCGTTTTCCCGCTCTTTCCCCGCCGCACCAGCGCCACAATCCCCACGACCGCCAGCATCGGCAGCCAGATCGGCGCCAGCGCCGCCGCGACCGCGAGCACCACCGCCAGGAGCGCCGCCGCGGCGGCCAGGCCGGTTCCCGCGATGGCCGCGACGCCGCCCACCAGCAAAACGCCCACGACCAGCGCCGCAAGACCACCGAAGGCGAGCGGCACAAACAAGACCGGCACCAGCTTCACCGCCACGACCGCGAGCACCAGACAGAGCAGGATTTTGAGAAAGGTGTTCATGCCGGAAAAACACCGCGCGCCTCAAAAAGTCGCAGCCGCGACCCGCGCCGCCCGAATCCGGAATTTTCCCGCTTGACGGAAAGCTTTTTTGGACCATCTACCTTGTCACACAAAGGTAGCTTCGCACTTCACCATGGGCATCGACGAAAAATTCACCGCCATCCGCAAGGGGCTGCTCGAGTTCATGGTGCTCAAGATCATCGCCGCCGACAAAGTCTACGCCGCCGACATCCTGAAGCAGCTCGCCGGCACCGAATTCGCCACCCAGGAAGGCACGCTCTACCCCCTCCTCAGCAAAATGCGCCGCGAGGGCCTCCTCGACTACGAGTGGAAGGAGTCCGAAGCCGGCCCGCCGCGAAAATACTACGAGCTCACCGCCAAGGGCCGCTCCCAGCTTCGCGAAACCACCGACTACTGGCAGAAAATCGACGGCACCGTGAAAAGCATGGGCCCGAAATCCGACTGATTCCAGCCCCGCCCCGACCATGAACAAAGTCGTCACCATCCACCTCAACGGCACCGCGTTTCAACTCGAGGAAGCCGGCTACGAAGCGCTTCGCGCCTATCTCGACGACGCCGCCCGCAAGCTCGCCGCCAACCCCGACCGCGACGAAATCCTCGCCGACATCGAGCAGGCCATCGCCGACAAGTGCCGCGCCGTCACCACCGATCACCGCACCGTGGTTCTTTCCGCCGACCTCGAGCACATCATCGGCGAGATGGGCCCCATCGACAGCGGCGGCTCCGCCGCGACCGAAACCGAATCCGGCGGGCCCGCCGCCGGATCCTCGCAGACGCCGCCCCCGCGCGATTCCGCCTCGTCGTCCGCCGCCGGCTCCTACAAGCGTCTCTACCGCGTCCCCGAGGGCGCGATGATCGCCGGCGTGTGCAGCGGCATCGCCGCCTACTTCAACGTCGACCCGACGATCATCCGCATCGCCTTCGTGCTGCTCGCCTTCGTGACCGCCGGCGGGATGATCCTCGCCTACTTCCTCCTCGCCTTCATCCTGCCGCCCGCCGAGACGTCGGCCGAAAAAGCCGCCGCGCACGGAATTCCCGCGACCGCCCAGGAATTCATCCGCCGCGCCCGCGAGGGCTATTACGGCGCCACGCGCACGTTCCACGACAAGGCCTCGCACAAGGCGTGGAAGCGGAAATTCAAACGCGACATGCAGGACTGGAGCCACAACTTCGGCCGCGAAATGCAGGCGCAGACGCGGCACTGGCAGGCAACTTGGCATGACTGGGCCTCCCATCCCGGCGCCTACCGCGGCCTCTGGTTCACGGGGTCGCTCCTCGCGCTCATGAGCGCCGGCCTCACCTTCGTCTGGATTTTCGCGATAATCTCGCTGCTCACCACCGGCGCGGTCTTCGGCCTTTCCCTCCCCGTCGGCATCCCGCTGTGGGCGGGCCTGCTGCTGCTCTGCTTCCTGTTCGCCATTCTGAATTCCCCGCTCGGCGCCGCCCGCCACGCGATCTGGCGCCACGGCTGGGGCGGGCCGCCTTTTCTTCATCCGCTTTGGGGCTTGTGGAGCGCAATCCTCTGGCTCGGCTTCCTCGCCTTCCTGATCTGGTTTGCCAACCGCTACGTTCCCCACGCCCACGAATCGCTCATGAACGTTCCCCCCGCCCTTCACCACGCCGCCGATTCCATCCGCGAGTGGTGGTCCCGCCGGTAGCTTTCGTCCCTCCTCCCGCTCAACGGCTCGCCGGCGCATCCAATCTTGAGCCTTTCGTCCGCACGTGTTCTCTCGGTCGATCACCCCCGGACCATGAGCGCCGAACGTCCGACCCTCGAAGGCCTGCGCATCGATCGCAGCCATCCCGAACGCCGTTGGCCCATCGGGCCGATCCTCGCCGTCCTCGCGGTCCTCGCCGTGCTGGTCGCCGCGATCGCGTGGTGGATCGCGCGCCCGAAACCGATCGCCGTCCGCGTCGCCGCCGCCCGCGAGATCGCCTCGGGCGCCCGCACCACGCTCCTCAACGCCTCCGGCTACGTCACCGCCCGCCGCGAGGCCACCGTTTCCTCCAAGGTCACCGGCAAAATCCACGACGTGCTCGTCGAGGAGGGCACGCGCGTCGAGCTCGGCCAGGTTCTCGCGCATCTCGATCCCTCGAACGCCGAGGCCAGCCTCCACCTCGCCCAAGCCGAGCTCGCCGCCGCGCGCCAGTCGCTCGCCGAGACCAACGCGAACCTCGGCCTCGCCGAATCCGACCTCGGCCGCCAGCGCGAGCTCGCCCGCCAGAAAATCATCAGCGCCTCCGACCTCGATCGCGCCCAGTCCGCCGCGCTCGCGCTCCGCGGCCACCACGACCGCGAACTGGCCGACATCGAGGTCGCCCAGCGCCAGGTCGACGTCTGGAAACAGCAGCTCGACGACACGATCATCCGCGCGCCGTTCGCCGGCGTCGTCACCTCGAAAAACGCCCAGCCCGGCGAAATGATTTCGCCGATGTCCTCCGGCGGCTACACCCGCACCGGCGTTTGCACGCTCGTCGACATGAGCTCGCTCGAGATCGAAATCGACGTCAGCGAAAACTACATCAACCGCGTCAAGCCCGACCAGCCCGTTGTCGCCACGCTCGATTCCTATCCCGACTGGCGCATTCCCGCGCACGTCATCGCCATCATCCCCACCGCCGATCGCGAGAAGGCCACCGTCAAGGTCCGCGTCGGCTTCGAAAAACTCGACCCGCGCATCCTCCCCGACATGGGCGTGAAGGTCGCGTTCGAGAGCACCGGATCCGCCACCGAGTCCGTGACGCGCGTCGTGATCGTTCCCGCCGCCGCGATCCGCCAGCGCGACGGCAAGGATGTCGTCTGGATTGTCCACGACGGGCATGCCACGTCCCGCGCCATCAACCTCGGCGCCAAGACCGCCGACGACGCCACCGTCACCTCCGGCCTCGCCGCCGGCGAAAATGTCATCGTCGCCGCTCCGGCCGATCTCGCCGAAAACTCCCTCGTCACCACCGCCACCCCATGAGCACCGCCAACGGCACCCTCATCCACATTTCCGGCGTCGATAAGCTCTATCGCCGCGGCGCCGAGGAGATCCACGTCCTCACCGGCCTCGACCTCGAGGTCCAGCGCGGCGAATTCCTCGCGCTCATGGGCCCGTCCGGCTCCGGCAAGTCCACGCTCCTCACTCTCCTCGGCGGACTCGACCGGCCCACCCGCGGCTCCGTGCAAATCGGCGACGACCAGATCGGCCAGCTCTCCGACCACAAGCTCGCCGCCTGGCGCGCCCGCCATGTCGGTTTCGTTTTCCAGTTCTACAACCTGATCCCGGTCATGACCGCCGAGCGCAACGTCGAGCTGCCGCTGCTCCTCACCCACCTCTCGAAATCCGAGCGCCGCGCGCACGTCGCCACCGCCCTCGGCATCGTCGGCCTCGCCCAGCGCACGCGCCACTATCCGCGCCAGCTTTCCGGCGGCGAACAGCAGCGCGTCGGCATCGCCCGCGCGCTCGTCACCGACCCGACCATCCTGCTCTGCGACGAGCCCACCGGCGACCTCGACCGCAAGTCCGGCGACGAGATCCTCACGCTGCTGCAGGCCCTCAATCGCGAGCACGGCAAGACCATCATCATGGTCACGCACGACCCGCACGCCTCCGCCCGCGCCAGCCGCACCGTCTACTTGAACAAGGGCCAGCTCTCCGCGGAGAAACCGGAATGAACTCGTCCGCCGCTGCACTCGTTCGCCGTAGCGGCAGGCCTCCGTGCCTGCCGAACCCGGAGCCAGAAAGTCGGCAGGCACGAAGGCCT
>DASZPP010000239.1:0-3907 GCA_035549975.1 Opitutus sp.
ACGCCCGAGAAGCTCACGCAGGCGATGAACCAGGCCATCCAGATTCCCGGCGTCACCAACGCCTGGACGATGCCGATCAAGACGCGCATCGACATGCTCGCCACCGGCATCAAGACGCCCGTCGGCATCAAGGTCGCCGGCCCGAATCTCGCCGAGCTCGAGCGCATCGCGGGCACGATCGAAGCGATCATCCATCGCGTGCCTGGCACGAGCAGCGTCTTCGCCGAGCGCGTGATGGGCGGCAACTACGTCGAGTTCGACCTCGATCGCGACGCCATCGCCCGCTACGGCCTCACCATCGGCGACGTGCAGGACGTCCTCGAGGTCGCCCTCGGCGGCATGCCGCTCACCACCACCGTCGAGGGTCTCGAGCGCTACGGCGTGATCCTCCGCTACGACCGCGACTATCGCGACAATCTCGAAGCGCTCCGCAACATCGTCATCCCCGTGAAATCCGGCGCCGCTTCCGCCGGCATGGGTGGCGCCGCGCTGCCATCCGCGCCAGTCAACGCCTCGTCAGCCTCCGTGCCGATGGCTCAGGTTCCTCTCAGCCAGCTCGCCCACATTCGCGTCGTCGCCGCGCCGATGGGCGTGAAAAGCGAAGGCGCCGTGCCCAACGCCTGGATCTACGTCGACACGCAGGACTCCGACCTCGGCGGCTACGTCCGCCGCGCCCAACACGCGGTCAACGACGCGATCGCCCGCGGCGAACTTACGCTCCCGCAGGGCTACAGCATATTCTGGAGCGGCCAGTTCGAATACATGCAGCGCGCCCGCGAGCGCCTGACGATCGTGATCCCGTTCACGCTCCTCATCATCACCTTCATCATTTATCTGAACACGAAGTCGTGGACGAAAACCGCCATCGTCCTCCTCGCCGTCCCGTTCTCGCTCGTGGGCGCGTTCTGGATGCTCCACCTCTGCGGCTACAATCTCAGCGTCGCCGTCTGGGTTGGCATCATCGCGCTCGCCGGCCTCGACGCCGAAACCGGCGTGGTCATGCTCCTCTATCTCGAGCTCGCCTTCGCCGACTGGAAAAACTCCGGCCGCCTCCGCACCACCGCCGATCTCCGCGACGCCATCTATCATGGCGCCGTCAAACGCGTCCGCCCGAAGGCCATGACCGCCGCCGTCATCATCGCCGGCCTGCTCCCGATCTTGTGGAGCCACGGCGCCGGCGCCGACGTCATGAAACGCATCGCCACGCCGATGGTCGGCGGCGTTGTCACCTCAACCGTGATGGAACTGCTCGTCTACCCCGCGATCTTTTTCCTCTGGCGCCGCCGCGGTCTCGCCTCGCTGCCGCCGGGTGCCAGCATCGAGATTCCCGCCTGATTTCACCATGTCCCGCCACCACCACGGCGCACCCGCAACGTCCGCAGGCCCGCTGCCTCCGCCCGACGAGCCCGTGTACATGGGTCTGCCGCACGAGCACTACCTTCGGCCCCGGCTCTATCTTGCGCTCGCCTTCACCTGGCCCGTGCTCGCGCTTTCCATGGGCAGCATGCTTTGGCCCGGCGCGTTCGCCGCCATGTCCTCCGGCGCGCTCGGCTGGATCGAACTCGCGCTGACAACCCCCGTGTTCCTCTGGAGCGGCGCGCCCCTGAACCGTCGCTGGTGGAAATCCCTCCGCGAACGCGACCCCAACATGTTCACGCTCACCGTAACCGGCACCGGCGCCGCCTTTTTCTACAGCGCCGCCGTCGTGCTCTTCGGGTCCGCCGCTTCCGCAACTCCCCATGGTTCGCACGGTCTCCCGCTCTATTTCGAGGGCGTCGCCTTCATCACGACCATCGTCCTGCTCGGCCAGATCCTCGAGCAGCGCGCGCACGCGCACACCGACGCCGCCATCCGCGCGCTGATGAAGCTTGCGCCGAAACTCGCCCACCGCCTCGGCACGAACGACACCGAGGAAGACGTCCCGCTCGAACACATTCACCCCGGCGACCGCCTCCGCGTCCGCCCCGGTGAAATCCTTCCCGTCGACGGCGCGCTGCTCGACGGCTTCGCCGAGATCGACGAATCGATGCTCACCGGCGAACCGCTTCCCGTGACCAAGTCCGCCGGCGGGAAGCTCAGCGCCGGCACGCTCAACACCACCGGCTCCTTCATCTTTCGCGCCGAGCGCGTCGGCGCCGACACACTCCTCGCCCGGATCATCCGGCTCATCGAGCAGGCGACCGAAAGCGAAGCCCCGATCGCGCGCCTCGCCGACCGCATCTCCGCGTGGTTCATCCCCGTCGTCCTCGGCCTCGCCGCCGTCACCTTCATCGCGTGGACCCTCTTCGCCCCGGAACGCGGCTGGCTCTTCGGCCTGCTCAACGCCGTCGCCGTCCTCATCATCGCCTGCCCCTGCGCCCTCGGCCTCGCGACGCCCGTCTCGCTCGTCACCGGCATCGGCCGCGGCGCGCGGGCCGGCGTGCTCGTCAAGGACGCCGCCGCCCTCGAACGTCTCGCCGGCGCCACCACCATCCTCATCGACAAAACCGGCACGCTCACCGCGGGCCGGCCCGAAGTCATCGCCGTCAGTCCCACCGGCAATTACCCTTTCTCCCAACTCCCATCGCTCCACTCCCGGCTCGATCGCGCCGGCGCGCTGCTCGCCCTCGCCGCCGCCGTCGAGTCCCCGAGCGAACATCCCCTCGCCCGCGCCATCGTCGCCGCAGCGAACAAACAAAACCTGCCGCTTCCAGCCGTGCGCGATTTCATCGCCGAGCCCGGCGTCGGCGTGCGCGCAATCGTGAATGGAAACGCCATCGCCATCACTCGCGCGCCCGAAACACCGCCGCCCTCGAGCGCATCAGGTACCGCAGGCGTCCCGCCTGCATCGGCGCCCCGCTCGAACCCCGACGCCGCGACCGTCGTGGCGGTCGCGATCAATGCCGAACCGGTGGGCACCATCGCGCTCGCCGACGCGATCAAGCCCACCACCTCCGCCGCGATCGCCGAACTCCGCCGGCTGGGCCTGCGCATCTTCATGGTCACCGGCGACCGCACCGCCGCCGCCCGCGCCGTCGCCGAAAAACTCGGACTCGACGGCTTCCACGCCGAGGTCACCCCCGCCCGCAAGCAGGAGATCGTCCGCGAACACCAGGCCCGCGGCGAACGCGTCGTCTTCGCCGGCGACGGCCTCAACGACGCGCCCGCGCTCGCCGCCGCCGACATCGGCGTCGCGATGGGCACCGGCACCGATGTCGCGATGCACAGCGCCGGCCTCGTCCTCGTGAAAGGCGATCTCACCGCCCTCGTCCGTGCCGTGCACTTGAGCCGCGCCGTCCTGCGGAACATCCGGCAAAACCTCTTCTGGGCCTTCGCCTACAATTCCGCCGGCCTCCCGCTCGCCGCCGGCGTTTTCTATCCGTTGTTCGGCTGGCTTCTCAGCCCGATGTTTGCCGGCGTCGCGATGAGCCTCAGCTCGATCACCGTCGTCGCCAATGCCCTCCGCCTCCGCCGTCTCAAATTGTGAGCGACCGACCGATCCCTATCTTGCGCGGCAGCGCAGGTAAGGACGCCTCTCCGAGGCGTCCGAAGCTCCGCGTCGATGCGGACGGCTCGGAGAGCCGTCCCCACCCTCGGCCAGCAATCGCTGCAAACGACTCCCCTCACTCCTCCAGCTTCTGCGTCTCCACCCAGCGCACCGCGTGCCGCACGAGCGAGGTCACGTCCTTCAGCTCCAGCTTCTCCTTGATGTGCCCGCGGTGCACGTCGACGGTCTTGGTGCTGAGGTGGAGCTGCTTCGCGATCTCGCGCGTGCTTTTGCCTTGGCCGATCAACTGGAAAACCTCGAACTCGCGATCGGTCAGCTTCTCGATCGGCGACTGCGACCCGCGCGGTTTCCGGCCCGACATGCTGTCCAGGATCCGCGCCGACATCTTCGGGCTCACGTAAACCAGCCCGCTCAACACCT
>DASZPP010000240.1:0-32004 GCA_035549975.1 Opitutus sp.
AGCGTCCGGCAGGACGCGGACCGCCTTCCGCAGAAAATTCACCCGGACAACCCGCGGGCCCAGCGCATCCTCGCCGACGCGATGCGCGCCCGCGCGGCGTGCTTCTGGGCCACCGAGTGCGGCCGCGGCTGCGCGATCAAGGCGAATTACCAGTCGCCCACCGTCCACCTCCCGCCCGCGTTCGCCACCGGCAATCTCGACATCGTGACGGACGCGATGGTGCGTGAAGTCCTCGTCGACGACGAGGGCCGCGCCACTGGCGTTTCCTACATCGACAAGACCACCGGCGAGGAGCGCACCGTCCACGCGCGCGCCGTCGTCCTGGCCGCGAGCTCCGCCGAGTCGATCCGCATCCTTTTCAATTCGAAATCGCCGCGTTTCCCCGACGGCCTCGCCAACTCCAGCGGCCGGCTCGGCCGCTACATCATGGACACGGTCGGCTCCGGCCTCGGCGGGCGGCTGCCCCTGCTGGAAAACCTGCCGCCATTGAACGAGGACGGCGCCGGCGGACCACACCTCTACATCCCGTGGTGGCTCTACGGCGCACAGAAGGCGGGCAAACTCGATTTCCCGCGCGGCTATCATCTCGAGTTCGGCACCGGCCATTCGATGCCGAGCGTGCACAGCGGATGGGGCGCCGCCGGACTTTACGGACGAAGGTTCAAGGAGGACTTGCGCCGGCACTACGGCGCGTCGGTCTATTTCGGCAGCCGCGGCGAGATGATCCCCAACGAAGATTGCTACTGCGAGCTCGACCCGGCCGTGAAGGACAAGTTCGGCCTGCCCGTCCTGCGGTTCCATTGGAAATGGTCCGACTACGAGCTGAAGCAGGTGATGCACATGCAGCACGCCGTCGCGGAGCTGATCGAGGCGATCGGCGGCAAGCCGAGCCCGATCAACCCCAACCCGCTGTCGATCCTGCGTCCCGGCGGCAACGTGAAACACGAAGTCGGCGGCGCGATGATGGGCGCCGATCCGAAAAGATCCGTGACGAATCCGTGGTGTCGCACGTGGGATGTGAAGAATCTCTACCTTTGCGACGGCGCACCGTTCTGCTCGAACGCTGACAAGAATCCCACGCTCACGATCATGGCGCTCGCCTGGCGCACCGCCGACCACGTGCTCGAGGAGATGCAGCGGGGAAACGTTTAGTCGCGCGACAGCGTTTGGTCGGGACGCCTCCCCGGCGTCCGCGATGAGCGCAAAGATATTCCCGGACGGCTCGGAGAGCCGTCCCTACCTTTCCTGCCGGGTTCGCGCCGCCTGCGGGGTTGACGAGGAAGGCGGAAATCGCGCCAATCGAATCAGCCCCTTCCCCATGAGCAACGACGCCGTCCCGACGCCGCCACGGCCGTTTCGCGCCATCCTCCTCGCGGGCTTGCTGGCCGGGAGCTTCGATCTCTTGTTCGCATTCATCTACTACGGGGCGCACGGCGCCAAGCCCCGGCGGATCCTCCAGTCGATCGCCGGCGGGCTGCTCGGCCGGGCAACCTACGACGACGGCGCGGCGAGCGCCGTCCTCGGCTTTTTTCTCCAATACGTGATCGCGAGCGGCGCCGCCGCGGTCTATCTCGGCCTCGGCCGGCTGGCTCCGCGCCTGGCGCGGGCGACCCCGCTCGCCGGCCCCGGCTTCGGGGCGGCGATTTATTTCGTGATGAACGTGATCGTCGTCCCGCTCTCGGCCTGGCACAGCCAGCCGTGGCCGATGCGTTTCGAGTTCATGCCGTTTTTCGCCCACCTCGGCATCGGCCTGATCATCGCGCTCGTGCTGCGGCGCGTGATCGGGGACGATTCACGCCGCCGCGACCAATCCGGGTTCGACGCCAGGCGGCTTACTTCACCGTGATGTTGTTTTCCACGCTCCGGACGCCCGCGACGCCGGCTGCATCCGACTCGGCGCGACCCTTTTGGTCGGGCGTGTCGACGAACCCGCTGAGTTGCACGACGCCCTTGAAGGTCTGCACCTTCACATCGAGCGCGCTCACGGTCTTGTCGTGAACGAGCTGCGCCTTCACCTTCGTCGTGATTGTCGCGTCATCGACGTATTCGCCCGTGCTTTCGCGCGTCGAGGTCGCTGCGCAGCCGCTCGAAAAGGAGAGCGCGCCGGCCGAGGCCAGCGCGAGAACCGTGAGTAGTTTGATCGTTTTCATGGTGCATCGCTTGGTAGCGCGCGGGGCGCGGGGGTTGCGCAGCAAATGGCCGGGTTTCCACCCGGCGCTGCCGGCGTGCGCTGGCAGTGGCCCGACAAACCCGGTCGCCCTGATCGATGAAGCGGGTTTCCCCCGACACGGGGAGACGAGGCCACCCCGACGGGATTCAACCTGATTTGAGATAATTTTCGCAGAACTCCCGGCGGAATCCAAAGTCCGTGCTTTCCGATTTCGCAACGGCCCCCACAACCATCCCATTCAACATGCTGCCCGACGAATCCGCCCTCCCGACGCGACCGCTGCGCATTCTCTACGCGGACGACATGCGGGAGCTGCGCGAGGTGGCACGCATCGCGCTCACCCGCGAGGGCCATCTCATCGAGTGCGTGGGCGACGGCCAGCAGGCGATCGAACGCCTGACCACGGAACCCAATCGCTACGACCTCGTGATTTCGGATCATCACATGCCGCACGTGAACGGCATCGAGCTCGTCACGCGCCTGCGCAACCTGCCCTACACCGGCAAGGTGCTCATCTTCTGCTCGGAGCTGAGCCCGGCGATCAACGAGCGTTATCGCCAGCTCGGCGTCGATCGCATCCTGTACAAGCCGGTCTTCCCCTCCGAGCTGCGCCAGGTGCTCGCCGACCTGTTCATGCCGGCCAGCGCTTCGTAACCGGGCGCAGGGCGCAAAAAAAGCGCGCCCGGAAGCGGGCGCGCTGGAATGCGGGGCCGCGAGGGCTCCCGCTCAGAATTTCACGCTCACGGTCGCGTAAACGAGGCGGTCTTCCGCGGTGTAGAGGAAGCCCGAGTAGTTCACCGAGTTGGCGCCGTAGTATTGGACGAGCGGCGGGTGGCGGTTGAGGATGTTGTTCGAGCCGATCGCGAACTTCGTGTCCTTCAGCCAGCCCGCGTGCATCGTGTAGCTGAACTGCAGGTCCCACGTGACGCTCGAGCCGACCTGCCGGGGATTGCCGGCGAAATCGTAGTCGATGTAGCCGTCGAGGTAGTTGGCGGCGAGGTTCGCGCCGAAATTCCGGTAGGCCCAGGTCGCGTCGAACCGACCCTTCCAGTGCAGGTACGCGTCCTGGCCCTCCGCGTCGGGACTGTTGTCGGTGTCGATCAGTTCGCCGAGCGGCGTGCCGGGGAGCGTCGCGAGCTTGAAGGTGTGCAGATAGCTCGCGCCGACGCCGAAGTCGAAACGGCCGATGCTGTCGGTCGGCAGCACGTAGCTCGCGCCGAAGTCGATGCCGTCGGCGAGGTAGTCGCCGGCGTTGAGATAGTTCGTGACGACCTGCGCGATGTTGCCGGCGGAGTCGAGGATCACCGCCTCGCCGGACTGCAGGCCGCCGGGCTTGGCCGTGCCGCTCGCGTCGTGGCCGGCCCAGCGGTCAACCGTGTCCTGCAGATTCGACAGCGCCTGGCCGAAGCGCTCGATGCGCCACAGGTCGACGTTGGTCGTGAAGCCTTTCATCGCGCCCTTCGGCGACCAGACGACGCCGAGCGTGTAGGACTTGCTCGTCTCGGGCCGCAGGTTCGGGTTGCCCCGCTGGATCGTCGGCACCTCCTGCAGGGTCGTGCCGCTGCGCGGATCGACCAGCGTCAGCAGGCCGGCGACGGCGCCGGCATACAGCTTGTAGAGCGACGGCTCGAGGAAGCCCTTGGCCGCGCTGCCGCGGATCGTCAGCGTGTCGTCGAACGGCTGGTAGCGGATGCCGATTTTCGGCACCGTCGTCGAATCGTGGTTGGTGAGAAAGCCCTCGTAGCGCGCCGCGACGTCCACGCTGAGGCTGTAGAGCCCGGGAATGTTTTGCTGCGGGCTTGTCACCGGGAACTGCATTTCCCCGTAAGCCGCCCAGACCTTGCGCGTGTGATTCGTGATCGCCGAGGCGGAAGCGCCGATGGTGTCGCCCGCGACGTTCTCCTGGTCCGGGCTCTGGTTGAGGTTTTCCACGCGGTAGTCGAGGCCGGCCGCCGCGCCGACGTCGCCGCCGGGGATCGTGAACAGGCTCGTGGTGTTGACGGTGATGAAGCCGTTGCCGAGCGAGGAGAGATCCGTGTCGTGCACGTGCACGGTCGCGAAATTCACGACGGCCGCGTTCGACGCAATCGGGTTCGCGTAGTAGCCGAACGGATTGTAGGGGACGGTCGTGCCGATGTACTGCGAGCTCGTCGGATCGAAGATCGGGTCGGCCGCGTTGAGCACGCGGTTGAAACGCGACGACGAGACGAGCGTGTCATTGCCGTAGTAGTCGATCTCGCTGTAGCGGAAGCCGGCATCGAGGTTGAATTTTCCGGCGATGTTGTCCGCGCGGATGCCCACGGTGCCCATGAAGGACTTGTTCGTGTCGTGGAAAATCCGGTTGCCGAATTCCTTCGTCCGGAAGCGCGTGCCGCCGGTGATGTCCATGTTGAATGGATTGAACGGATTGTAGGCGCCCGCCGCGGCGGCGCGGTCGCGGCCGTCGGCGGTCGGCAGCGGATTCGGCGTGCGGGCCGGGATCACGAGCTCCGTCTGGCCCGGCGTCGAGAAGTCACCGGTCGCCGAGGGCGCGAGCTGGTTTTCCGTCGTGGAGCTCTGGTAGCTGCCGTCGACATAACCCTTCAGGATGTCCGAGCCGAAGAGCTTGCGCTCGCCATTCAGGATCATGCCGTAGCGCGTCCACGACGGGAACGACATCGAGTCCTGATTGTAGTTGTAGACCGACGGCCGGCCGTTGCCGTAGGTGTATTGCGACGGCGGGACGTGGCCGTTGTTGTCGGACTGCGTCGGGAGTCCGTCGGGCGTGATCGGCCCGGGCGAGGCGAAGAAGACGTCCCCGGTCACGCCATTGGGATTCGTGCCCGCCGGCAAGCCGAGTGCCTCGTCATAAGCTGCCTGCGTGATCTGCAGGTTGATCGGGCTCGAGTTCGAGCTGAGGAAGGCCGGCACCGCGGAATAGGAGCGGTCCTGGTTGAAGATCGCGTTGCGCCGCTGGTAATTGAACGCGACCGTCAGGCTCCCGCGGTCGCCCGAGACGCCCGAGATGAGGTTCGCGGTGAACTGCGTCGAGTCCTTGTCCGTCGTGTTCTGGTAGCCGACAAACGCCTCCGAGCCCTCGTAATTTTTGCGGAGGATGATGTTCACGACGCCCGCGACCGCATCGGCGCCGTAGACGGCGGACGCGCCGTCCTTCAGCACCTCGATGCGATCGATCGCCGCGAGCGGGATCGTGTTGAGATCGACAAACGCGGTGTTGCCGCCGAGGCCGATCGGGTAGCTCGCCACGCGGTGGCCGTTGATCAGCACCAGCGTCGCGTCCGGCCCGAGACCGCGCAGCGACACGCTGGTGGCGGCGGGCGTGAAGCCGGTGCCGTTGTTCGAAATCGGGACCGAGCCGGCGTTTGAAACCGTGATTTTTTGCAGCAGCTCGGCGGCATTCAGGTAGCCGGTGCGCTCGATCTGGGGACGGTCGATCGCGACGACCGGATAGGTGCCCGCCTCGTCGGCCGTGAGGGTCGTGGGAATGTTCGAACCCGTGACCGTGTAGGTCTGCATCCTCACGGGCTCATCCGATGTTTTTGTGTCGTCCTGGGCGAAGCCGGCGACGCCGGCGAGGGTCCATGCAAGCGCGAGCGCCGCTCGCGGCACGTTCCCGTTGCGGAACAGTGTTACGTTCTTCATGTGCGTTGTGTGTAGCGTGTCGTTTCAAGAACGGACTGCCGGCCGCGCGGGCCAGTCGTCTTTTCTTTGCCGTAACACGCCGCCGGCCTGCGGCATCCACAATGCCTTTGCGACCAGTCAACGCCGCCGCACGCCCAAGCGAGGCCGGCGCGCGGCGAATTTTATGCCACGCCCGCGCCCTGTCGCCGCTCCCGCGCGATGAAATGGGATTATCCTGCGACGATCATTGCGTCATAATATTTTCCCCGCGGGCGTGTCAGGCCGGCCCGCGCCCGCGCCCGCGACCAGCCGTCCGCCGAGCACAGGCACCCATCGCGCCTTTCCGATGTCGAGCATCGGCCGCAGCCGCCGCGCGGTCGCCAGCGGATCATCCGGCAGTGTCGCGCCGATCCGCGTCGCACGTTGGTCCGCGGGGTCAAACACGAACGCGCCGCGCGCCGCTTCGTAGATCAGCACCGTGTGCCCCCGCAGCCGTCCGCGCACCCCGGCGTAGTAGGAGAGCAACTCCGCGCGACTGATCAGTTCGCCGCGGGCGAGGCGGTCGCTCAACGCCGCGATGCTTTCGATGAAGCAGCCGTTCCGCAGCGCGCCGCCGCGCGATTTTCGGGGCGCCGGCGCCACCGGCACATAGGAGGCAAACCCCGGCTCGATATCGCGCAACAGCGGACCGAAATCGGCCTTCTCCGCCGCGAGATCGTTCCGGTGCAGGGAGAAGCTCTGGGTTCCGTCCGTGTCCGTGTAGAACCACAGGATGTCCGCGAACTCGAAAACCAGCGCGAAAACCTCGCGCGGATAAACGCTCCGCTCCGCGCGATTCTCGATGCGGATGAGCCGGCTCCAGGTGCCCGGCCCGAGCATCGCCTGGGCGCGGCACGCGTTCTCGATCGACGCCTCCGGCCCGGAGAACGTTTTCCCGCGCGCCGGCGCGATCGCGACGACCAGCGCCAGCAGCAAGGGAATGCGACAGGATCGAAGCACGCCCCATCAACCGCAGATTCGGCTCCGCAGTTTCGCCAAAGCGACGAATCCCGCCGACTTCGCGCCGAAGCCATGTGCCGCCGCGCCGAACGACTTCTTCGCCGAACCCGCCGGCGCAAACGCCGTCCCGCTTCCGAAACCGCGCGTCCCGCCGTCGGGAATCCGTGTCTCCCTTTCCCGGTCTCGTCCTCCCTGCTCCCCACCACCGCTCCAGTTTTCACGTATTACGTGAAAATCGGGGCGACGGTTTTTTGGGCGCGGGGGGACGGACGCGACGCTCAGAGCGCTTGTTTCAACAGCGCCGCGATGCGTTCGTGATAACCGCGGCTCAGTTTCAGCTTCGTGCCGTCCTGCAACACCACGGCATACTCGCCCGCGAACGACGGGCTCAGCTTCCGCATGCGGTCGATGTTCACGATCGTCGAGCGGTGGATGCGCACGAACTTCTTCGGGTCGAGCCGCGCCTCCAGCCGCGCCATCGTCTCGCGCATCAGGTGCGTTTTGCCCGCGACGTGGAATTTCATGTAGTCGCCCTCCGCCTCGATCCAGTCGATCTCGTCCGCCTTCAGGAAAAAAATCTCGCCCGACGACTTCACGAGGATCCGCTCGGCGTTCTCGGTCGTCCCCGCGACCGCCGGCGTGTTTTTCAGATACGTCAGCAACTGGCGGAGCCGCGCATCGACCATCTCCACCGGCCGCCGCCGCACCGCCTGCTTGGCCCGTGCGAGTGCCGAGGCGAACCGCGCGTCGTCGAACGGCTTCAACAGGTAGTCCACCGCGTTCACCTCGAACGCACGCAGCGCGTGCTCGTCGTAGGCCGTCACGAACACCACCACCGGCGTGGCCGCGGCCTCGACGCCGCCCAGCACCTCGAACCCGTCGCAACCGGGCATCTGCACGTCGAGAAACGCCAGCTCGGGGCGCACCCGCGCAATGAGTTCCACCGCCTCCGCCCCGCTGCCGGCCTCGCCGGCGACTTCAATTTCCGGATCGCGGTCGAGCAGCAGTCGGACGCCGCGGCGCGCCACGGGTTCGTCGTCGACGACGATGGTGCGAATGCGGTCAAAGGCGGGTTGGGGCGGAGCTTTCATGTGCGAAAGGGAACGACGATCTTCACCGTGACGCCGCGGCCCGGCTCACTGTGCAGCAGCAGTTGCGAACGCGCACCGTAGATCTTCGCGAGCCGCTCGCGCGTGTTCGCGAGGCCGACGCCTTCCCGCGCCCGGGCGCGCCCGTCGACGATGCCGGGGCCGTCGTCGCGCACTTCGAGGAGGAGCCGGTCGGCCTCGATGCGTCCGAGGATTTCCACGCGGCCCGGGCCGGTCTTCGGCGCCACGCCGTGCAGGATCGCGTTCTCCACGATCGGCTGCAGCAGCAGGTTCGGGATGCGCGCGCCCAGCGCCTCCGGCGCCACCGCCACCTCGACCGTGAGCCGGTCCGAAAATCGCGCCTGCTGGATCTCGATGTAATGCGCCAGGAAATCCAGCTCCTGCTGCAGCGTCACCTCGGGCACGCCCGTGTTGTCGAGCGACATCCGCAGCAGCGAGCTCAGCCGCGAAAGCAGCGTCACCGCGTCGTCGTTCCGGCCTTCGCGCACGAGCACCGCGATCGTGTTCATCGTGTTGAACAGGAAATGCGGATGCATCTGCTGCCGCAGCGCGTTCAGCTCCGTCTCGATCAGCTTCGTCTCGAGCTGCGCCGCCTTCACCTCCTCGCTTTTCAGCCGCTGCTGGATCTCCAGCCCGTAGCCGAGCGCGACCATCGCCCAGTAGTAGGCCATGTCGACGAGGTTGTGCCCGAAAAATCCATCGAGCGCCATCTTCCAAAACCCCTTCGTCGCCTCCTCGGGCCAGAACAGCGTGTAGCCCCAGATCCGCCCGAGGTAATACGTCGCCATCACCAGGAAGCTCGCCAGCAGGTGAAAGCCGATCCCGCCGGCCCATTTTCCGCGGCTCAGCGGCACCCGCTCGCACAGCCGCAGAATCAACGGCGCCAGCGCCGCCCACATCGCCCCGCGCACGAACTGCGGCATGCCGAGGTCGAAGAGATCGACCGCCATCATCACCGCCCGGTTGTTGAAATACAGCTCGAGCGTAAGCGTCAGCCCGACAAACGCCGCCGCGCCGATGGCAATCAGGAGCTTGGCCCAGCGTTTGTTCATGGGGTGCGACGTGCTTCTTCCCCCGCGCTGACTCCGGTTCAAGCGCATAAACCCTGCTTGCGGTGAATCGACATAGAACCGCGACGAACAACCTCCCGCTGCGACGAACGCATTCAGGGGTCGGCGATCGTCCCGCCCCTCCGCCGCTGCGTCCACCTCCGGTTCGCACGTCGCGCCGATGCTCGTGGGCGCGGGCTCGCCCGCCGGTTTCTCCGGCCGCGCGGGATCCAGCCCTCAGCCCCGCCACATCCGCGCCACGTCGACCTCGCGATCGAATGGCGTGCCGTGCACCAGGTGCTCCGCCCACATCCGCGCGATCGCCGGTGCGAACAGCGCTCCCTTCCCGCCCAGCCCGCTGAACACGCCGAGGCGCGCATCCGCCGGATGCCGCCCCGCCACCGGCTTCTTGTCCGCCACGTAAACCCGCACTCCCGCATCCTGGTCCACCACCGCAAATTTCCGGTCGCTCATCGTTCGCACGCTGGCCTCGAGCGCCGCCCGGGCCTCCGCCGTCAGCACCGTGTCGCGTCGCGACGGTGCATGCGTCGCCCCGACCCGCGCGAGCCCGCCGGACAGCGGCATCATCCAGTGGCCGCGATTGAAAGCCACGTTCGGCGCGAGCCCTTCGATCGCGATCGTCAGGCATTCGCCCTTGGAATATTGCCACCGCACGAAGCCAAACGCCCCGTCGATCGCCCCGCGGCAGTCGATCACGAGGTCGTGCTCATTGCGCGCCGTCACGACGTCAACCCGCTCCTCCTGCAGCAGGCCGCCGCGCCGCCAGCGCTCCCGCGCCGCGGCGATCAAGGCCGGGACGTCGACGCGCGCAGCCCCTTCGATCCAGAAGCCATCGCTGTCCGTCACCCGCGCGTAATCGGACAGCGCGTCGCGCGCCTGCTCCTCCGCCAGCATCCGCCGCTCCTCCTCGTCCACATACAGGCGCCGCACCCGCAAATCCTGCCACAGCGGCACCCGCAATTCCGCCTCCAGCGCCAGGTAGCTCTCCCGCGCGATCGGCAACAGCGTGTCCGCGCGCCAGCTTCTCACGATCCGCCGGCCGGTAATCGGGTTGATGATCCCGGTCGCCACCCGCGACGCCGCCCGCGCATGCCCGGCATCGACGAGGCGGAACTTCACCCCGGCGCGCTCCAGCTCCCAGCCGAGCATCGTCCCCGCCAGTCCCTGCCCCACGATCAGGATGTCCGCGTTCATTTATGATTCGCGATTTACGATTTCCGATTTTGCGCCCGCCGCGACTGCCCGCGCCATCGCGATCGGGTTCCGCCGCATCCAGCCTCCGCAAACGCAATTCGAAAATCGTAAATCATAAATCCCGTTCGACCTCCGCCCACAACGCGGCGCCGACGATCCCGGCCTGGTTGTGAAACCGCGCCGGCACCATCGGCACGCGGTGTTGAACATACTTGAAAAATTTCGCGCTCTTCGCGCTCACGCCGCCGCCGATCACGATCAGCTCCGGCGAGAGAATCCGCTCGAGCGTCCGGATGTAGCCGCCCAGTTCCCGGCCCCACTTCGCCCACGACAGGCCGCGGCGCTTGCGCGCCGCCGCCCCGATGAACTTTTCCGCCGAGTCGCCCTTCATCGGCAGGTGCCCCAGCTCGGTGTTTGGGTAGAGCAGACCGCGGTAAAACAGCGCCGACCCGACGCCCGTCCCCAGCGTGAGCAGCAGCACCGCCCCGCGCGCGCGCCGCCCCGCGCCGAATTTCATCTCCGCCAGGCCGGCCGCGTCCGCGTCGTTCACCAGCGACACGTGGCAGCGCGTCGCCTTCGCGAACAGCCGCCGGGTGTCGCAACCGATGAACCGCGGATGCAGGTTCGCCGACGTCAGCGTCACGCCTTCGCGCACGACTCCGGGGAAGCCGACGCCGATCGGCCCGCGCCATTTGAAATTCCGCGCGATCTCCTTCACCGCCCGGCTCATCATCAGCGGCGTGAGCGGCTTGTCGGTCGCGATGCGCATCCGCTCCGCGAGCAGCCTTCCCGTCGTCACGTCCACCGGCGCGCCCTTGACCGCCGATCCGCCGATGTCGATGCCGAGAATTTTCATGGGGTTCTTCCACGAATGGACACGAACCCACCCAAATCCAAGCCGCGTTTTGCCGCAAATCTTGCTGTCGCCCGGCGCCGCGCCCGCCGCTACAGCGCCCGCTGCGACCGCTTCGCCCTCAGCAGCGTCAGCAGGCTCAGGCCATATGCCACCGCGACCAGCAGCGAAAGCCGCCAGCTCCCGATCGCCATGGCGAGATACTCGCAAAACCCCCCGATCATCGCCCCGATGAGGTTCGCCCCGAACGCCGACGACGGCGCGCCCGCGTCGCGGAAAGTCGTGGAGAAAATGATGCCCGCGAAAAACACCGGCAGCGGCACCGCCAGCACCGCCCACAGCAGGCGCGCCGGAAAATCGAGCCCGAGCACGCCCTCGCGCGGCACGAGCAGCAGCAGCGCGAGCGCGCAAAAGAGCGGGGCGTACAGCCACACGGAAAATTCCCGCAGGCGCACCGCGACGAAATTCGCCGCGATCACCATCAGCAGCACCCCGCTCACCACGATCACCGTGACGAGCCACGTCGCGCCAAAATAGAGCGAGCAGTCGCTGATGCTCTTCGTTTCCAGCAGCAGGAATCCCATTCCCAGCAGACCGAAATGCAGGTCGCCCGCGCCGAGCGCGCTGCGCCGCAGGCCCGCGATCGCCGACAGCGACAGCGCCAGCAGGCACCCGATCGCGATCAGGTAATCGGACGGGATCGCCTTCCGGCTGAGGTAGAGGAACGGCCAGTCGTCGGTCGGCACGTCGATGCGCGGCAGGACCGGACCCAGGTCCGTGCGCTCAAATTGAAAAATCATCCGCGGCAGTTTCGCGCGCGGATCCTTCGACACGCACAGGATGACCGTCCGCGCCCCGATATACATCGTCGGCGTGCGCCCCGTCCCGGCGGCCACCATCTGGTAGAGCTTCGGCACCATCCAGTCCTTGATCGCGTAAAACGACAGGAACAGCAGCCCGTGATCCGCCAGCAGCCCGTAGGCCTCGCGCATCGCCTCGACGGTATAAACGTGCCCGTCCAGCCGGACGTTGTTCATGCTCGTGAACAGCGCGTGCGAATCCAGCAGGCCGAACGCGACGACATCGTAGCCTGGTTTCGCCCGCGCGAGATACGCGCGCGCATCGTTCACGTGCACCGCGACGCGCGGGTCCGCATACGGCGCGCCGGCGTTGAAGCGCCGCGCCACCTGGATCACCACCGGGTCGATCTCCACCGCATCGACATGCCGCGCGCCCGCGACGAGCGCCGCCTCGACATCGCCGCCGCCACCCGCGCCCAGGATCAGCACGCGATCCCGCCGCTCCGCGAGGAGATACGGCGCCTGGTAATACCGCGCCCAACTCGGCACAAACGAATCCGCCCGCCAGCTCCCGGGCCGATACCGCTCCGGGCGGAAGGTGGCGTCGAAATGGTAGAAGAGCTGGTTGATGCTCGCGGAGTAGATCGGCGGGTTGATCATCGTCCGCAGGTTCGCCGGCGGCGCGTCCTCCGTGATGTTCGGCGTCTCGATCCGGCTCACCGTGATGTAGTGATAGGGCGACCAGATCGCCGCCGGATCGCTGGCCAGGAACATCGTCACGAGCACCGCGGCAAACACCGGCAGGTCCAGCCGCCAGCGCCCGCGCGGCGACAGCGCGAGATAGATCACCATCACGACCGCGAGCCCGAGCTGCGGCGAGAAATGCGTGAGCGAAAACAACCCGAAGCCCACCGTGCCGCTCAGGCTGCCCGCGAGATCCCAGCCGTAGGCCGACAGCCGCGGCAGCGTGTTGAACAGCGCGCCCATCCGCTGGCCCAGCGGCACGAACACCAGCGCGTTGATCGCAAAGATCCAGAGCAGCGCGAGCGTGTTGAGCACCGTCGGGCCGAACGTGTTGAACCGCGCCTCGACCGCCGACGCGCCCAGCGTCACATGGCGGCACAGGAGCAGTGTCACGATTTCGCAGGCGAGAAAGGCGGGAAACCATTTGAACACGCTCGTCCGGCTCTTCGCCGCCAGCGCCCCGACGCCGAGCCCGAGGAACGAGCTCAGCAGCATCAGATTCGAATAATAGGCGATCAGCGGCACCACCGACGGCACCCAGCGGATCACCATCATCTCCAGAAAGAGCGCCGTGAACGACAGCGCGAACATCTGCACCTTTGTCGGCCTCGACGATGAATCCAACAACGGCGTGGACGTTGACATGGGAGGGGGAGCTTCGGGGACCGCCTTCACCCCGGTGCGAAACCAATCGGCGGGGCGGGAAGTTGGCCCGCTTCACTAAGTGCGATCCGCCGGGATTGCACGACCGGAATCATCGCGACCGCCGCGACGCGCCCGCCAAATCCTACCCGCGCCGCGCCTCTTCCGCCGTCGCCGCGCGCACCGCGAGCACTTCGACGTCAAACGTCAGGTCGACGCCCGCCAGCGGGTGGTTCGCATCGAGCACCACGTCGTCGCCCTCGACCGACACCACCGCGACCACCGGCGCATGCCGGTCCGCCCCCGCCTGAAACGTGTCGCCCGCCTTCAATTCGCCCTCGACCGGCAGGCGCGTGCGTTTCACCCGCCGCACCTGCCCCGGATCGCGTTCGCCGTAGGCCTTCGCCGCCGGCACCACGATCCGCCGCTTCTCGCCCGCGCTCGCCGATCGCAACTGCTCGTCGAGCCCGTCGATCACCTGCCCCGCCCCTTCCAGATACGTGACCGGATCGCCGCCCAGCGAGGTGTCGATGATCTTCCCCGCCGGATCGCGGAGCGTGTAGTGAAACGTGACGACGCGCGCACTCATGAACCGCTTGTCATTGCGGGGAGCGAAGCGGCGAAGCAATCCCTCACTTCGCTTCCGCCGCCAGTTCCACCCGCCGCCCGGTCCGCGCCGATTCCCGCGCGGCATCCAGGATTTCCGTCACGATCAAATTCGTTTCCAGCGACGACAACCCATCCGGCTCGATCTCGCGCCGCGCGACCGCCGCGAAATACGTCAGCGGATCCGCCCGTGCGCCCGTCAGCACCGGCGCCGCCGCCGCCGCTTCCGCCATGTCCCTCCGCCGCACGCGCAGCTCGCTGCGGTTCGGCGCCAGGATGTAGCCGGTCCGCCCGTAGACATCCATGTCCTTCCGGCCGAACGGCCAGTTCCACGACGCCTCGATGATGCCCTGCGCGTGCGGATAGCTCAGCACGATCGTCGCCTCGTCGTCCACCTTCGGGTAAACCTCCGGCTTGATCGTCTGCGTCACCGCCGTGACCGCGACCGGCCGCTGCCCGCCCATCAGCCAGGTGATCAGGTCCGCGCCGTAACAACCGAAATCCATCAGCGCCCCGCCGCCGTCGAGCACCGGATCCGTCAGCCAGGCGAGAAACTCCTTCGAGGCGCCGATTTCCTTCGGCCCCTCATGCCCGTCGCGCACGACGATCTTCCGCAGCTCGCCGATCGCCCGCTCGTCCCCCACGAGCCGGCGCGCCTCCTGCGTCGTCGGATACCAGCTCGTCTCGTAATTCACGACCACGCGAATCCCGCTCCGCCGCGCCGCCGCCGCGATCGCCCGCGCGTGCGCCATGTTTACCGCCAGCGGCTTTTCCATCATCACATCGACGCCGCGCGCCGCGCACGCCTCGACAATCTCGCGATGGCCAAACGTGCTGCTGCACACCGCCACCGCCCGCACGTGCGTCCGATCGAGCATCTCCGCCAGCGTGTCGAAAAACAGCGCCGGCTTCAGCCCGTAGGCTTTCTCGTAACGCGCCACGAGCTCGTGATTCGGTTCCACGATGCCCGCCAGCTCGACGTCGCGCCGGTGCCGCGTGTCCCCGATGAACAGCCCCGCGTGATCGTGCACGAGCCCCACCATCCCGAAGCGAAACGGCCCCGCCTCCGCCGCACCCGACCGCCCCGCCATCACCAGTCCCGCCGCCAGCAGCAGAATTGCTTTCATCCACCCAGTCGAGCCGCTCACGTCTCCTGCCGCAACACTTCCAGCGGCGGATGCGTCGCCACGCCGCGATTCGCGAACAGCCCCGTCGCCAGTGTCACCGCCACCGCCGCCGCCGCCGCGCCAAGCATCGCCCACGGCGCGAACACCACCGGCGACTTGAACAAAAACTTCGCCAGCACCGCGTTCGCCGCCACCGCCAGCGCCGCGCCCGTCGCCGCCGCCAGCACGCCGAGCACGACGTACTCCGCGAGCTGGATCTGCCGCAACTGCCGCCGCGTCGCCCCGAGCGTCCGCAGCAGCACCGCCTCGCGCACGCGCTGGAACCGCCCCGCCAGGATCGACCCCGCCAGCACGATCACGCCCGTCGCCGCCGTGAACGCCGCCATGAACGAGATCACCCACGCCGCCTTCGAAAAAATCCCGTCGAAGGTCTGCAGGAGCAGCGTCAGGTCGATCGCCGACACGCTCGGCAGCTCCCGCCCGACCGCCTGCTGCAGCCGCGCCGAATCCGCCGGCGACGGCGCGCGCACCGCCGCGATAAAGGTCTTCGGCGCCGCCTCGAGCACGCCCTCGGGAAACACCACGAAAAAATTCGGCTGCATCCGCTGCCACTGCACCTGGCGCAGACTCGCCACATAAGTCGTCAACGGCACGCCTTGCACGTCGAAGGTCAGCTCGTCGCCGAGCTTCAGGTGCAGGTCCTTCGCCAGCCCTTCCTCGATCGACACCGGCACGCGCTTCACATCCGCGGCCACCCGCCCCACGAACTTTCCCGCCGTCACCTTCTCCGTGTCGCTCAGCGCCCCGCGATACGTCGAGCGATACTCCCGCCGCAGCGCCCAGCCCGGCAATCCCGACTTGTCGTCCTTCAACAGCTCCTCGACGTCCCGGCCGTTCAGCTTCGTCAACCGCATCGTCACCATCGGCGCGCTCGCCGCCACCGGCGTTCCGTTTTCCCTCGCGAGCTTCTCGAGCGGCCCGATCTGGTCGTCCTGCACGTCGAAAAACATCAGGTTCGGCCGGTCGCCGCCGCCCACCGCCGCGATCTTCGCCAGCAGCGTCGCCCGCGTGAGCATGATCGTGAGCATCAAAAACGTCGCCAGCCCCAGCGCGAGCAGCAGCAGCCCCGTGCGGTTGTTCGGCCGGTGCAGGTTGGCCAGCCCCTGCCGCCACACATACGGCCCGCGCCGCCGCGGCCCGAACCGCCGCGCCGCCCACACCACCAGTCGCGCGATGCCCGCGAGCACGCCAAACGCCATGCCCATCGCGACCGCGAACGCCGCGCCCACCTTCCAGTTTCCCGCCTGGACCATCGCAAACCCCGTGATCGCCACCGCGATCCCCGCGTAAATCCATTTCCGCCATGGATCCGCCGCCGTGTTTTCCCCCGCGGCCGACCGGATCGCCAGCAGCGGCGACACCCGCCGCACCGCCAGCAGCGGCAGCAGCGTGAACAGCACGCAGATCACGAGCCCCGCCCCCGCCCCGCGCCACACCGCCGGCCACGACACGAACAGCTCCACCTGGAATGGCAAAAAATCCTTCAGCACCCGCGGCAGCAGCGCCTGCACGCCGATCCCCGCCGCCGCGCCGATCACCGCGCCGAGCCCGCCGATGCAGAATCCCTGCACGAGATAGATCGCGAAACTCGTCCGCGCACTCGCGCCGAGGCAGCGCAGCACCGCCACCGTCGCGATCTTCTGCCGCACATACACGTGCATCGCGCTCGCCACGCCCACCGCGCCCAGGAACAGCGCGACAAATCCCACCAGGCTCAGGAACGAATAAACATCCTTCAGGCTGTCGCCGAGGTCGCGCTTCCGTTCCTCGACCGTCGCCACGCTGAACCGCTCCCCGCTGAACTTCTCGCGAATCTGCTTCGCCAGCGCTTCCGCCCGGAGCGTCGACGCCCCCACCGCGGCCGGCAGTTTCAAAAACACCTTGTGCGTCGTGAAACTCTGCCGCCCCAGCAGCCCCGTCGCCTCGAGCGAGGCCAGCGACACATAAACCCGCGGCGACAGCATCGCCACCGCCGCCGACTCGCCGGGGATTTTCTTCAACGCCCCCGCCACCGTGAACGTCGTCTCGCCGATTTTCACTTCGTCGCCGGGGCGCAACCCGAACTGCACCAGCAGCGTGTCCTCCAGCAGCGCGTCCTTCCCCGCCTGCACCCGCCGCATCGCGTCGGCCGGCGCCGTCACCAGCTCGCCGTAAAACGGAAACCCGCCCGTCAGCGCCCGCACCTGCACCAGCCGCCGCTGCCCGCCGCGCGTCGGGAACGTGATCATCGACCGCAGCGAAATCTCGCGCGCGACCCCGCCCAGCCCGCGGAAATAAGCCAGCGCCGCCGGCGAGAAATCATGCCGCGACGTCACCGTCAGGTCCGCCCCGAGCAGCGCTTTCGTCTGCACTTCCACCGTGCGCTGCAGGTTGTCGCCGACCGACGCGATCCCGACGAGCGCCGCGATCCCCAGCACCACCGACAGCGACACGAGCACCAGCCGCCGCCGCGACGCCCGCGAATCCCGCCACGCCATCTTGAGGACGAAATTCATCGCCCGCGCCCCTGTTGAAAAAGCACCAAGCACCAAGCTCCAAGATTCAGAGAACCTTCAAATCCCACCGTCCAATCCACTCTCATCTTCCTTTGCGGTTTGGCGCCTTGGAGCTTCTCTGGACCTTGGATTTCGGCGCTTGGAGTTTTCATGCCACCACCGCCCCGCTCCGCAGCCGGATGATTCTGCCGCACCGCCCCGCCAGTTCCAGGTCGTGCGTCACCAGCACCAGCGTCGTGCCGCGCTCGCGATTCAACCCGAAGATCAGCTCCACCATCGCGTGCGCCGTGTCGCCGTCGAGATTCCCCGTCGGCTCGTCGCAAAACAGAATCTTCGGCCGGTTCATGAACGCCCGCGCCAGTGCCACGCGCTGCTGCTCGCCGCCCGACAGTTGCACCGGATAGTGCCCGCCGCGCTCCCCCAGCCCCACCCGCGCCAGCAGCGCCTGCGCCTCCTCCTCCACCGCGGCGCCGCCCTCGCCGCGCAGCTCCACCGGCACCAGCACGTTTTCCCGCGCCGTCAGCGTCGGCACCAGTTGAAAATTCTGAAACACGAACCCCACGTGCTCGTTTCGCACCCGCGCCCGCGCGTCCTCGTCCAGCGCGTCGATCGCCGCGCCCGCCAGCGTCACGCTCCCGCTCGTCGGCCGGTCCAGCCCCGCGCACAACCCCAGCAGCGTCGTCTTCCCGCTCCCGCTCGGCCCGACGATCGCCACGCTCGCACCGGCGCCGACTTCGAAGCTCACCTCGTGCAGCACCGTCAGCGGCCCCGCCGCCGTCGCATACGTCTTGGTCAGTCGCTCGACTTTCAGCATCGCCTGATCAGTCATTGAAGTGTCCACGAAACACACGAATCACACGAAAGAAAACACCTGATGTTGAACGGTCTTTTTTCCCCGCGAACGGCCAGCCGCTGTCGTAGCGGCAGGCGTCCCTGCCTGCCGGGAATTGCCGCCTCGCCGCCGGCAGGCACGGAAGCCTGCCGCTACAACGTGCTTTCAACCCTTCACGCCTTTTCGCCTAGTTCGCGGGCGCTCGCTTTCCTTTTCGTGTGTTTCGCGTGCTTCGCCGGCTCCTCCTCCCTCCGCGCCGCCGCCACCCCGAAGACCATCGTCTTCTTCGGCGACAGCCTTACGTTCGGCCTGGGCCTCGACGATCCCGCCACCGAGGCCTACCCCGCGCTCATCCGGCAAAAAATCGCCGCCGCCCGTCTCCCCTACCGCGTCGTCGACGCCGGCCTCAGCGGCGAAACCTCCGCCGGCGGCCTCCGCCGCATCGACTGGATTCTCCGCCAGCCGATCGATGTCTTCGTCCTCGCCCTCGGCGCCAACGACGGCCTGCGCGGCATCGAGCCCGCCGTCACCCGCACCAACCTCGAGGCGATCCTCGAACGCGTTCGCGCGAAAAATCCCGCCGTCCGGCTCGTCGTCGCCGGCATGATGATGCCACCGAACATGGGCCCTGACTACACGCGCGACTTCGCCGCGATCTTCCCCGCCGTCGCCGAAAAATTCCACGCCACGCTCATCCCGTTCCTCCTCGCCGACGTCGCCGCGCATCCCGATCTCAACCAGGCCGACGGCATCCACCCCACCGCCACCGGCCACGCGATCGTCGCCGCCACCGTTTGGAAATACCTCCGCCCCCTGCTCGGCCCGCCGAATCCGTAGTCGGCGATCCCTGTTCTACGTTTCATCATCGCTGTTCCCCTTCAGCACCCGCCAAATCCAAAACCGCACTTGGTCCGCTAAAACCGTCTTCTCTAGCCTTGCCGGTGGGACCGTTTTCTGCCACCGATTTCACCCGCACCGGCAGTGCCCTTCCACTTCAATGAAAACCTCTGAGGACCCTCGCGTCTGGACGCGAGTTGTTGCATGGCCTGCTAACCTTTGGGATTTCGTCCACGCGGCGCGCCGGGCCAATTTTTTGCCGCTGGCATTTCTCGTTTTCGCGGCCGGTCTGCGCGGACAAATTACAGGCGTCGTTGAGATCGGTTCGGATCTCGACGTCACCACCGCGTTCGGAGTTGTACCGATATCGTTGACCGTCGACAACCTGACTCTCGACGGCGGCACCCTGCATTCCACCGCCACGCTGACGCTCGATCCCAATCGCGGCATCACCCTCACGGAAAATGGCGGCAGTTTTGACACCGAGGTCTCGACCCAGCTCACCGTCGCCGGCCCGATCACCGGCCCTGGTGCGCTCGCCAAGTACGGGTCCGGCACCTTGGTCTTGAGCGGCAACACCGACAACTACAGCGGCAGCACCACCATCAGCGGCGGCCGACTGCAACTGGCCGACGACAACGTTCTGCCCTCCACGACCAGCGTAAACTTGACCGCATCCGGCGCGGAGTTGGATCTGTACGACCACTCGCAGTCGGTCAAATCTCTCGCCGGTGTCACCGGTTCAACCGTCGTTTTCAACACGGATGGCAGTCTTGCTCTGAGCGGCAATAGCTCGACGACTTTCGCCGGATCGTTCACCGGCGACGCGACGACCTCGATCACTAAAACCGGCTCCGGCACGCTCACGCTTTCCGGCGACAACTCCGATTTCTCCGGCTCGCTGACGGTCGATGCCGGCACGGTCCAGCTCTCGAGCGACACCGCGCGGGGCACCGGCGACTGGACGTTCTACAACAGCTCCGTCCTCAAGCTCACCTTCACCAACGCCCTGGGCGCATCCAGCGGCCTGACCACCCTCTACGACAATTCCCAGATCAACGCCCACGTTGGCGGCGCCATCTCGGGCGGCACGCAGGAATTCTACGATTCGTCCTCCCTGCAGGTCACCAGCAGCGGCGCGATCACGGGAGGCGAGCAGCATTTCCATGGCGACTCGCTCCTGAAAGCCGGCAAGTCCGGCTCGATCACCGGCGCCTCGGGCGACAGCAAGCAGTTCTTCACCGACACCGCCACGCTGGTCGCGAGCACCGCCGGCGCGATCACCGGCGGCACGCAGGATTTCTCCACCAACGGCGAGTACCTGAGCAGCTATTTCGACGGACATCACGATCTGCCCCCCGGCGATACGTTCGGAGAAATCCTGACCGCGGCAACCTCCGGCGATGTCACCGATTTCCTCAACGCCACCGCCCACCTCACCGTCAACGGCAATTGGAACGCCACGAGCGGCCCCGCGATCGGCGGCGACAGCATGCAGTGTTTCAGCGGCTATTCCTCGCTGCAAGCGAACCACGCCAACGCCGTCGGCGGCGGCACGCAGTTCTTCGCCGACGACACCCATCTTCGCGCCAGCACGACGAACGCGGTCACGGGCGGCACCCAGTATTTTTCCGGCAGCTCCTTCCTCTGGGCCACGGCGGAAAATGCAGTCAATGGCGCCGACTCCTCCTCCTTCCAGGAATATTTCAGCAATTCAGCGGGGGTCTATGCCAGCCACACCGGCGCCATCGGCGCCGTCACGCTCAACCTCCGTGACGACAGCTTCGTCAAGCTCGGCGCCGACGACGCCCTGAGCGCCTCGACCGAAATCTACTTCGACGGCAGCGGTTCCGGCGCCGGCGGCAAGCTGATCCTCGACGGTCACGACACCACCGTCGGCGAGATCAGCTCCGGCTTCAGCCAGGCCGGCAGCATCTATAACGGCAGCACGTCCTCCGGCGCCGTGCTCACGGTCGACACCGACAGCGAGTCGAATTCGACCTTTTCCGGCACGATCTCCGACGCCGCGCCGGAGGAAACTCCGGTCAGCCACGGCGGCGGGATTCACGGCCTCTCGCTCGACTCGGAGGTCGGCACGCTCGCGCTCGTCAAGGCCGGCACCGGCAACCTGACGCTCACCGGCGCCAACACCTACTCGGGCGGCACAGCGATCGCCGAGGGCCTCCTTATCGTCTCCGGCTCGGGCGCCTCCATCTACCATCCGGACGCCGATGTGATCGTCGGCAGCGCCGGCACCAGCCACGAAACCTCCGGACCCCACGCGCGGGATCTCAGCCTCGCCTCCCTGTTCATCACCAACGGAGGCAAGGTCACCAGCGCCAACGGTTTCGTCGCACCAAACAGCAGCACCATCGGCGCCTCGCAGGTCGATGGGGCGTGCAGCTCATGGACCCTCACGGATTCGCTCGTCATCGGCGACAGTGGCTACGGCTCACTCGTCCTCACCAGCGGCGGCACCGTGACGATCGGCGACGGCGACGGCACCCTTACGCTCGCCAGCTCATCCGGCAGCTCTGGCATCATCTCGATCGGTCTCTCTGACGAAGGCGACTCGGCCCCGGCCGAGTCCGCCGGCTATCTGAAGGCCGCCACCATCACCACCGGCGCCGGTTTTGGCACCGTACTTCTGGCCGGAACCGGCAGCGCCACGAACCCCTACTATCTGACGAGCGACGGCACCTCCGAAGGATCGCCGGTGAAAATCAGCGGCCCAACCCACGTCAGCAACGCTTCTGGCGTCAACATTCTTAACCGCGACAACGACTACACGGGTGGCACCGACGTTTCCGGCGGCACGCTTGTCGCCCAGTCCGACAACGCCCTGGGCGAAGGCACCGTGCACCTCATGAACGAGGCCTCGCTCGTCTTCGACACCGCCAACCCACAGATCGGCGGCCTCGACGATTCCACGGATGAGGACAAGGCATTCGTCACCAGTGACACGGGCGCGCTCTTCCTGACCACCGCCGTCGAGACCCTGACCATCACCGAATCGGACCGGGACCGCTTCAGCGGCCCGATCATGGGTTATGATCCGCTCAACGAATCAAATCCGTTCACCACCACGAGCGCCACGCTCATCAAGGACGGCTCCGGCATGCTCGTGTTGGCCGGCGACAACAGCGCCCTCAACGGCGAGATTCACATCAACGCCGGACTCCTCGTCGCCGACAACAAGGATGCAAGCGAATACAACATCGACCACCAGCCTCTCGGCACCGGCGCCATCACGGTCAACCCCTCCGGGATTCTCGGACTCGCCGATGGCGTGCTGCTCACCAATAACGTGACGCTCAGCGGCAGCGCCGGCCAACGCGCCGCCATCGCCGGTTTCGGCACGATCGCCCCCATTGGCCAGTCGCTGGTGATTGCTGACAACGACGTCATCTCGCCCGGCGCCAAACTCGATCCATCGCGGGGGCTCAACCACGGCTCGAACGCCGCGCCCGTCGGGACGCTCCACATCGGCTTCGACGAAGGCGAAATCCACAGCCCCACCACGGTCACCTTTTCCTCCGGCGGCGTCTATGATTGGGCCGTCCAGGGCAACACTTCCGACCTCGTCGACATCACCGGCTCGCTCGTCTTCGATTACAGCGGCGGCCCGTTCATCTTCCGCGTCTCCTCCTATAACAGCGACGGGCACATCGCCGCCTTCGATACTTCTGCCGCGCCTGCACAGCCCTGGGTCGTCCTGACGACCACGGGCGGCATCTCGAGTTTCGATTCGTCGAAAATCTCTTTCCTGACCGATTCCGGCAGCTTCCTGACCGGCCTGAATGGCGGCGCCTTCTCGCTCAATCTCAGCGAAGACGGCAACGATCTCCTGCTGAACTTCAACCCCGCCGCCGTCCCCGAGCCCTCGACCTGGGCCCTCCTGCTCTGCGGCCTCGCCGCGCTCGGCCTCTTCGCCCGCCGCGGCATGCTTCGCCGCAAGTCGTAGCGCAGGCGTCCCGCCTGCTTATACCAACGCCTCTTTTGATTTGGACTTTGCGCGGTAGCGGCCGCCGCAAATCCAATCCCCCGAAATTTGAAACGCGAAGGACGCGGAGAAGTCGAACGCCTCCGCGCTCTCCACGTCCTCCGCGTTTCAATCCTCCCGTCGTTATAATCCGCAGGGGGTATCTTCGCCCAGATGGTCGGATGAATTCCGCGGCCGGGGCACTCATCTACTTGCTGGCGCTCGCAGCCCCGATTGCCAGCCGGCAGGCGAATTCTCACGGCATCAACTGCTCGGCCTTCCGCACGAGCCCGACGAACTCCGCGCGATAGCCACCCGGATCGCTGCTCGCGCCCGCCTCCGCCCAGTTTCGCACATCCGCCAGCGTGGCCACACCCTTGTTCGGCGAATCGCGCAGGATCATTCCGAATTCCGCCACCGCCGCCGCGAACTTGAAGTCCGCGCTCGCGTCCGCGAATTTTTCCCCGCGATCCGTCAGCGGAAACTCCAGCTTCCGGCTCACATCCCCGGCGGGTTCCTTGTAACGGACCTTGAGCGTGAGCAGCTCGCCGCTCGCCGCGGCATCCGGCCCCGGGCTCCACATGACCGAAGCGGAAACGCGGCGCGGGCGCTGATATTTCAGCTCGTCGGCCGCGGCGGCGCCGACGCCGGCTGATTCCTCGCTTCCCACCGGAACGATTTCATACAGCGCCGTCACCGTGTGCCCCGCGCCGATCTCGCCCGCGTCCACCTTGTCGTTGTTGAAATCCTCCTTCTTCAGCAGCCGCTTCTCGTAGCCGATCAGCCGGTAGCTCGCGACCTGCGCCGGGTTGAACTCCACCTGAAGCTTCACGTCCTTCGCGATCGTCACGAGCGTGCCGCTGACCTGCTCGACGAGCAGCTTCTCCGCCTCGCGCCGCGAGTCCACATAGCCGTAGTTGCCATTGCCCGCGTCCGCGAGCTGCTGGAGCGTCGCATCCTTGTAGTTGCCCATGCCGAAGCCGAGCACCGTCAGGAACACCCCGCTCTTCGCCTTCTCCTGGATCAGCCGCACGAGTTCGCCCTCGCTCGTCACGCCCACGTTGAAATCCCCGTCGGTGCACAGGATCACGCGGTTGATTCCGCCAGTCACGAAGTTCGCCTTCGCGATGTCGTAGGCGAGCTGGATGCCCATCGCGCCGTTGGTCGAGCCGCTCGCGTTCAAGCCGTCGATCGCCTCCGCGATCTCACGCGCCTTCGCCACCGGCGTCGACGGCAGCGCCAGCCCGCTCGCGCCCGCATAAACCACGATCGCCACATGGTCGTCCGGCCGCAGCCGCCCGAGCAGCATCCGCATCGACTCCTGCACCAGCGGCAGCTTGTTCGGCTCGTTCATCGAGCCCGACACATCCAGCAGGAAAACCAGGTTCGCCGCCCCGCGCTCGCTCGCCGCGACGTCACGCCCCTTCAACCCGATCCGCACCAGCCGGTGCCCCGCCGCCCACGGCGCCTCCGCCACCTCCATCGACGCCGCGAATGGAGGCGGGACGCCCTCGTCCCGCTTTCCCACCAGCGTCTTGCTCTCAGCTCTCAGCTCTGGGCCCTGACCTCTGGCCTCTGACCCCTGGCCTCTAGGCGCCTCCGGCCCCGCATACCCATACGGAAAATAATTCAACAACTCCTCGATCCGCACCGCGTCCACCGGCGGCCGCTGTCCGCTCTCCAAAAACCGCCGCACGTTCGCGTAGCTCGCCGTGTCCACGTCCGCCGAAAACGTCGACAGCGGATTATCCGCCGCCGAAAGAAACCCATTCTCCGCGCGATAAGCATAGGCCTCGGTGTTCATCGCCTTGCCGCCGCTCCTCGGCGAGCCCATCCCGAACAGGCGGCGCTCGCCCGTGCCAAAGGTCACTTCAGAGGTGTCGCGCAAAAACTGCCCCGTCACCACCGAGATCGCCGAAGCGGCATCCGTCACATTCGTCCGCAGCCGCGTCCCCGCGAGCGTCTGGGCGGGCTGAAAGCCCGGATTCGGCGCAGCATTGACTTCGAATGGGCTGAGCACGACCGGCTTCTCCGGCGACAACGCCGGCGCAACTGCGGCTACTTTCGGCGCCGGTTGCGCCTCGACCACGAATTTGTCGTCGCGCGGATAAACATAAACCGGCGGCTTCTCCGTCTGCGCCGTCAGCGCCGCGCCGCTGAGCACGGCCGTTGCTTCCGCTCCACCGCCGCGCTTCGCCCGTGCGGCAGACTCGCGTTCCGGCGGCCGCGCCGAAAACGTGGGCGCGATCGGCGCACCCACGATCGTCTTCTCCTGTTGCGCCTGCTTCGCCTGGGCGAGCAGCCCGGTCGCCATCGAGATTTCCGGTGCGCGCGACCGATCCTTCGCCTCGGCCCCGCTGGCCGTCGCTGCGTTCGCCACCGGCAGGTTCATGGATGCCACCGGCGGCTGCACGAGCGACACCTCGCGGTATTTCTTCGCAGGCTCGTGCGTCGCGTGCTCCGGCTCGTGCAGGGCAACCAGCACCGCGAATCCCGCCGCCGCCAGCCCGCCGATCAGGAAGTAAATCTGCGGAAACCGCAGCAGCTTCGACTTCGCTCCCCGCTCGTAGTCGTCGCGCCGGCGCGGCCCGCCGTCGAGTTTCTGCAAATCTTCGCCCGCGACGATCGCCGCCTTCGCCTTTGGAGCCGCGGCGCCCTCGCCGCGCCGCATTTCCGCGTCCGTCATCCTATCCGCCGCAGCTTCTCCCGCGAGCGCTGTTTCCATCCGCGCCGCCAGCGCGCGAATCTCCTCCACCGCCGCGCACGCCGCCGGGTCATCGCGCAGCGCCGCCTCGACCTCCGCCCGCTCCGCACCTTCCAGTTCGCCGAGCGCATAGGCCGTCAACTTCGGGTCATCCGCAAAATTCTTCGTCTCGTTCATTGATTTGTTTCTCCTGTCTCCTGCTTTTCACTCCGGCCGTCACAACCCCTGCGCCGCGAATTCCGCGCGCATCTTCGCTACCGCCGTGTGGATCAGGAACCCCACATTCCCCACCGACAGCTCCGTGATCCGGCTGATTTCCTTGTAGCTGAAACCATTTTGGAATTTCAGCCGCACGACTTCCCGCTGGTTCGGCGGCAGCTTCGCGATCAACTGCAGCACCGTCGCCTGCGTCTCCGCTTCCTCGAGCCGGCGTCCCGGCCGCGGATCCTCCGCCGTCACGCGCTCGACCTCGCCGTCCGCGAGGCGTTTCATGCGATTCTCCTTGCGCAGCACATCGAACGCCCGGTGCCGGCAAACCGTGAACAACCACTCGACCGCGTGCCCGTCCACCGCCTCGTGCGGCTGGGTCGCGAGCCGGGCAAACGTGTCCTGCACGACATCGCGCGCGCGGTCGGCATCGCCGAGCAGCCGCGCTGCGTAGCGCGTGAGCGGGGCGCGTTGCTCCGCGAAAATGCGTTCCAGAAAACCGGCGTCTTCATTTCGCTCATCCCGTCCTTTCGTTGCTTCGCTGGACATGGGTTCTGGAAGGCTAAACGCACCGGCGCCGCGTTTCTTAGAAAAGATTTTTGCCCCGCACGCCAGTTCGCGTTTCCTCACTGCCATGCGCCTTCGACGCGACTCCTTCCGGCTTCTGGCTCCCGCCTTCTGGCTTCTCGCTTCCCTCGGTTTGCTCGGCTCCTGCGCCCGCCGCGAATCGCCCGCCGCCGAGGGGCTGCGCACCCGCACGCTCCTGATCGGCAACCAAAACGAACCCGCCACGCTCGATCCGCAGATCGCCGACGCCTACACCGACGACATCATTCTCGCCGCGCTCTTCGAGGGCCTCACCGTGCTCGACGAGCGGACGAGCCACGCGCTGCCTGGCGTCGCCGAACGCTGGGACGTGTCGCCCGACGGCCTGACTTACACGTTCCACCTTCGTCCCGATGCGCGCTGGTCCAACGGCGACTCGGTGACGGCCGGCGATTTCGCCTTTTCGTTCCGCCGCATCCTCACGCCCGCCTTCGGCGCCAATTATTCCTACATGCTGTGGCCGATCAAAAACGCCGAGGCCTTCAACAAGGGCGTGCTCCCGGACTTTTCCGCCGTCGGCATCGAGGTCCCCGACGACCACACGCTCCGCCTTCACCTCGAGCGCCCCACGCCGTATCTGCCGGCGCTCGCCACGCACAACACCTGGATGCCCGTCCACCGCGCCAACCTCGAAAAATTCGGCCGCATCGACGACCGCGCCAACCCGTGGTCGCGCCCCGGCAACATGGTGAGCAACGGCGCGTTCACGCTCACCGAGTGGTCGCCCAACGCCCGCGTCGTCGTTTCGAAGAATCCGCACTACTGGGACGCCGCCGGCACCTGGCTCAACCGCGTCGTCTTCTTCCCGATCGAAAACGCCGACGCCGAGGAGCGCGACTTCCGCGCCGGCCAGCTCCACCTCACCTACGACGTGCCCAAGTCGAAAATCCCCGTCTACCGCGCCGAGTCGCCCTCGCCGCTTCGCGTCGATCCGCTCTTCAACCTCGTCTATCTGAACTTCAACGTCACCAAGCCGCCCTTCACCGACCCGCGCGTCCGGCACGCGCTCGCCCTCGCCGTCGACCGCGATGCCATTTCGCGCGACGTGCTCTTCGGCGCCTATACGTCCGCCCGTTCGATCGTTCCGCCCGATTGCGGCGGCTACGTTTCACGCGCGAGCGTTTCCACGGACTACGAACAGGCCCGCCATCTGCTCGCCGCGGCCGGCTTCCCCGGCGGAAAAAACTTTCCGGTCGTCCCCATTCAGGTGCTCAACGACGAGGCCCAGCCGCGCATGGCCGAAACGATCCAGGCCGCCTGGCAGCGCGAACTCGGCATCCGCATCACCATCGAGCCCTACGAGCAGAAGACCTGGCTCCAAAACCAGCGCACCCTGGCGCACACCCTCGGCATCCTTGCCTGGACCGCCGATTTCGCCGACCCCGTCACCTTCCTCGACCTCTTTCGTTCTGGCAACGGCAACAACTGGACCGGCTGGGGCGATCCCGCCTACGACGCGCTCCTGGATCAGGCCGCCCGCACCGCCGATCCGCACGCGCGCTTCGAAATTTTCCAGAAAGCCGAGGCTTATATCCTGCAAGCCGCACCGGTCGCCCCGCTGTTCTATCACACCCGCACCTACCTGATGAAACCCTACGTGAAAGGCTGGCCCCCGTCGCCCATCGGCCTCCATCGCTTCCAACTCGTCCACTTCGCCTCCCCGTAGCCCGACGGCGATTTTGGAGCGCGCCAGTCCTCCGGCGCTTTCGACCGAAAACCGGAAGACCGCCGCCCTTCCTGCGGACCTTAGGCCCGCCCCCGGGCACCACACCGCGAGCAAAGCGCTGCCCTCACTTCGTGTTACACCCCTGCCGCCCACACGCTCCACTCCAGCTTGCCCGCCTCTCCGATCCCTTCCAACTTTCCCTCATGCCCGCCCGCCGTCCCCCGGCCTTCCTCCTTTTCGTGTGTTTCGTGTCTTTCGTGGTTTCCCTCGCTCGCGCCGCCGACGTCCACTTCGTCCGCGTCTGGCCCGACTGGCGCGATGCCGAATCCTTCGACCGCATCTCTGAATATTTCACGGGCCACGAGGACACCGGCAGCCGCATCGTCCGGCGGACCCATCCTTCGATTCGCGACGGATTTTATTTTCTCGTCCGCGTCGCGAACTCCGACGCCTCGCTCGACGGCGCGAAATTCTCGCTGCAACTGGTCGCCCCCACCTCGCCCGAAACGAAAACCTACACGTTTCCCGCCGATGTCCCTGCGCGCACCGCCGTCTTCATGCTCGGCCTCACCGGTCCCGACTGGCCCAACCGCAAGGCCCATCCCGTCGCATGGAAACTCGATCTCCTCGCGCGCGACGGCCATGTCGTCGCCACGGAGCACAGTTTCCTGTGGGAAAAGCCGGCGTCTCGGTAACACGGCGCCTCAGCCCGCCCCCGTCGGTGTCCATCCTTCTGCCGCACGATGACCGCGATCGCCTGGTCCGCCCCGCGGCCCCTCGGGCTTTTCCCGCCGCCGGCGCCCGCCGTCCTCGCTGAAATTCTCGACGGCGGCCAGGCCTTCCGCTGGCACCGCACGGGTGGAGGCGCGACGCCGTCGTCGCGCACCGACTGGCTCGGCACCTTCGACCGCTTCGCCGTCCGGCTCTCGTTCGATTTCCCCAGCGCGCTCCTCTGGTCCGCGCCCGCCGCTAGCACCGACGCGACCGCCGCCGCTCTCGTCCACTATTTTGACCTCGGCCGCGATTTCGCCGCCCTCGCCGACCGGCTCCCGTGGCGCAGCGACGCACACCTCGCCACCTGTCTCGCCGCTTTTCCCGGCCTGCGCATCCTCCGTCAGCCCTTCGGTGAAACCCTCCTCGGTTTCCTCTGCAGCGCCACGAAGCAGATCGTCCAGATCAAGCAGATGCTCGCCCTCCTCGCCGCCCGCCACGGCGAGTTGCTGCCCGGTTGCAGGGCGGGGTCTCCCGACCCCGCCAAAAGCGCCGTTCCCCGCCTGCCGGCGGGGTCAGGAGACTCCGCCCTCCACTCCCACCGTCTCCCGACGTGGCCCGAACTCGCCGCCATTCCCGAATCCGACCTTCGCGCCTGCCTCCTCGGTTTCCGCGCCCGCTACATCCATCAAGTCGCCCAGTTCCTCGCCGCCCATCCCGGCTGGCTCGAGGAAACCGAGTCCCTTCCCTACGCCGCCGCGAAGGAACGTCTCTGCTCGCTCCCCGGCGTCGGCGAGAAAGTCGCCGACTGCGTGCTCCTCTTCGGCGCCGGCAAACTCGAGGCGTTTCCCGTCGACACCTGGATCATCCGCGCCCTGTCCGACCGCTACGGTCTCGCCGGCTGGAAGCCCGCGCAGATCGCCCACTTCGGCCGCACCCATTTCGGCCCGCTCGCCGGCCTCGCCCAGCAATACCTCTTCGCCTTCGAGCGCCGCCTCGCCCGCACCGCTCCCCCCGCAATTGTCATATAATGTATGACCATTGCTCCCGCCGCGCCGGCTTTGCCCCAGGCGGACTCATGCAGTTGGCCGCAGGCAGCAAGCTTGCTCGCCCTCTGCAAAGCGCCCGCAAGCGGGCTGCCTACCGTTTCACCTTCTGGTTTGTGCAACATGAGCGGTATTCGGGCCAACTGCGTCACACCGCCTCAGCAGCCGCCACGGGAAAAAATACGCCGCATAGACAACCGCATAGACCGCGAAATTTTCGAGCCGCGCGAAATGGGCGAACGCGAAAAAGAAGATCAGCAGGTGCATCCGGATCACGTTGCGATACGGATCCATCATCGGGCCGCCCCGCGCCTTCCTTCGCGCGATCGCCTCGGGTGTCACGGCTCCGTCGTCCGGCGGCCTTTTCCTGAACGCCTTCCGCTCCGCCAGGAACGCCAGCGGCACAAACATCCAATACCGCCGCGCCACCTCGCCAAACAGCGCCGGTCCCGGAAACCCCTTCGCCGCCTTCGCTCCCGGCTCGATCGGGAAAAAGTAGTTCAGAAACACGGAGTGCACGTAATGAAATCCGCCAAAGTGCAGGGCAAAAGAACGCCAGCCCGAACAACGTGCCCGCCGCCACCAGCGTGCAGGCGCCGACCTTGGCCCAGCCGTGGCCGGGCGCGTGATCGCGGGCCGCCGCGACCGTCATCTCGCGCAACGGCGCCGTCACCATCCACACGATCATCGCGAAACCGACCGTCAGGCTCGACAGCCACAAGCTCCAGACCAGATCCGTCGTCCGCCAGTTCGCGAACCACGCCACCGCCAGCCCGCCGGCGAAGGCCGCCGCATCCGGCCACGCCGCTTGCCAGCGGCTCGCTCGCGGCTCTGCGGTCGTGCTCACCTCATTTCGCGTGCTGGATCAGCTCGATCTCGTAGCCCTCGGGCGCATCGACGAACGCGATCACCGATCCGCTCCCCGTCTTCGTCGGCCCGTCGCTCAACGCGCAACCCTTCGCCTTCAGCCCCGCCGCGAACTTTTCCAGGTCGTCCACCTCGAACGCGAGGTGCATCAGGTCCGGCTGCACCTGCACGCCCGGGCTGTTCGGCAGCTGGCACAGCTCGATCTCCTCGTCGCTGTTCGGCACCGCGATGAACGCGAGCTGCGCCCCGCGCGGCGAGGTGTGCCGGCGTGCGACCTTCAAGCCGAGCACGTCTTCGTAGAACTTCACCGTGCGCTCGAGATCGTTCACGCGCATCCGGGTGTGGAGCAGTTTCTTGATCATGGAAAGGGAAACGCGACGCCCTCGTCGCGCGGTTCTTCAGGCCCGCAGTATGCCCGTCGCCGTCCCGTTCACCACTCCGAAATTGACGTCCCTTCCCGTCTCTTCGTGGTTGAAAGAACCATGGCTCTCGACCTCGCCGCCATTCGCGCCGCGCACGACCGCATCCGCCCGCACATCCACCGCACGCCCGTCCTCACGAGCGCGCGCCTCGACGCGGCCGCCGGCGCCTCGCTTTTCTTCAAGTGCGAGAATTTCCAGAAGGTCGGTGCGTTCAAGGCCCGCGGCGCCACCAACGCCGTCCTCTCGCTGACGGACGCCGAGGCCGCGCACGGCGTCGCCACTCACTCCTCCGGCAACCACGCCGCCGCCGTCGCCCGCGCCGCGCGCCTCCGCGGCATTCCCGCCCACCTCGTGATGCCGGCGAATTCCTCCGCCGTGAAAATTCGCGCCGTCGAAGGCTACGGGGGCCGGATCACCTTCTGCGCACCCAGCGCCGCCGCCCGTGAGCAGACCTGCGCCCGCCTCCTCGCCGACACCGGCGCGACGCTGATTCATCCGTTCACCGACGAACGCGTCATGGCCGGCCAGGGCACCGTCGCGCTCGAACTCCTCGAGGACTTCCCCGACCTCGACGTGATCATCTGCCCGGTCGGCGGCGGCGGCCTTCTCGCCGGCACCGCTGTCGCGGCGAAAT